>JAJZBW010000017.1 GCA_021798745.1 Actinomycetes bacterium
GGGCTTCTTCTGTGGGTACCGTCATTTTCGTTCCCACTGAAAGGAGTTTACAACCCGAAGGCCTTCATCCCCCACGCGGCGTTGCTGCGTCAGGCTTTCGCCCATTGCGCAAGATTCCCTACTGCTGCCTCCCGTAGGAGTCTGGGCCGTGTCTCAGTCCCAGTGTGGCTGATCGTCCTCTCAGACCAGCTACCCGTCGTCGCCTTGGTAGGCCGTTACCCCACCAACAAGCTGATAGGCCGCGAGCCCCTCCCGAAGCGGAAACCCTTTCCTCACAAGCCCATGCGGGCTCGTGGGGGCATCCGGCATTAGCAGTGGTTTCCCGCTGTTATTCCGGTCTCCGGGGTAGGTTGCTCACGTGTTACGCACCCGTTCGCCACTAGGTCTTCACCGGTGTTGCCACCGGATGGACCCCGTTCGACTTGCATGTATTAGGCACGCCGCCAGCGTTCGTCCTGAGCCAGGATCAAACTCTCCATCGAGATCTCACGACGGCCGAGGCCGCCGAGTCGATCATTGAAGAGCCGGGCCGGGGCCTGACGCCCCGTCCCGACTGGCACCAAAAACGCACGTTGTTGTTGTCCGTTGTTCAGTGCAATTGACATGTGCGACCGCGCGCCCCTCCGAAGGGGAGCCCGCAGCCGCCCGCACTGGCTTTTGGCTGTTCCTATTCCGTTCTCAAGGAGCGGCGCGGGCACACTTCCTCTCGGAAGGAGGTGCCTGTGCGCTTTGCGGAGCCGCCACGCCCGGACAGTGCCCGGGCCCCAGCCCCGCATCACGACCGCCGTACGGACGAGCCGCCCGGCGGTGCGTGCTCCGGTGGCCAGGCCACCGAAGCGGATTGTTACCTTAGCACGAGCCGACTCCCTGTCAATCCAGGGCGACCGCCCGGCGTCCCCGTACGGGTCCGCCCCACGCGCGCCGCGACCTGCGGAGCCGGTGCCGTGCCTCGGACACCCTAGCGGATCCGCGTATGCCCGTGCACACGTTCACGACCGCGCTCCCCGTGCGTCAGCGGATGCCTGCGCCCTCCTCGAGAGCCCTCCTCGCCTCCGACAGGGCGTGCGCGAAGCGGTCGAGCTCGGTGGCGACCGCCTCGCTGCCCGCTCCGCCCGCCGTGCGGCGCCGTCGCGACGCGGCACCCGGGGCGAGAAGAGCCGCCGCGTCCGGCCCGAGCTCCGGGCTCGCGGCCACGAGCTCCGCGAGCGGAGCCGCCCGCTCGATCGAGTCTCGCACGAGAGCTCCGACGATCCCGTGCGCGTGGCGGAACGGCACGCCGCGCTCGACGAGCCACTCCGCGAGGTCCACGGCCCCGAGCGACGGCGCGTCCGCCGCGGCACGCATCGTGTCGTAGTCGAACACCACGCTCCCGAGGAGGCCGCGCAACGCGCGGCACGCGAGGGTCGCCTGGTCGAGGGAGTCGAACAACGGCTCCTTGTCCTCCTGGAGGTCCCGGTTGTAGGAGAGCGGAAGCCCCTTCAAGGTCGTGAGGAACCCCGCGAGATGGCCGACGAGTCGCCCGGCCTTGCCCCGCGCGAGCTCGCCCACGTCCGCGTTCTTCTTCTGCGGGAGCATCGAGCTCCCCGTCGCCCACCGTCCGTCGAGCCGGTAGAACCCGAACTCCTCGGTCGAGAAGAGCACCACCTCCTCGCCGAGCCGGGAGAGGTGAACGCCGAGGAGCGCGCAGACAAAGAGCGTCTCCGCGACGAAGTCCCGGTCGCCCACCGCGTCCATCGAGTTCTCGAACCGCCTCGCGAACCCGAGGTCGACCGCCGTCGCGTCCGGGTCGAGCGGGAGCGAGGAGCCCGCGAGCGCACCGGCACCGAGCGGAGACACGTCCACACGCCGCAACGCGTCCCGGATCCGGTCGACGTCGCGGCCGAGCGCCCAACCGTGCGCAAGGAGATGGTGTGCGAGCAGCACCGGCTGCGCCCTCTGGGTGTGCGTGTACCCGGGCAGCCGCGCGTCGCCCGCCTCCCGCGCGCGGACGAGCAGAGTCTCCGCGAGGTCGAGCGCCGCTCTCCCGAGCGTCGCGAGCTCTCGACGCGTGTAGAGCCGGAGCGCGGTCGCGACCTGGTCGTTCCTGCTCCGTCCCGTGTGAAGGCGCGCTCCGGCGTCACCCGCGATCTCGGTGACCCGGCGCTCGATAGCGGTGTGCACGTCCTCGTCCCCCGGTACGAACGCGAACTGCCCGGAGGCGAGCTCCCCGCCGACCTGCTCGAGCGCGGCGACGAGCACGTCGACCTCGCCCGCCGAGAGCACCCCCGCACGTCCGAGCCCGCGCACGTGCGCGCCCGAGGCGCGCACGTCGTCTGACGCGAGCCGTCGGTCGACGGCGAGGCTGTCCGAGAACGCCATCATCAGCGGGTCGGGCTCGACGCCCATTCGCTCGGACCAGAGCGTCACAGCGCCTCCCCCCCACCCGCGAGCTCCGCGAGCCGCTCCGCGAGCCCGGGCCCGCCGACCTCCTCGGTCGCGACGACGAGGAGCGTGTCGTCGCCCGCGACCGTGCCGAGAACGCCGTCGAGGCTCGTTCGGTCGAGCGCCGACGCGACCACGTGCGCGGACCCGGGAGGCGTCCGCACGACGACGAGGTTGCCCGACACCCCGAGCTCGACGACCCACTCGCCGAGCACCCTCCGGAGGTGGTCGACGGGAGCGACCTGGTCCTTCGGGAGCTCCGCGATCGCGTACACCTGGCCCTCGACTCCGGGAATGCGCACGCGCACGGCTCCGAGCTCCTCGAGGTCGCGTGAGACCGTCGCCTGGGCCGCGTCGACGCCCTCCGCGCCGAGGAGCTCGACGAGCTGCGCCTGGTTCGTGACCGCGTGCTCCGAGAGCAGCCGCGCGACGACGTGCTGGCGCCGGTTCTTCGGGACCCGGCTCACGCAGGATCCCGGAACGGCGCCGGGCGCGCGTCCGGACGGGCGCCGAGCACGTACGCGAAGAGCGCGCGGGCCGCGTGCATGCGGTTCTCCGCCTGTCTCCACACCCTGCTCGCCGGCCCTTCGAGCGCGCCGGCGCTCACCTCCTCGCCCCGGTGCGCGGGGAGGCAGTGGAGGAAGATCGCACCGGGGCCCGCGGCCTCGAGCAGGGCCTCGTCGACGGTGTACCCGGCGAGCGCCGCGCGCTTCGCGTCGGCACCCTCCTCGCCCATCGACACCCACACGTCGGTGTACACGACGTCCGCTCCCTCGACGACCTCTCGCGGGTCCACGCCGACTCGAACCTCGCCCCCGAGCTCTGCGACGCGGTCGAGGTCTGCGGACGAGAGCCCGTAGCCGACCGGGCTCGCGACCGTGGCGCGCGCGCCGGACAGCGCGCAGGCGAGCACGAGCGAGCGGCACACGTTGTTCGCGTCCCCCACGTACGCGACCGTCCGCCCCTCGAGCGAACCGAGCTCCTCGCGTATCGTGAGCAGGTCGGCGAGCGCCTGCGTCGGGTGCTCGAGGTCCGAGAGCAGGTTCACGACCGGGACGTCGCGTCCCGCCGCCGCGAGCGCGGCGGCCATCCGCTCGAGCGTCGCGTGGCGCGCGACGCGCGCTCCGACGAGCGCGTGGTAGCAGCCGAGCGTGCGCGCCACGTCCTCCACGCTCTCGCGCACGCCGAATCCCACCTCGTCCGCCCGGATCGTCACCGGGTGGCCCCCGAGCTGCACCACGGCCATCTCGCACGCGTTCCTCGTCCGGGCCGACGGGTGCTCGAACACGAGCGCCGCTCCCCGGCCCGCGAGCACGGGCCCGACGCGCTGCCCGGCGAGGTCCAGGACGGCCGCGACCCCCGCCGCGCCGAGGTCACCGATCCCGAGGACGTCCGTCGTCATCTCCCGCTCCTCCCGTCCGGAGACGCGCCTCGACCATGGGCCGCGACCGCCGCGCTCGCCGCGCCTCTCCCGACGCTCGAGAGCACCGAGCGGAGCACCGCGACCGCCTCCTCGCACTCCGCGGGCGTGACGACGAGCGGCGGGGCGAGGCGGACCACGTCGCGGGTGGGCGCGTTCACGACGAGCCCCGCCGCGAGAGCGTCGCGGACGACCGCAGCCGCGTCGATGCCCTCGTCGAGGACCGCGCCGAGCAGCAGGCCCCGTCCCCGCACCGCGCGCACCCCGGGCAGCGCCGCGACCGACGCCGCGAGCTCCGCGCCCCGCTCGCGTGCGAGCGAGGGCACGTCGAGCGCGACCATCGTCTCCAGCGTCGCGCGAGCAGCCGAGAGCGCGAGCGGCTGGCCCCCGAAGGTGCTCCCGTGGTCGCCCGGCACGAAGCACGCCGCGACCTCCGCCCGTGCCCAGCACGCCGCGACGGGCACGCCGTTCCCGAGGGCCTTCGCGACCGTCACCACGTCGGGGAGGATCCCCTCGGCCTGGAACGCGAACCAACGCCCCGTCCGGCCGAGGCCGGTCTGGATCTCGTCGAGCACGAGCAGGATCCCGCGCTCGTCGCAGAGCGCCCGCGCCGCGGCGAGGTAGCCCGCCGGCGGGACGACGACGCCTCCCTCTCCTTCGATCGGCTCGAGCAGCACCGCCGCGACCCGGGTCGGGTCGGCTGCCGCCGCGAGCGCGTCGAGGTCGCCGTAGGCGACGTGGCGAAACCCCTCCGGGAGCGGAGCGAACGGCTCGTGCTTCGCGGGCTGGCCGGTCGCGTGGAGGGTCGCGAGCGTCCGGCCGTGGAAGGAGCCGAGCGCCGAGACGACCTCGTGGCGGCCGCGGCCACCGAACTTCCGCGCAAGCTTGATCGCCGCCTCGTTCGCCTCGGCGCCCGAGTTCGCGAAGAAGACCCGGCCGTCGAGCGGCGTGCCGTCCCCGACGAGCGCGTCGATCCGCGACGCGACGTCCTCCGAGAGCGCGTTCTCGAACAGGTTCGACACGTGGAGGAGCTCGTGCACCTGGGCCGAGACGGCGGACGCGACCGCAGGGTGCGCGTGCCCGAGCGAGGTGACCGCGATGCCGGAGAGGAAGTCCAGGTACTCGCGACCCTCGTCGTCCCGGAGCCGGCAACCTCGCCCGGACACGAAGCGCACCGGGGCCGGCCGGTAGGTGGCCATGAGGTGCGAGCTCACGGCGCCACCACCATCGTCCCGATCCCCTCGTCCGTCAGGAGCTCGAGGAGCAGCACGTGCGAGACGCGACCGTCGAGGACGTGCGCGGCGGCAACCCCCGACCGGACCGCATGCATGCAGGCGAGCGCCTTCGGGACCATCCCTCCCCCGACCGCTCCGGACGCGACGAGCTCCTCGAGCGCGCCCGCTCCCACGCGGCGCATGACCGTCGCCGGGTCCTCCCGGTCGGAGCACACCCCGGCGACGTCGGTGAGGAACACGAGCTTCTCCGCTCCGAGCGCGACCGCGACCGCTCCGGCGACCGTGTCCGCGTTGATGTTGTAGGCCTGGCCGGACGCGTCCGTCCCGATCGTCGCGACGACGGGGACGAGCCCCTCGCGGAGGAGGTGTCGGAGCAGCGCGGGGTCGACCGAGGCGACGTCCCCGACGTATCCGAGCGCGGGATCGCGCTCGGCGGCGGTGATGAACCCCGCGTCCTCCCCGGAGCACCCGACCGCGACCGGCCCGTGGAGGTTGATGGCGCCGACTATCTCCCGGTTCACCTTGCCGACGAGCACCATCCGGGCGATGTCGAGCGTCTCCGCGTCCGTCACCCGGAGCCCGTCGTGGAACTCCGGGGTCTTGCCGAGCCGTCCCATGAGCGCGCCGATCTGCGGTCCCCCGCCGTGCACGACGACCGGGAGCATCCCGACCGACCGCATGAGAACGACGTCCTCCGCGAACCGGACGAGCACCGCGTCCTCGCGCCCCTCGCCTGCCGCGCCGGCGAGCGCGTTCCCGCCGTACTTCACGACGACCACGCGGCCCGCGAAGCGCCGCACGTACGGGAGCGCCTCGACGAGGACCTCGGCGCGCGTCGACGGGTCCAGGATCACGAGGTCCTCATGTTCTCTTCGATGTACCCGGGGCCGAGGTCGGTCGTGAGAACGGTCGCCGCGCCGCCGCCGAGCCCGAGGTCGCAGAAGATCTCGACGACCGGCGCCGCGAGATAGCGGGCGACCGCGTCGCGGTCGTGCGCGACCTCGTCACCGGCCGCGAACACGAGCGTCTGCCCGTAGCTCACGCGGACCCGGTCGAGGACGAACGCCGCACCGGAGGCGCCGAGCTCGCTCACCACCCGGCCCCAGTACGGGTCCGCGCCGTAGAGGGAGGTCTTCACGAGGTTGCTCTCCGCGACCGCACGGGCCGCGAGGCGCGCATCCGCGTCGTGCGTCGCTCCCGAGAGGTGCACCCGGGCGACCCGTGTCGTCCCCTCCGCGTCGGCGGCGAGCTGGAACGCGAGGTCCGCGCAGGCCGCAGCGAGCGCCTCCTCGAGCTCTCCCGCTCCCGGCGTGACGCCCTGGCCGCTCGCGAGCACGACGACCGTGTCGTTCGTGGAGGTGCACCCGTCGACCGTGAGCTCGTTGAACGAGCCCGCGACGGCGTGGCCGAGAGCGGTCGCGAGCGAATCGGGCGCGACGCGGGCGTCGGTCGTGAGCACGGCGAGCATGGTCGCCATGTTCGGTGCGATCATCCCCGCGCCCTTCGCCATCCCGCCGACCGAGAATCCCGCACCCTCGACGAGCACCTCCTTCCGGTGCGAGTCCGTCGTGAGGATCGCCTCGGCCGCGGCCGCCGCGTGCTCGCGTCCCGACCCGAGCCCGGACACGAGCGCGGGGACCGCGGCCTCGACCCGGTCCACCGGGAGATGGATGCCTATGAGCCCCGTCGAGCACACGAGCACGGCGTCGTGCGCGACGTCGAGCGCGTCTCCGACCGCGGCGGCCGTCGCGCGA
The DNA here is from genome assembly GCA_021798745.1 of Actinomycetes bacterium. GTDB lineage: Bacteria > Actinomycetota > Acidimicrobiia > Acidimicrobiales > Bog-793 > JAJZBW01. The sequence goes on from JAJZBW010000017.1 coordinate 6,831, forward strand.
GCCGCGGCCTCGCCACGCGCGCCGGTCACCGCGTTCGCGCACCCGGAGTTCACGACGACCGCCCGACAGCGCCCCCCCGTGGCCACGAGGTTCGTCCGGGAGAGCTGGACCGGGGCCGCCGCCGCCCGGTTCGTCGTGAAGGTCGCCGCGGCCGCGAAGGGCCCCGACGGGTCCGTGACCACGAGCGCGAGGTCGGGCGCGCCCGACTCCTTGATGCCCGCAGCCATCCCCGACGCCCGGAAACCCTGCGGCGCGGTCACGCTCACGGGGTCACCGCGACGAGCGGGAGCCCGGCGGTCTCGGGGAGCCCGAGCGCGACGTTCGCCGCCTGCAGAGCCTGCCCGGCGCCGCCCTTCGTGATGTTGTCGATAGCGCAGAGCACGAGCGTGAGACCCGTGCGCGGGTCGTGCCGCGCCGTGAGACGCGCCGTGTTCGCCGCGTACGTCTCGCGCGTCGCGACCGGCTCCCGGACGACCTCGACGAACGGCTCGTCCCGGTAGGCGTCGGCCAGGAGCGCGAGCACCTCCTCGGTCGACGTCGCATGCGAGGCGCGCGCGTAGCAGCTCGCGAGGATCCCCCGGGTCATCGGCGCGTGGTGCGGGGTGAACAGCACCGTGGCCCCCGTGACCTGCTCGATCTCCGGGGTGTGCCGGTGGTCGAGCAGGCCGTACGCGTCGAAGCTCTCGTTGATCCGCGAGTGGTGCGTCGCCGCGGACGCGCCGGCCCCGGCACCCGAGGTCCCGCTCGCCGCGTCGACCACCACGCCCGCCCGCTCGACGGCGCCCGCGTCGACGAGGGGGCCGATCGCGAGCGCGGCCGCGGTCACGTAGCACCCCGGAGCGGCGACGAGCCGCGCGTCCGCGAGCTCCGCACGGTACCGCTCGGGGAGCCCGTAGACGGCGGTAGCGAGGAGCTCCGGTGCGCTGTGCTCGAACCCGTACCAGCGCGGGTAGGCGGCGGGGTCCTTCAGGCGGAAGTCCGCACCGAGGTCGACGACGCACCCGGCGCCGCCGACGAGCTCGGGGACGATCGCGAGCGACCGCCCCGAGGGAACCGCCACGAACACGACGTCGGCGTGCGAGACCGCCCCAGGGTCGATCTCCCCGAACGTGGTCCCTCCGTACGCGGCCGCCAGCCCCGGGTAGCGCGCCGCGATCGTCCCCCCCGCGGAGGAGTCCGCCTGGACCGCGACGACCTCGAGCGACGGGTGGCCGGCGAGGAGACGGAGCAGCTCCGCCCCGAGGTACCCCGAGCCACCGATCACCGCCGCCTTCATCGCGACCACCCGGCCGACTGCCCTGGCGAGGGCGCCGCGCTCAACCGCTCCTCGATGTCATAGAATGAGGATACAACACATCGCATACTCATGCACGATTCGCGGTACGGGGCCGGCCGTGGGTGCTCGTCTCCGCCGGCGCAGCCTGCTCCTCAGCCGTCCACTGCGGCCCGGAGCTCCGCGAGGAACTCCCCCGCGCCCTTCGGGCCCGCGCCGTCGAGGAGCCGCCGCACGAGCGCCGAGCCGACGACGACCCCGTCGGCGACCTCGCAGAGCTCGCGTGCCTGCGCGGCGTTCGACACGCCGACGCCGACGAGCACCGGGAGGTCCGTCACGGCCATGCAGCGGGCCGCGATCGCCCGCGCCGACGCCGCGAGCTCACGTCGCTCGCCGGTCACCCCGAGGAGACCGACCGCGTAGAGGAAGCCCCGCGAGCGCGCGCCGATCGCCGCGAGCCGGTCGTCGGGCGTCGTCGGCGCGGCGAGGAGCACCGTGGCGACGCCGGCCTCGTCAGCGGCCGCGAGCCACGGGCCCGCCTCGTCGAGAGGAAGGTCCGGGAGGATCGCGCCCGCGACGCCGGCCGCAGCGAGCTCGCTCGCGCTCCGCCGGTGGCCGGCCCGGGCGACGAGGTTGTAGTAGGTCATCACCGCGATCGGAACGTCGACGTCCGCCCCGCGGAGCGCGTCGAGGATCGAGTGCCGCGTCGTCCCCGACCGGAGCGCCCGCTCGGACGCCTCCTGGATCGTCGGCCCGTCCATCACCGGGTCCGAGAACGGTATCCCGACCTCGATCGCGTCGGCGCCCGCTGCCGCGAGCGCCCGGAGCGTGTCGATCCACTCGCCGTCGAGCCCGCCCGTCAGGTAGGGGACGACGAGCTTGCTCCCCGCGTCCCTCCGCTCGCGGAGCCTCGCCTCGAGCGCCCCGACCTGGTGGGTGCCGGGACCCGTCACGACTGCATCTCCATGACCTGAGCGACGTCTTTGTCCCCGCGCCCGGACATCGTGAGGAGCACGGTCGACCCCGGGGGGACCTCCCCCGTGCGCGCCGCACGGAGCAGCCACGCGACCGCGTGCGCGGGCTCGAGCGCGGGGATGATCCCCTCGGTCGCGGCGAGCGTGCGGAACGCGTCGAGCACCTCGTCGTCCCCGACCGAGTGATAGGTCGCCCGACCGACGGCGGCAAGCTGCGCGTGCTCGGGTCCGATGCCCGGGTAGTCGAGCCCCGCCGAGATCGAGTGCGCCTCGAGGATCTGGCCGTCCTCGTCCTGGAGGAACATCGACCGCATCCCGTGGACGACGCCCGGGACGCCGGAGCCGAGGGCTGCTCCCCCCGCGGCCTCCACGCCGACGAGGGCGGAGCGCGTGTCGACGAACCCCGCGAACGTGCCCGCGGCGTTCGACCCCCCGCCGATGCAGGCGACGACGACGTCCGGGTCCGCTCCGCCGAGGACCTCCCGGCACTGCTCGCGGGCCTCGTCCCCGACGACGCGTTGGAGCTCGCGCACCATGTACGGGTACGGGTGCGGACCCATCACGGAGCCGATGCAGTAGTGGGTCGTCTCGACCGTCGCGACCCAGTCGCGCAGCGCCTCGTTCACGGCGTCCTTCAGGGTCCTGCTGCCCGAGGACACGGGCCGCACCTCCGCCCCGAGCAGGCGCATCCGGAAGACGTTCAGCTCCTGCCGGGCGACGTCGACCTCGCCCATGTACACGACGCAGCGGAGGCCGAGGAGCGCCGCCGCCGTCGCGGAGGCGACCCCGTGCTGACCCGCGCCGGTCTCCGCGACGAGCCTCTGCTTTCCCATCCGCCTCGCGAGCAGCGCCTGCCCGAGCACGTTGTTGATCTTGTGGGAGCCGGTGTGCGCGAGGTCCTCCCGCTTCATGAGCACCCTCACCCCGAGCTGCTCGGAGAGTCGGCGGCACTCGGTCACCGGCGTCGGGCGCCCCGCGTACGTGGTGAGGAGGCCGTCGAGCTCCTCGTGGAACGACGGGTCCCCCCACGCCTCGTCGAACGCCGACGACAGCTCGACGCACGCGGGGACGAGCGACTCGGGGACGAACCTCCCCCCGAACTCCCCGAACCGCCCGTCAGGCCCGGGAACGCCCATGAGCCGGGCCCGGGGCGCGCCCGCACCGGTCGGCACGCTCGCGTCGCTCACGACTCCTCCTGCCAGTCGTAGGGGGCGTCCTCGATCGGCTCGTACGGCTCGGGCGCCGCGGCACGCGCCGCCTGGACGAAGGCGCGCACCTTTCTCGGGTCCTTGTGCCCGGGCGACGACTCGACTCCCGAGCTCACGTCGACACCCCACGGGCGCACGACCCGGATCGCCTCCCCCACGTTCTCCGGGGCGAGACCGCCCGCGAGTATGAGCCTTCGGACGCCGGGGACGCCCTCGGTGAGCTTCCAGTCGAACAGCTGGCCGGATCCCGGCATCGGGCTGTCGACGAGTATCGCGTCGGCGCGGTAGCGACGGGCCTCACGCAGTCCCGGATGGCTCGCGGGGAGCGCCTTCACGACCATCGGGACGTGCTCGGCGACGAACGCGCAGTCCTCGGCGGTCTCCGCGCCGTGGAGCTGGGCCGCGCGGAGCCCCGTACGCGTCACGACCTCGACGACGCGCTCGGGGAGGGTGTCTCGGAACACCCCCACGGTCACGACCTCTGCCGGGAGCCGTCGCACGATCTCCGCGACCCGACCCGGCGCGACCTGGCGGGGCGACGGAGCGAACACGAACCCGACCGCGTCCGCGCCCATCGCGACGGCGAGGAGGGCGTCGTCCTCGGTCGTGATGCCACAGATCTTCACGAACACCGGACACCGCCCGCGAGCTCGCGTACGGCGCGCTCCGGATCGCCTGCGCGCACGAGCGACTCGCCGACGAGCACCGCGTCGAAGCCCGCCTCCGCGAGGCGCGCCGCGTCCGCGGCGTCCCGCACGCCGGACTCGGCGACCTTCACGACCCCGTCCGGGACCGCCGCCCCCACGCGCACGGCGCGGTCCGTGTCGACGGCGAAGCTGTGGAGGTCGCGTTGGTTCACCCCGACGAGGGTCGCGCCGGCGGCGAGCGCGCGCGCGAGCTCCTCCTCGTCGTGCACCTCCACGAGCGCGGCCATGCCGAGATCGGCCGCGACCCGCGCGAAGCCCGCGAGCTCGTCGTCGTCGAGCACGGCAGCGATGAGGAGCACCGCGTCCGCCCCCATCGCCCGCGCGTCGAGCACGTCGGACTCGCAGACCGTGAAGTCCTTGCGGAGCACCGGGAGCGCGACCGAGGCTCGGGCCGCAGCAAGGTCCGACGCGCTCCCTCCGAAGTGCGGGCCGTCGGTGAGCACGGACAGGCATGCGGCTCCGCCCCGCTCGTACGCGACCGCGAGCGTGGCCGGGTCGAGGTCCGCCGCGAGATCGCCCTTCGAGGGCGACCGGCGCTTCACCTCCGCGACGACCGCGAGTCGCGCACGGGAGCGCGCCGCGCCGTCGAGGAGCGCCCCGACGAAAGGCCTCGCCTCGGGGGCGCGCTCGGCGGCAAGGCGCGCGTCGGACGCCCGTCGCCCGTCGGCGAGCGCCCGGGCCCGGTGGAACGCCACGATGTCGTCGAGGTACGTGGCCACCGGCCGAGCCTACCGGGCCACCGAGCGTCGTCGGCGCCCGTCGTGCCGCACGGAGCGGGTCCGCGCGGCCACTCCGCCGATGCGCGACGCTGGGGGGATGACGACCGCGTCGCCTCGTCACGAGCCGGGCGCGGCGCACGGGACCGTCGTCGTCGTCGAGGACGACCGGAACATCGCCGAGCTCGTCGACCTGTACCTGCGCAAGGCGGGCTTCCGAGTCCTCCAGGCGGGCGACGCGGCGCGCGGGCTCGAGCTCGTCGCGCAGGAGCACCCGAGCCTCGTCCTGCTCGACATCGGGCTGCCCGGGCCGATGGACGGGCTCGAGGCCTGCAGGGAGCTGCGACGGACGAGCGACGTGCCCGTCGTGATGATCACGGCCCGCGGCGACGAGGTCGACCGGATCCTCGGGCTCGAGCTCGGAGCGGACGACTACGTCACGAAGCCGTTCTCCCCGCGTGAGCTCGTCGCGCGCGTGCGCGCGGTGCTCCGTCGCTCCGGGACGACGCGGCGGAGCGCGGATGCACCTTCGGTCGTCGGCGACGTCACCGTGGACGCCCTCCGGCGGGAGGTCACCACCCCGGCGGGCCCCGTGTCGCTCACGGCACGCGAGTTCGACCTCCTCGCGCACTTCGCCGACAACCCCGGGATCGTGTTCACTCGCCAGCAGCTGCTCGACGCGGTCTGGGGGACCGGCTGGTACGGCGACGAGCGCACGGTGGACGTGCACGTGCGCCAGCTCCGGCGCAAGCTCGGCGACGCCCTCCCCCTCGCGACCGTCTGGGGCGTCGGCTACCGGTGCGACTGACCCGACCGGGCCGCCGGCCGACGTGAGCGCGAGGATCACGCTCGCGGTCGTCGCGATCCTCGTCGGCGCGCTCGCCGTCGCGGGCCTCATCAGCCTCTCCCTCGAGAGGAACGCCGCGACCGACCACGCGGAGACGACGGTGCTCGCCCAGACCCGCTCGCTCGTGGCCGCCCTGTCGTCGACCCCGGACCTCGCCAAGCTGTTCGCCGACGCGAGCCACCCCTACGCGAAGGACATCCTCGCCCTCATCGACACGATCGCGGGCACCCGCGGCGCGGTCCTCATCGTCGGGTCCGACGGGACGCTCCGTGCGGACCTCCTCCGGGGGGTCCCGGCGAGCGCGATCGACGCTCGGCGCCTCGCGAGGGGAAAGGCCGTCCACGGGGTCGTCGGAGACGTCGCCTACGCGGCCGTGCCGATCCTCACCGCGACCACGCGCGAGGGGGCGGGCGCGCCGAGCCAGACCGTCGCCTACGCGCTCGAGTCCGACGTGAACCTCTCGGCCGACAGCGCGCTCTACTACCTGCTCGCCGGGGGCATCGCCCTCGTGGTCGCCGCGCTCGTCGCGAGGGCGATCACCAGCAGGATCTCGCGCCGCGTCGTCGCCGCGAGCCAGACCGCGACACGCATCGCCGGTGGCGACCTCGACGCCCGCGTCGCCGTGCCCCCGAACGACTACCCCGAGCTCGCCGGGCTCGGGACCTCGCTCAACACGATGGCCGCTGCGCTCGCCCGGGCGCGCCACCTCGAGCGGGAGTTCCTCATGTCGATCTCGCACGACCTCCGCACGCCGCTCACCTCCATCCGGGGCTACGCAGAGGCGATCGCGGACGAGGCGGCTCCCGACCCGCCGCGGGCGGCGGAGATCGTCGTGTCCGAGGCGCGTCGGCTCGAGCGGCTCATCGGCGACCTCCTCGACCTGGCCCGGCTCGACGCCCACCAGTTCTCCCTCCACAAGGTCGTCCTCGACGCGGGCTCGGTCGCCGCCGACGCGGCCGAGGCGCTCCGCTACGAGTTCGAGGCCTCGTCGGTCGAGCTCGCCGTCGAGCGGCCCGACGGGGAGCTCGAGGTGGACGCGGACCCCGACCGCCTCGCGCAGGTCGTCGCGAACCTCGTCGAGAACGCGCTCAAGTTCGCCCGGGAGACCGTCTCGGTCACCGTCGCCGCGGAGCCTCCCTCGTCGGTCGTCGTGGCCGTGGAGGACGACGGTCCGGGCATCGCTCCCGACGACCTCCCGCACGTGTTCGAGCGGCTCTTCACCTCGAGCCGAAGGCCGACGCGCGCGGCGGGGACGGGGCTCGGGCTCGCGATCGTCTCCGAGCTCGCGACCGCCATGGACGGCGACGTCACCGCCAGCTCGCCCGTCACCGACACCGGCGGCACCCGCATCTCCGTCCGGCTTCCCCGCCACCACCTCCGTGCCACCGATCCCGTGCTCGCTCCCTCCCGGTCCTCCTAGAGGTGCGCGTCTTCCAGGTCGACGCGTTCAGCGCCGCGCCGTTCCGAGGCAACCCCGCCGGCGTATGCCTCCTCGACGGCCCCGTCCCCGACGGGTGGATGCAGGACGTCGCCGCCGAGATGAACCTCTCGGAGACCGCGTTCCACCTCGAGCGGGACGGCGTGCGCTCCCTCCGCTGGTTCACCCCGGTCGCCGAGGTCGAGCTGTGCGGGCACGCGACGCTCGCGACCGCGCACGTGCTGTTCGAGTCCGGTGCCCGAGAGACCGCGCTCGCGTTCTCGACGGCAAGCGGGATCCTCGTCGCGCGTCGCGACGGTGCAGGGGTCGAGCTCGACTTCCCCTCTCTGACGTGCGAGCCGGTCCCGGCGCCCGACGGGCTCGCCGACGCGCTCGGGGCGGAGCCGCGCGCCGTCTCACGCGTGCGACGAGACCTGCTCGTGGAGCTCTCCGACGAGCGCGAGGTCCGCTCGCTCCGGCCCGATCCCGGCGCGCTCCGCCTCCTCGACGCCCGCGGCGTCATCGTGACCGCCGCGTCCGCACCGCCGGACCAGCCGCCCGACGGACGTCCGGTCGGCGCCGACGCCTTCGCTTCTCCCGGTCGGGCCGCGCCCGACTTCGTGTCGCGCTTCTTTGCCCCGGGAGTCGGCATCGACGAGGACCCGGTGACCGGCGCCGCGCACTGCGCGCTCGCCCCGTACTGGGCGGCCCGTCTCGGGCGGACGCGGCTCCTCGGCGAGCAGGCGTCGCGCCGCGGGGGCTTCGTCCGCGTGCGGCTCTCGGGTGGCCGCGTCCTCCTCGGTGGGGAGGCAGTGACCGTCCTGTCCGGCGAGCTGCACGTGCAGTGATATCCGCTCCCCGCGAGCCGCCCGGGCGTCGCGTCAGCCGACGACGAGCGGGAGCTCCACGACCGTGCACCGGAGGAGCTCGCCGGCCTTCCCCTCGACGGTGGCCTCGACCGGCGGGACCGCACGACGGTGCACGTAGGAGAGGGCGACGGTCCGTCCTCGTCCCGGTGACCACGCCGCGCTCGTGACGGTCCCGAGCGGCTCCCCGGCGACGACGACGGACGCCCCGGGGAGCACTGCTCTCTCCTCGGACGGGGCGGCGCCGTCGGCCACGACGATCCCGCGCAGTCGTCTCGGCACGTTGTCGCCGCGCGAGTCCACGCGGGCGACGAGCTCCTGGCCCGGGTAGCAGCCCTTCGTGAGGCTCACGGACCGCTCGACGAGCCCGGCCTCCTGCGCGATGGTCCGGCCCGCTATCTCCGCTCCCATGACCGGCTCGCCCGACTCGACGCGCACCGCCTCGAACGCCCGGTCGTCACCGACCGGCACCTCGCCGGGGACGGACGCCCCCGGCCCGACGAGGTCGACCCCGGTCGCTCCCGGCCAGTCCACGTCGAGGGACGCGACAACGCCCGTGCCCGCGCCCCGTGCCGCCTCCGACCGGGCGTCGGGGCCGCGTACCTCGACGAGCGGCCACGTGTCGCGCACGAGCTCCGCCTTCACGCGGAGCTTGAAGCGCCGGAGACGCTCGACCACGGCGTCTCCGAATCCCGCGGCGACGACCACGACGAGCTCCTCGGGCTCGACCCGCACGACGCGCACGAACGCCTCCACGTGGCCCTGCGGGGAGAGCAGGAGCGAGTAGGCGGACGCCCCGACCGCGAGCGCCGCGACGTCCTGGGTGCACTGGCTCTGGAGGTAGGACAGCGCGTCGGGCCCGACGACGCGCACGACGTCGCACGTCGCACGACGGGCGACCGCGCCCGTCCGGCACGCCTCGTAGGTGTCCGCGACGCCCAGCACGCCGCCTACGGTCACCGGCGCACCCCCGTCACCCCTCCGGCCCGTCCCCGGCGCGGCGCTCCGCGGCGATCCTGCTCGCCCCCGCGACCGCCGCGAGGATCGAGCGCGCCTTCGCCTCGCACTCCCGGTCCTCGGCCGCCGGGTCGCTGTCCGCGACGATCCCCGCCCCGGCCTGCACCGAGGCGCGCCCGTCCGGCCCGACGACGAGCGTCCGGATCGCGATGGCCGTGTCGAGGTTCCCGTTGAAGTCCACGTAGCCGACCACTCCCGCGTAGGGGCCCCGACGAGTCGGCTCGAGCTCGTCGATGATCTCCATCGCACGCACTTTCGGAGCGCCCGAGACCGTCCCCGCGGGAAGCGTCGCGCGCAGCACGTCGACCGGCCCCTTCCCCGCGACGAGCTCGCCGGAGACCTGGGACGTGAGGTGCATGACGTGGCTGTACCGCTCGAGCGACATGAGCTCGTCGACCTGCTCGGTGCCGAATCGCACGACGCGCCCGACGTCGTTGCGCGCGAGGTCGACGAGCATCACGTGCTCGGCGCGCTCCTTCGGGTCCTCGAGGAGCTCCGCGCCGAGGGTCCTGTCCTGCTCGTCGGTCGCTCCGCGCGGACGAGTCCCTGCGATCGGCCGGGACACGACCCGACCGTCGAGCAGCTGGACCATCGGCTCGGGCGACGCGCCCACGACGCACACGCCTCCCTGGCGCACGAAGAACATGTACGGGCTCGGGTTCACCTGGCGGAGCACCCGGTAGACGTCGAACGGGTCGAGGTCCCGTTCGAGCTCGAGGTCGAAGCGCTGGGAGAGGACGACCTGGAACGCGTCTCCCGCCCGGATGTGCTCCTTCGCGGCCTCGACGGCGTCGCAGTACGCCGCCGACCCGAGCACCCGCGTGACCCGGGCCGGGTCGAGCTGCTCGTCGCGGTCCGGGGGCTCGCAGAGCGGGTCCTCGACCGCGCGCTCGAGATCGGCGCGCAGCGCGTCGAGCCGGGCGGACGACCCCTCGTAGCGCTCCTGGACGGCCCGCTCCCGGTCCTCCCCGGAACCGCCCGGCAGCACGACGTTGTCGACGAGCACCGCCCGGCTGCGCCAGTGGTCGAACGCGACGAGCTCGCCGATCACCGACATGACGGCGTCCGGGATCCCCCGGTCGTCCGGAGGCGGCGGGCCGAGCCGCTCGACCTCCCGTACCACGTCGTAGCCGAGGTAGCCGACGACACCGCTCGACAGAGGAGGGAGGTCGGGGAGCAGAGGGGCGCGCCACGCGCCGACCAGCCCCTCGAGCGCGGCGAGGATCCCGCGGTCGAGCGGGACGTCCGCAGGGAGCTCGCCGCCGGACACCTCGACCGCCGGCCCCCGGGCGCTCAGCGTCGCGACCGGCGAGCGGCCGAGGAACGAGAAGCGGCTCCACTGCTCGCCGCGCTCGACGGACTCGAGGAGGAACCCGTCGCCGGCGCCCACGAGCGACCGGAACGCCCCGACGGGAGTGCGAGTGTCCGCGAGGACCTCGCGCCACACGGGAACGACCGCGTGCGACCTCGCGAGCTCGGCGAACCGCTCGGGACCGGGATCCGACCGGCGTGCCACCGCCGCTAGCCCTCCCCGCCGAACGCCCGGTAGAAGCAGGTGCGCGCGCCCGTGTGGCACGCCCCCCGCCCGTCCTGCTCGACCTCGACGAGCACGGCGTCCCCGTCGCAGTCGTAGGAGACCTTCCGGACCCACTGGCGGTCCCCGGAGGTCTCTCCCTTGCACCAGTACTCCTGGCGGCTTCGGCTCCAGAACCAGGTCCGCCCGCTCTCGAGCGTCCGGCGGAGCGCCTCCGCGTCCATGTGCGCGACCATGAGCACCTCGCGTGTCGCGAACTCCTGGACCACCGTGACGACGAGCCCGTCGGGCCCGAATGCGATGTCCGAGAGGTCCGCCGCCTCGTCCACGACGGGACGTGCGCGCCCGACCGGGCCGTCCGCGTCCCCCGGGCCGCCCGCGCGGTCGTCTGCTCGCGGCGGACCGCCCAGCACGATCCGGCCCGGTCCGCCGGCCGCGGGCACCCCGGAGCGCGCGGGTCGACCGATCGCGGGGCTCACAGGTAGAGCCCCGTCCCGCCGCCGAGACGCTCGGTCGCGACCGCGTGGACGTCCCGCTCGCGCAAGATGTAGTACATCTCCCCCTGCAGCTCGACCTCGAAGCACTCCTCCGGGTTGAAAAGGACGCTGTCACCGGGCTTCACGGTGCGCGCGCTCGGGCCGACTGCGGCGACCCGCGCCCACGACAGCCGCTTCGCGACCTGCGCCGTGGCCGGGATGAGGATCCCCGCGCGCGACCGTCGCTCCCCTTCCGAGGGAGGCACCGCGACGAGGACCCGGTCGTTCACCATCGTGACCGGCCGCTTCTCGTCCCCCAGCGTCACCTCGCGCGCGCTCGCGCCCGTCCCGTCGTCCACCGCGCTCACGGTAGTGCCTCGCCCGACCGGTCAGGCCCCCCGAGGGCGGACGACGACGCCGTGCGCCTCGAGGTACTCCTTCGCCTCGCCTACCGTGTGCCGCCCGTAGTGGAAGATCGACGCCGCGAGGACCGCGTCCGCACCGGCCGCGGCTCCCGCCACGAGGTCGCCGAGGTCGCCGACCCCGCCCGACGCGACGAGCGGGACGGACGTCGCTGCGCCGAGGAGCGCGTACAGCTCGAGGTCGTAGCCCTGCTCCGTCCCGTCCCGGTCCATCGAGGTCGCGAGCAGCTCGCCCGCCCCGAGCCGCTCGGCGACGACCGCCCAGGTGCGCGCGTCGAGCCCAGTCGGCCGCCTCCCGCCGTGGCTGAAGACCTCGTAGCTCCCCCCGGGCCGGCGACGGACGTCCATCGCGACGACGACGCACTGGCTCCCGAAGGTCTCGGCGATGTCCGACACGAGCGACGGCCGGGCGAGAGCCGCCGAGTTCACCGCCACCTTGTCGGCGCCCGCGCGAAGGAGGGTCCGCGCGTCATCGAGGCTCCGGATGCCCCCTCCGACCGTGAGCGGGATGAACACTTCCTCGGCCGCCCGACGGACGACCTCGACCATGGTCTCCCGGTCGTCGCTCGAGGCCGTGATGTCGAGGAGCACGAGCTCGTCGGCGCCCTCCGCGTCGTATCGGGCGGCGAGCTCGACCGGGTCCCCCGCGTCACGCAGACCGACGAAGTTCACGCCCTTCACGACGCGCCCCGCGTCGACGTCCAGGCAGGGGACGACCCTCACGCTCCGCATGCGTCGATCGCCTCCCGAAGCGTCATCGACCCGCCGAGCAGCGCCCGCCCCACGATGGCCCCCTCGATCCTGCGACCCGCCCGCTCGAGCCGCGCGAGCTCGACGAGGTCCCGCGCGCTCCCGACCCCGCCCGACGCGACGATCGGGAGCTCGGTCCGACCGAGGAGGTCCGCGTACCCGTCCACGTCGGGCCCCTCGAGCGTCCCGTCGCGCGTGATGTCGGTCACGACGACCGAGGCGAGGGGCGAGCGTTCGAACGGCGCGAGCGCGTCGGCGAGCGCCACTCCCGAGCCTTCGGCCCATCCCCGCACGGCGACCTCCCGGCGCGTGCCCTCGGCGCCCGCGACCCGTCGGTGGTCGAGCCCGACGACGACCCGCCCCGGGTGCCGGCTCGCGAGCGCGGCGGCCCGGACCGGCTCCTCCACGGCAAAGGTCCCGAGGACGACCCGGTCGATGCCGTCCGAGAGCGCGCGCTCGGCCGCCTCCTCGTCGCGCACCCCGCCTCCGTACTGGACGGCGAGGCCCGTCGCGGCGACGATCGCGAGCACGACCTCACGGTTGACCGGCTCCCCGGTGCGCGCCGCGTCGAGGTCCACGACGTGGAGAACGGTGGCGCCCGCGTCCCGGTACTCGGCCGCGAGCGCGACCGGGTCCCCGAACACGGTCTCGGACTGGAAGCTCCCCCGCAGGAGCCGGACGCACCGTCCGTCGCGCACGTCGATCGCCGGGTAGCAGCGCACGGCGTCAGCCGACCGTCGTGCGCCCGTCGCACGTCGCGACGAAGCGGGCGAGGAGCTCGAGCCCGGCGGCCCCCGACTTCTCCGGGTGGAACTGCGTCGCCCAACAGCCGGGCCCCTCGACCGCGGCGACCACCTCGCCGCCGTAGTCGCAGGTCGCCGCGACCCACGCCCGACCCTCCCCCTCGGGGACCGGCGCGTAGGAGTGCACGTAGTAGAACCACCTCTCCTCCGGGAGCAGCGCGTGCGGCCCTCCGGGAACAGGCGTCGTCCGGTTCCACTGCATCTGCGGGAGCTTCAGCCCGCCGCGCACGCGCCGGACGACCCCCGCGAGGATCCCGAGACCCGGCTCGCGCGGGTCCTCCTCGGACCCCTCGAACAGGAGCTGGAAGCCCACGCACACCCCGAGGAACGGCACGCCCGAGGCGAGAGCGGCGCGTGCGACCTCCTCGAGCCCGCTCGACCGGAGAGCGCGCGCGCACGCCCCGAACGCCCCGACGCCCGGGAGCACGACCCCGACGGCACCGGGCGCGTCCTGCGCACGGTCGACGAGGCGGGCGTCCCCTCCGACCCGCTGGAGCGCCTTCTCGGCCGAGCGGAGGTTCCCGATCCCGTAGTCGAGGACCGCGATCACCGGCGCACCATCTGCCCTCCGCCCGCACGCGGGCGGCCCGTGCCCGGGCGTCCCGGCACGCGGGCTCCTCGCCCGCCGGCGGTCACAGCACGCCCTTGGTCGAAGGCACGCCTTCCCCCTCGACGCGCGCCGCGTCACGGATCGCGCGGGCGACCGCCTTGAACGTCGCCTCGAGGATGTGGTGCGAGTTGCGCCCGTGACGCAGCGCGACGTGCAGCGTGACGCCCGCTCCCGACACGAACGCCCTCCAGAACTCCTCCGCGAGCTGGGGCTCGAAGCCCGGGCTCCCGAGCGGCGACGCGTCCGGATCGAGGGGCACGTCGTAGCGGAGGTACGCGCGCCCCGAGAGGTCGAGCGCGACGTCGACGAGGGCCTCGTCGAGGGGGACGGCCACCGACGCGAACCGACGCACGCCGTCCTTGGAGCCGAGCGCGGCCGCGAACGCCTCGCCGAGCGCGATCCCCGTGTCCTCGACGCTGTGGTGCGCGTCGACCGCGAGGTCTCCGGACGTGCGCACCACGAGGTCCATCCCTCCGTGCCGTGCGAGCTGGGAGAGCATGTGGTCGAAGAAGGGGAGGCCCGTCGCGACCTCGGCGAGCCCGGTCCCGTCGAGCGCGACCCTCACGTGCACGTCGCTCTCGTTCGTCGCACGCTGCCTGCTCGCCGTCCGCCCCTGCGATCCTCTCGACGGGGGGTCTCCGCCACGGCGCGCCTCGTCCCGGACCGCGTCGCCCCTCTGCACCGATTCCACGCGCGAAGTGTGCCACGCCGGGAGGATCTGCCCGCTCGACCCCACGCGCGACGGTCGCGCCGGAGACCGTGCGCGCGGCGACGAGCACGCGCGTGCCGTGCCGGGGCGGTCGCGCCGCGGGTCAGCCGAGCGCGGACCGCAACGCCACGAGGAACGAGTCGTTCTCCATCCGGTTCCCGACGGTCACGCGCAGGCAGCCCTCGAGGCGCGGCCACGACGACACGTCGCGCACGAGCACGGACCGTGCGAGCAGCGAACGCCACACGCCGCGGGCATCGTGGCCCGTCGTCCGGAAGAGCACGAAGTTCGCGTCGGACGGGTACACATCCATCCCGAGCGAACGGAGCGCCGCGGACAGCCGCCCACGCTCCTCGACGAGCCGCGCCGTCCTCTCCGCGACCGCGTCGCGGTGGCGGAGCGCGAGCACGCCCGCAGCCTGCTTCACGGAGTCGAGGTGGTACGGCAGGGTGACGCGCCAGAGCGCGTCCACGACCTCCGGGTCCGCTATCGCATAGCCGAGCCGGAGGGCGGCGAGCGACCACGTCTTGGAGAACGTGCGGACCACGACGAGGTGGGGGTGGTCGGCGAGGAGCTCCGTCGCGGACCAGGGAGCGAACTGCGCGTAGGCCTCGTCCACGACGACGAGACCCGGCGCGGCCGCGAGCACGCGCTCGACCGAGTCCCGCGGCTCCGCGCGCCCCGTCGGGTTGTTCGGCGAGCACACGAAGGTCACGACGGGGTTCTCCTCGCCCGCGCGGCCACCGAGCGTGAGGACTCGCGCGAGCTCACGCTCGTCGATGAGCATCTCCTCGTCGCGCTCGCCCTCGATCACCCCGGTGCCGGTCACGCGGGCGATGTGCGAGTGGAGCGCGTACGTCGGCTCGAACACCGCGACCGACCGACCGGGCCCGCCGTACGCGAGGAGGAGCGACTGGAGGACCTCGTTCGATCCGTTCGCGCAGTACACGTGCTCGGGTCCGACCCCGTGCTGCGCGGCGATCGCCTCGCGGAGCGCCCGCGCCTCGCGGTCCGGGTAGCGGTTCATCTCGATCGCTCCGACCGCTTCTTGGAGGTCCCGGACGAAGGCCTCGGGAGGAAGCTCGGGCGCCTCGTTCGTGTTGAGACGCACGGCCACGTCGACCTGCGGCGAGTGGTACCCGGCCAGCAGCGCGACGTCGGCGCGCGGGGCGAGCCGCCGGCTGCCCGAGCGGCCGCGCGACACGGA
>JAJZBW010000231.1 GCA_021798745.1 Actinomycetes bacterium
CGCGGAGCAGCTCGGCGCGCTCTGGGACGACTTCCACGCGACGCGGGACCCGCGGGCCCGGGACGAGCTCGTCACGGCCTACTTCCCTCTCGTGAAGCACCTGAGCCGCCGGATCGCGTCCTCCCTCTCCAACCACGTCGACCTGGACGACCTCGAGGGCTACGCCGCGGAGGGGCTCCTCGACGCGGTGGACCGCTACGACAGCACCCGCGGCGCCCAGTTCGCGACCTTCGCGGCGCACCGCATCCGCGGCGCGATCTACGACGGGATACGACGCACCGACTGGGCGCCCCGCAGCGTCCGCCGCAAGGAGCGCGAGATCCGCTCGAACTTCGCCCGCCTGTGCGCCGAGCACGGGCGCGAGCCCACCGAGGAGGAGGAGGCCCAGGCTCTCGGGGTCGGCCTCGGGGCCCTTCGCAGCTCGAAGCACCAGGTGGCCGACGCGCACGTGGGCTCCCTCGACTACTCCCACGCCTCGGACGAGGGTGCAGCGGTCGAGCCCGAGCCGCGCGACCCCGCGCCCGGGCCGCTCACGCGCTGGGTCGAGAGCGAGACCTCCCTCGAGCTCCGAACGTGCCTCGAGAGCCTCGACGAGCGCGAGCGGACGGTCACGGCGCTCAGCTACTGCGAGGGCCTCACGCTCGCGGAGATCGGCGCGCGTCTCGGGGTGAGCGAGAGCCGCGTGTGCCAGATCCGGAGCGCGGCGATACGCCACCTTCGCGCGTACGCGCGCACACACGGCCTGGTCCCCGCGTGAGCGCACGCCCCCACCCTCCCACCCCGGCCCGCGACCGCTCGAGCCGCAGGCTCGCGAACGAAGGAACGACGCGATGAACGACGACGCGATGAACGAGATCGTCCAGGAGTTCCTCGTCGAGACGGCCGAGAACCTCGACCAGCTCGACCAGGACCTCGTCGCCCTCGAGAGCGAGCCCGGCTCGCGGGATCTCCTCGCGAGCGTCTTCCGGACGATCCACACGGTCAAGGGGACGACGGGGTTCCTCGGCTTCGGGCTGCTCGAGCGCCTGTCGCACGCCGCCGAGAACCTGCTCAGCGACCTGCGCGACGGACGGCTCGTGCTCACCCGGGCACGCACCGACGTGCTGCTCGAGGTCGTCGACACGATCCGCGGGCTCCTCTCGGCCATCGAGGCGACCGGCTCCGAGGACGACCGGGACCTCGCGGACCTCGTCGCACGAATAAACGCGCTCCAGGGCGACGACGCCTCCGGGGTCGCCGCAGTCGCCCCGGCGCCTCCCGCCCCCGCCGCGCACGACCTTGTCCCGGACCCGCACGTCCGCGCCGAGCCGACGTCCGGCGCGGCCGAGGGTGCCCGCCCTGTCGTCGGCGCGCCGTCCGAGCAGCCCTCGGACGCTCCACAGGGCGACACCCGCCGGAGCGCAGGCGAGCGGAGCGTGCGCGTGGACGTCGACCTGCTCGACGCGCTCATGAGCCAGGTCGGCGAGCTCGTGCTCGCTCGCAACCAGGTGAGCGCGCACGTCGAGACTCTGGACAACCAGACGCTCCACCAGAGCGTGCAGCGCCTGTCGATGATCGTGAGCGAGCTGCAGGAAGGCGTGATGAAGACCCGCATGCAGCCGGTCGAGCAGCTGTGGTCGAAGCTCCCCCGTGTCGTTCGCGACCTCGCGTCCCAGTTCGACAAGCAGGTGGCGCTCGAGATGGACGGCGGGGAGACCGAGCTCGACCGCTCCCTTCTCGAGGCGGTGAAGGACCCGCTCACCCACCTCGTCCGGAACGCGATCGACCACGCGATCGAGCGGCCGGAGGCGAGGGCCGCGGCGGGGAAGCCCGCGACGGGGACGCTGTCCCTGCGCGCCTCCCACGAGGGCGGCCAGGTCGTCCTCGAGGTCGCCGACGACGGCGCGGGGATCGACCCCGCGAGCATCGCGGCGACGGCGCTCGCGCGCGGGGTCGTGGGCCCCGCCGAGCTCGACAAGATGGGCGAGCGGGAGGTCGTCGACCTCATCTTCCGGCCGGGGTTCTCGACCGCCCCGACGGTCACGAACGTGTCCGGGCGGGGCGTCGGGATGGACGTCGTGCGCACCAACGTCGAGCGGATCGGCGGGACGGTCGACCTGTCGAGCGCTCCGGGAGCGGGCACGACGTTCCGCATAAAGATCCCCCTGACGCTCGCGATCATTCCCGCCCTCCTCGCCGGATGCCGCGGGCAGCGCTACGCGATCCCCCAGGCGAACCTCCTCGAGATGGTCCAGCTCCGCGGTGGGTCGGGGTCCGAGGTGGAGCGCATCGGCGGGACTCTCGTGTACAGGCTGCGCGGCAAGCTCCTCCCGCTCGTCCGGCTCGACGAGACGCTCGGCTACGCGCCGCGCCCTGCCGAGGAGGAGCCCGACGCGGTGAGCATCGTCGTGCTCCAGGCGGACGGCCTGCTTCTCGGCGTCGTCGTCGACGAGGTGTTCGGGACCGAGGAGATCGTCGTGAAGCCCCTCGGCAGGCACGTCAAGCAGGTCCCCCTGTTCGCCGGCGCGACGATCCTCGGGGACGGGGGCGTCGCGCTCATCCTCGACGTGATAGGCCTCGCGGCCGCCGCGAGGGTCCAGGAGGTCGCGGCCGGGCTCGCTCTCACGGGAGGCCTCGAGGACGAGCGCGACCGCTCCGCCGAGCGGAGCACGTTCGTGCTCCTGCGCGCCGGGCGCAGCCGGCGGGTCGCCGTCCCGCTCGAGGCCGTCGCGCGCCTCGAGGAGGCCCCGGCCTCGCGCGTCGAGCAGGCGGGAAGCCGCAAGGTGCTCCAGTACCGGGGCGACCTCCTGCCGCTCGTCGTGATCTCCGAGATGCTCGGGGAGCCCGGAGCCGAGGACCCCCCCGACGGGCAGGGTGGCGCGAGCGTGCCCGTCGTCGTCTGCTCGGACGGCGCTCGCCAGCTGGGGCTTCTCGCGAACGAGATCCTGGACATCGTGGACGGGGTGTTCGAGATCCGCCCCGTCGGCGCCTCCCCCGGCATCCTCGGCTCGACGGTCGTCCACGGCCACGTGACGGACGTCCTCGACGTCGCCACGGCGTTCCCACTCGCAGGCAAGGAGCCCGAACGTGTCGCCTGACCCGACCACGCACACGACCGCGGACGGCGCAGCCCAGTACTGCACGTTCAAGGTGGACCACCTCCTCATCGGCATCGAGGTGTGGCGGGTCCAGGAGGTCATCCGCCACCAGCCGATGACCTACGTCCCCCTCGCTCCCCGGGAGGTCCGAGGGCTCATCAACCTCCGCGGCCAGATCGTGACGGCGATCGACGTGCGCGAGTGGCTCGGCCTGCCGCGCCGCGAAGGCGCGGAGTCGATGAACGTCGTGCTCCGCCTGAACGACGAGGCGATAAGCCTCCTCGTGGACGAGGCGGGCGAGGTCGTCGAGCCGTCGCCGGACACCTACGAGGGCGTCCCGTCGACGGTGTCCGACAACATCCGTGCGCTCTTCTCCGGCACCTTCAAGCTCGACGGAGCGCTCCTGCTCGTCCTCGACACCGGGTCCGTGTCGCGCATCGGGGGCGACGGGCAGACGGGGGCCGCGCACGCGACGGCTCGGCGGGCCTCGTGAGCCCTCCCCCCGTGCGGGTCATGCTCGTCGACGACTCGGCGGTGATCCGGCGGTTCGTGAGCGAGGCACTGCGCGAGGAGCCCGACATCCTCGTCACGGCGACCGCCGCCAACGGCCGCCAGGCCATCGAGCGCCTCGAGCGCGAGACCGTCGACGTCGTCGTGCTCGACATCGAGATGCCCGTGCTCGACGGGCTCGCCACCCTCGCGGAGATCCGGCCCCGGTGGCCCGACCTTCCCGTCGTGATGTACAGCACGCTCACCCAGCGCGGAGCGGCCGCAACGCTCGACGCACTCTCGCTCGGGGCGACGGACTACGTGCTGAAGCCGTCCCAGGTCGGCGACGGCGCGACAGCAGGACGTGCCGTGCGGAGCGAGCTCGCGCCGGTCCTGCGCTCCTGGGCGAACCTCCGCCGGGCGCGCTCTGCCGGCGCGCGCCCCGCGGCCCCCCCGCTCGC
>JAJZBW010000018.1:0-19476 GCA_021798745.1 Actinomycetes bacterium
GTCGACGCTGCTCGCCACGGCGAGCGGCATGCTCCGTCCCCGGCTCGGCTCGATCTCCTTCCGTGGCGAGAACCTCGCGGGCCGCTCGCCCCGTGCGGTGCTCGAGAGAGGGATCGTCCAGGTGCCCCAGAACCACAGCCTGTTCCGCGAGATGAGCGTCCGGGAGAACGTCGAGATGGGAGCGTTCCTCGTACGTGACCGGCGTGTCGTGTCCGAGCGCCTCGAGCGGATCGCGACGCTCTTCCCGATCGTGTCCGAGCGGGCGAAGGACAAGGCGGGCAGCCTGTCGGGCGGCCAGCAGCGTCTCGTGGAGTTCGCGCGGTGCCTCATGCTCGACCCCGCGCTCGTCGTGCTCGACGAGCCGTCCATGGGGCTCGACCCGAGGACTCTCCGCGCGATGTTCGAGACCGTCCGACTCATGAACTCGGACGGCCGGACCATACTGCTCGTCGAGCAGAACGCCCGGGCCGGGCTGCGCCTCGCGACTCATGGGGTCGTGCTCGAGAACGGGCGGGTCCGGCTCGCGGGCACCGGGCGCGAGGTCCTCGAGCACCCCGAGATCGGGGCTCTCTACCTGGGCGGCTCGGTCGCCCCGGAGTCGGCGCCCGTCTGAGGGCTCCCCGCGCGGATGCCCGGCGCGAGCGTGCGCCGACCGGCGGGCTCGCCGGGCACAGCCCCCGGGAAGCGAGCAGAGGACGCGGCGCCGCGGGGAGCGACGGGCATGGTCGCGGCTGCGCCTGCCGGCGCGGGAGCGCTCAGACGGGGGTCGGCGGGCACGTCGAGCGCCGGACGACGAGCTTCGGCGCGAGGAGCACCGCGCTCACCGGCCCGTCCCGCTGGCGGATCCGGTCCAGCAGGAGCCGTGCCGCCTCGCTCCCGGCCTCGTACTGGGGCAGTCGGATGGTGGTGAGCGGGGGCGTTATCCGGTCGACGAGCGGCATGTCGTTGAACCCGACGAGCGAGTAGTCCTCCGGGCACCTGAACCCGTGCTCGTCGAGCGCCCGGAGCGCGCCGAGAGCGAGCATGTCGTTCGCCGCGAGGATCGCGGTGAACGGCGAGCGCCGACCGAGGAGCTCGCTCGCGCAGCGGTAGCCCTCCTCCTCCGCGTAGCTGTCCGCCGCGACGAGGAGCGAGGCAGGCGCCGACACACCCGCGGACCTCATGCCCTCGAGGTAGCCGGACTTCCGCCCGAACCCGGTCGACAGGGAGTCGGGCCCCGCGATGTGCGCGATCCTGCGGTGCCCGAGATCGAGGAGGTGCGCGACGGCGAGCCGCGCCCCGAGCCGGTCGTCGGTCGATACGGAGGAGAAGAGCGCGTCGTCGGTGACCCGGTTCACGAGGACGACCGGAAGGCCGCGAAGCGGCGGCTCCTCGAGCAGCGGGTAGTCCCGGCGCGCCGTCGCAAGGACGATCCCTTCGACGGACCGAGCGAGCATCTCGCGCATGACGACCCGCTCGCGGTCGACGTCCCGCCCCGTGTTCGCCACCAGCGCGACGTACCCGGCTGGTGCGAGGAAGTCCTCGATCCCCCGCACTATGGGGGGGAACAGCGAGTTCGTGATGTCGGGGATCACGACGCCGATCGTCATCGAGCGCTGCGTCCGGAGGCTGCGCGCCGCGTGGTTCGGGTGGTAGTTGAGGTCGCGCGCGGCGCGCAGCACGCGCGCGATCGTGTCCGGGGCGACGAGGGGCCTCGTCGCCTCGTTGAGCGCGCGTGACGCTGTCGCCGCGTGAACGCCCGCGCGGCGGGCGACCGCCCAGAGCGTCGCCCTCTCGGACGGCTCCTCGGCCACTGGCGAGGCCGCGCGTCGCGATTCCGGGGTCGCGCGGCGCGTGGCGTCGCCTCCCGAGCCCCCACGTGCGCCACCTGTCATTGCGTCGACACCGCTCCCCCGGCCACGGACCCCATCGTGGCACGGACGCGCCCGGAGGTCACGGGTGCACCCCTCGCACCGCGCGCCGCTCCTCGCTGGCCTCGCCGACGCGCACCTTGACAGCATATTGGCCAATCTCTAACATCAGCAGAGCGTCCAGATTGCAAACGTTTGTTGCTACGAGGCCTCCAGGCCTCCGATGTCGACCGATGGGGGAGCGCCGATGCGACAGTGTCGGGCGGGGACGACGTGGGCCCTTCGCGGGCCACTCGGCCGGGGCGCACGGGACCTCGACGCGTCGGGGCAGCGCGGTCCGGCGGCGGCCGTGGGCGACGGGAGCGGCCGCCGGCCGACACGGGTCGAGGTCTCCGAGCCGGTGGAGATCGGTTAGCCCGGTGGAGATCGGGTAGCTCGCGTCGGGGAGGGCCGGTCCGCAGGACGTCAACGGTGCCGGTCACGACGCTGCCGGGTCGCAGCGGTCCGGGTCGGCCTGGCAGGATCGTCCGAGGCAGGGTCGGCCGGCTGCGGGAGAAGGGGGCATCGGGTGCAGGCAGCGGCAGCACAGGGGGCGGTGGGGACGAGGGCTCCCGAGGCGCGGGCGACGGCCCGGCGCCCGAGGGCGCTCACGAAGTCGGGCGACCCGCTCGTGTGGAAGTGGGTCGTGCGCCTCGGCGCGATCGTCGCGTTCTTCGTCGCATGGCAGATCTACGCGGGGCACGTGAACCCGATCCTCCTCGTGTCCCCGACGGCCATCGCGAGGACCTTCGGCCACATGGTGGCCGACGGGACCCTCCCGACCGCGACGCTCCAGAGCCTCGAGGTCCTCGTGATCGGCTTCGGTGCCGCCCTCGTCGCCGGCATCGTGCTCGGCCTCGTCTGGGCGCGGTACAAGGTCGTCGACTGGGCGATCCAGCCGTTCGTGAGCGCGATCTTCTCGACCCCGCTCATCGCGCTCGTGCCGCTCTACGTCCTGTGGTTCGGGTTCGGCGTCTCGGCGAAGATAGCGATCGTCGGGAGCTTCTCGTTCTTCCCGATCCTTCTCAACACCTACCAGGGGGCGGTGTCGGTCGACCCCACGTACCGGGACACGGCGCGTGCCTTCCACGCGACCGAGCGCCAGATGTGGCGTCACGTGACCATCCCGTCGTGCATACCGTTCATCGCGGCCGGCATCAACGTGTCCCTCGGGCACGCGCTCACCGGTCTCATCATCGCGGAGTTCTACACGAACGCCTCCGGGCTCGGCGGGATCGTGCTCAAGTCGGCGGACACGTTCGAGACGGCACGGATGTTCGTCCCGATCGTGACCGTGATGGTGCTCGGGATCCTCCTCATGAGCGCGACGCGCTGGCTCAAGCGCGCCGTCGCTCCGTGGGCCGAGCGGTAGGGAGCGGGCGGGCGCACGCGAGCACAGGTCGGAGCACGACCACGGGCGACGGGCGTGATCCGTCGCAGAACGCGTCCCGTCTGCGCCGACGGGACGCGACGAGATGACGGCGAGACGGCGGAGAGGAGACGAGCATGGCCCGGATCAGCTACAAGGTCCCCGCGGAGATCGAGGACGAGCAGGCGAGGGAGTGGGTCCTCGCGTCGATCCGCGACGGGAGGCCCGGACCGGAGATCCAGGCGATCCGCGCGCACAGCAGCGGGGTCATCTCGTCCTTCTCGCGCACCCGGGAGTGGCTCGTGCGCGACGGGCTGCTCGAGAAGGAGCTCACGGAGCTCCTGCGCGCCTACATCGCGACGACCGCCGGGTGCACCTACTGCGCCGAGTACGGCTTGTCCAAGACCTGGCAGGAGTCGGACGCAGCGATGCGCGCGCTCGTCGACTACGCGAAGTCCGAGGCGTACTCGCGACGTGAGAAGCTGGCGCTCCGCTACGCGGACGCGGTCATGTGGGACCCGGCCCTCGCGGACGACGCGCTGTGGGCGGAGCTGCACGACGAGTTCTCCGAGCCCGAGCTCGTCGAGCTCGGGTACTGGATCGGGTTCACCTACGGGGGGCAGCGCTGGATCAAGACGCTCGGCGCCACCCAGGGCGAGCTCGACGCGGCCATAGCGTCCACCGCGCGGGACGCGAGCATCGCCGCGGGACGGGAACGGTGAGGCGGAGGCCGGTCCCGGGGAGCAGCGCAACTAGTCGGTCGACGAGAGGACAGGAGAGAGAGGGGGGAGCTCGCGGACCTGGTGGCCCGAGGGGGTGTCAGCAGGAAGTGTCGTTTCTACGGAGGGAAGGCTTTGTCGAGAACATCTGATCGAGTAGTCGGGAGCCTGGGCCGGCGGGTCCGTCGCCGCGCGGCGGTCGTGGCCGTCGCGGGTCTCAGCGTGGGCGCGCTCGCCGTGGCGGCGGTGCCGTCCGGAGCGAGCGCAGCGACGTCGGGTCACGCACGCAAGCTGCAGAAGATCACGCTCACGCTCGCGCTCGACCCGCCGAAGATGATCTTCATGGGTTTCGAGATCGCGCAGCAGGAAGGCTTCTTCCAGCGCAACGGTCTAGACGTGACGATCATGCCCGAGCAGGGCGGAGTGCAGGCGGCACGAGCGGTTGCCGCCGGTGACGCGTACTTCGAGGCGGGAGGTACCGACGCGATCGCCGCGTCGGTCGCGCAGGGCGGGGGGCTCGTGTCCATCTGGTCCTACGGCCAGGACGACCTCTCGCTGCTGTCGGACAAGAGCATCACGTCGGTCGCCCAGCTGAAAGGAAAGACGATCGGGGCCGGCGACTCGACCGGGCCCGCGTTCGAGCTCGGCGCCATCGCGCTGCGCGACGTCGGGATCAAGCTCAACCAGGTGACCTTCGCGATCCTGAACGGCCGCCCGGCGCTCGTCGGAGCGATGGTCGCGGGCAAGATCCAGGCCGCGGCGTTCCACGTCGACGACGGGTTCACGCTCCTGTCGCAGGACAAGAACGTCCACGTGCTCGAGCCCCTGTACAAGGCGGCGCCGCTCTTCTGGTACGGAGCGGTCGGAATCCCCGTCTCGTACGGCAAGGCGCACCCGACGGTGGTCGTCGACTTCCTGAAGGCGATGATCGAGGCCCAGACCTGGATGTACTCGCACCCCGGACCGACGATCTCGCTGTCGGTCAAGGACACCGGCGAGACCCAGGCCGTCGTGACGAAGTCCTACGACTTCCTCCGGGCGAACAAGCTGTGGACCACGGGAGTCGGGATGACCCCCGCGCAGATCAAGTGGACCCTGCAGGAGTACAAGGCCAACGGGATCATCAAGACGATCCCGACGGTGTCGCAGATCTTCGACCCGAGCTACGTGAACCAGGCGCTCGCCCAGCTGAAGGGCTGACGGCGGTCGCCGCACGACCTGGAGCAGGTGCGCGTCGCCGGTCCGTTCCGGCGACGCGCACCTGCCGACGACTCGTGCGTCGCACGCCGGCCACCGGCGGACGGGCACGGGAGGCCTCCCGCGTCTCTCCACCGACCGGCGACTGCCCGCGACGACGTCCCGGGCCCGGTCGCTGCCACGGCGGCGGGAATCGCAACAGTGGACAACAGGGGAACAGAACCTACGATCGGAGCGGAGAGACGTGAGGATCCTGATCGAGCCGGAAGATCTCGGGCGACTCGAGCAGCCGGTGTGCCTCGTCGACGCGCGCGCCGAGGTGGACTACGACGCCGGGCACGTCCCCGGAGCTCTGCACCTCGACACGTTCGAGTTCTCCAACGAGCAGACCGAAGGTGAGCAGCTCGATTCGGTGCTCGCCGAGTGGCACGAGATGTTCCTCGAGGCAGGCATCCCCGCCGACGAGACAGTCGTCTTCTACGACGCGGGGACCGAGAACAGGGGATCGCGTCCGGCGCTCATGATGCGCGCGCTCGGCCACGAGCGCTCGCACGTGCTCCACGGCGGGATGACGCGCTGGATCGAGGACGGCGGCGCGGTGTCGACCGTCCCGGAGCGCCGCGAGCGCGAGTCGTGGGAGCGCCGTCCCGGGACCACGGCGGTCGTGGGGCTCGACGCGGTGCGCTCCGTCCTCGACAGCCCCGACGTGGTGCTGCTCGACGTGAGGAGCGAGGGAGAGTACACGGGGGAGATGTCCATGCAGGGCAACCCGCGCCTCGGCCACCTCCCGAGGGCGCGTCACCTCGACTGGCGCAGCCTCATCGAGCACCGGTCCGAGTGGCCTGCGGGTGCGGGCACACCCCGCGACGGCGACCAGCTCCTGTACCGGCTGCTCCCGCCCGACCAGCTGTGGGACCGCCTCGCCGCGGTCGGGGTCGGGCCGCGGAGCGAGGTCATGATCTACTGCCAGAAGAGCCATCGCGCGTCGGTCGTGTACGTCGCGCTCGAGACGCTCGGCGTCCATACGGCGTGCGTCTACGCGGGATCGTTCCGGGAATGGTCGCGCCGCCCGGACGCACCGATCGAGGGCTGAAAGATGCAGCGCTCCGACGACCCGCGCGAGACGCCGGGCCCGGGTACCCCGGGTGCGAGGTGCCCCTCTCGTCCGACGACCGACGCGCGAACCGCGTCCGGCAGAGCGGACGTGGGCAGGGCCGTGGGGCGACGGGGGACGGGCGCTCGGGCGGAGGCGCCTTGTCGGTCCCCGAGGACGGAGGGCGCGCCGTGGTGGACCCGATGAGTGCTCGCGAGGATCCCCGTCGTGCCGCCGGCGGCCCGAGCGTCGCACCGACCGCGGTCCGGTGCGACGGCGTGTCCAAGAGGTTCGGCGGGGAGGTGGTCCTCGACAACGTGTCGCTCGAGATCACGAAGGGGTCCTTCACGTCGCTCCTCGGACCGAGCGGGTGCGGGAAGACGACGCTGCTTCGGATCATCGCGGGGCTCGAGACACCCGACCACGGGGAGATCTCCCTGTCCGGGCCCGGAGCGGCGGCGAGCACGAGGCCGAGCGTCGCGGTCGTGTTCCAGCAGGCGAACCTGTTCCCCTGGAAGTCCGTCTACCGGAACGTCGCGTTCGGGCTCGAGCTCGCGGGCGTCGGCCGTGACGCCGTCGAGCGGAGCGTGAGGAGCGCTCTCGAGATGGTCAACCTCGCGGGCACGGAGAAGAAGCGGCCGTACGAGCTCTCCGGTGGGATGCAGCAGCGGGTCGGGATCGCCCGGGCGCTCGCGCTCGACCCCGAGGTGCTCCTCATGGACGAGCCGTTCGCGTCCGTCGACGCGCAGACGCGCGAGGAGCTCCACGACGAGCTCCTCGCGATCTGGGAGCGCACGAGCAAGTCCGTGCTGTTCGTCACCCACTCGATCGACGAGGCGATCGTGCTGAGCGACAAGATCGTGGTCATGGGGGCGCATCCCGGGCGCATCCTGCGCGAGTTCGACGTCCTCATGCCACGGCCGAGGACGGAGGAGACGACGCGGCTGCACCCCGAGTTCGCAGACATGCGCCACGCGATCCGAGAGCTCCTCGTGCGAAGTGCCGTCGACCCGTCGGGCGACGGAGCGAGCTAGCGGTCGCGTCCGCTCCGGGCGAGCGCGGCGCGGGGACCGGAGATGGCCGCGCCCTTTGCGGCTGGGCGACGCAGGTGCACGAGACGTCCGGGCGAGGGATCCGGTCGACGCGAGAGGGGATCGACATGAACGTGACGGTGAGCGACCGCGGAGAGGGTCGCTTCGAGATCCGCTCGAGGGAGGCGGTGGTGCACGTCGACCTTCTCCCCGAGAACGGGGGAGCCGAGGACGGGTTCCGCTCCGTGGAGCTCTTCCTCGCGGGGCTCGGCGCGTGCACGGCGGGGACGCTTCGCGCCTACGCCGTGAACCACGGGGTCGCGGGCTTCGAGGGGGTCGACGTCACGGTCCGCTCCGAGGAGGCGGCGGCCCCCGAACGTGTCGGGCGGATCGAGCTCGAGGTCACGATACGAGGTGACGTCGCCGCCGAGGACGCCGAGCGGCTTCTCGCGGTCGGAGGCAGGTGCAAGGTCCACAACACCCTCCACCGCCCGCCGACGATCGACGCGACGATCGCCGTCGAGCGTTCGCTCGCCTAGCGCCACGCGCCGGGCTCGAGCGGGCGCTCGGCCGACCGATCGATCCGGACGAGGTGGCCGAGCTCGCGAGACGGACGCCCGGGGTGCTCGGCCGGCCTGCCGGTGGCGCCTTGACGACGACGGGTCGCCATGCGAAGGTTTGTCCTGCAATCGTTTGTTGGCCGACAGGAGGGCTCGGTGGCCGGAGGAGGGCGGATCGGCTGGATCGGCGCGGGGCGGATGGGGAGCGCGATGGCGGCGCGCCTCGTCGCGGCCGGGCACGATCTCGCGGTCTACAACCGGACGCGTTCCAAGGTCGAGCCGCTCGTCGCGGCGGGAGCGAAGGCGGCCGGCACGGTCGGCGAGCTCGCCGAGCGCGAGCTCGTGTTCGTGGCGGTCGCCGGCTCGACGGACCTTCTCGAGGTCCTCGGGGGCCCAGATGGCCTCCTTCGCGGCGAGCGCGTGCCGGAGGTGGTCGTCGACTGCTCGACGGTCTCCCCCGAGGCGTCGGCCGACGCGCGCCGGCTGGCCGAGGCGCGGGGGTGCGCGTTCCTGGCCGCGCCCGTGAGCGGGAACCCCCGGGTCGTCTCCTCCGGACGCCTGACGGTAGCGGTCTCCGGCCCGCGGGACGCGTTCGACCGCGTCCGTGGCTACCTCGAGGCGATCGGGGCGGGGGTGACCTACGTGGGTGAGGGCGAGGTCGCCCGACTCGTGAAGCTGTGTCACAACCTGCTTCTCGGGGTCGTCAGCCAGTCCCTGGCGGAGATCACCGTGCTCGCGGAGAAGGGGGGCGTCCGCCGGAAGGACTTCTTGTCCTTCTTGAACGGATCGGTGATGGGGTCGACCTTCACCCGGTACAAGTCGCCGGCGATCGTGAACCTCGACTTCGCCCCGACGTTCACGACCGAGCTACTCCTGAAGGACTTCGTGCTCGGTCTCGAGGTCGCCCACGAGCTCGCGGTTCCGATGCCCGTCGCGGCGCTCGTGCGGCAGATCGTCCAAGCGGGGGTCGGCGACGGATGTCGGGACCTCGACTTCGCAAGCCTCATCACGCTCGTCGCCGCAGGTGCGGGTCTCGCTCTCTCGAGCGAGCAGGCGTCGGTCGACGACGGGCTCGGGCCCGCCGCGGGCGCGGCGGAGAGGAGCGAGTGACGGTGGCGGGGGCGATCCTCGAGGTGCCGTCCGGGCCGTCGGGGGGCATTATGGGCGCCGGCTACGCCGGACGAGGGACGACGGAGGTCCGATGACGACGAAGCAGGTTCCCGCCCGGCCGCACGCGCCGGGCCGGATGTCGGTCGACTTCGAGCAGCGGGTGGACTTCGACCGGCTGCGCGAGTACCGGCTCGCACGCTCCCGCGAGGCACTCGAGCGCTCCGAGCTCGGGGCGCTCCTGTGCTTCGACGTGAACAACGTCCGCTATCTGACCTCGACGCAGATCGGCGAGTGGGTGCGGGACAAGGTCTGTCGGTACGCGCTCCTCGCCTCGGGCGGGGAGCCCATGATCTGGGACTTCGGGTCGGCCGCCAAGCACCATCGTCTCTACGCGCCCTGGCTCGCGCCGGAGAGCTCGCGCGCCGGGATGCTCGGGCTGCGCGGCTCGGTCGCGCCCGACGCGGGGCTCATGGACGCAGCCGCAGCCGAGCTGAAGGCGCTCCTCGACGACGCGGGGGTCGGCGACGCGCCCGTGGGCGTGGACATCGCCGAGGTTCCCATGCTGCGGGCTCTGGAGCGCGCGGGGATCGACGTGCGCGACGGCCAGCAGGTGATGCTCGACGCCCGCGAGATCAAGTCCGAGGACGAGCTCCTGCTCCTCACGATGTCCGCCGCGATGGTCGACGGCGCGTACCAGCTGATCTCGGACATCTTGAAGCCGGGGATACGGGAGAACGAGGTCGTGGCGGCGGCCAACGACTACCTCTACCGGAACGGCTCCGACGACGTCGAGGCCATCAACGCGGTGTCCGGGGAGCGGTGCAGCCCTCATCCCCACAACTTCTCGGACCGGCTCATCCGTCCGGGAGACCAGGCATTCTTCGACATAATCCAGTCCTACAACGGATATCGGACCTGCTACTACCGGACGTTCGGGGTCGGGCGGGCCACCGAGCCGCAGCGAGACGCCTACAAGCAGGCCCGCGAGTGGATCGACTCGGCCATCTCTCTCGTCAGGCCCGGCGTGAGCACGGACGAGCTCGCGAGGGTGTGGCCGCGCGCGGAGGAGTTCGGGTTCGAGAACGAGATGGAGGCGTTCGGGCTCCAGTTCGGCCACGGGCTCGGCCTCGCCCTGCACGAGAGGCCGATCATCTCGCGCCTCAACTCCCTCGAGCACCCGATCGAGCTGAAGGAAGGGATGGTGTTCGCGCTCGAGACCTACTGTCCTGCGTCCGACGGGTACTCGGCCGCCCGGATCGAGGAGGAGCTCGTCGTGGCGGCAGACGGGCCGCGTGTCATCACGCTGTTCCCCGCGGACGAGCTGTTCGTCGCGAACGAGTACTGAGCGAGCAACAGGCAGGCGCCGGGTCTCCCCCGGCGCGCGCAGCGAGGAGGAGGCACCGATGTCCCCACCGCGAGCACCCGCGCCCGACGAGGCGCCGTCCGGGTCCCTCGACCCGGGCGGCTCCCGTCCCCCCGCGCGCGCGACCCGTCTCGCCCTCTACACGAGGATGCTCGAGATGCGGGGGTTCGAGAAGCGCGCCTACGACCTCTTCCTCTCCGGCCTCGTGAAAGGGACGAGCCACCTCGGGCTCGGCCAGGAGGCGATCGCGGCGGCCTTCGGGACCGCGATGCGCGAGGACGACTACACCTTCGCGACCTACCGCGGCCACAACCACGCGCTCGCGCGGGGCGTCCCGATGACGCCCGTCATGGGCGAGCTCATGGGGCGCGCGTGCGGGCTCATGGCCGGCAAGGGCGGGTCGATGCACCTCACGAGCGTCGAGCACCACATGATGGGCTCCTACGCGATCATCGGGGCGCACCTCACGATCGCGAACGGAGCGGCCTGGTCCGCGAAGGCGCGGGGGTCGGGCCAGGTCGCGGTGTGCTTCTTCGGGGACGGCACGACGAACATCGGGGCGTTCCACGAGGCGCTCAACTTCGCCGCCGTCTACGAGCTCCCCGTCGTGTTCGTCTGCGAGAACAACCTCTGGATGGAGTACACCCCGATCGCGTCGGTCACCGCGGTCGCGCGCCCCGCGGCGGACCGCGCCTCTGCCTACGGGCTCGAGCCCGTCGTGCTCGACGGGAACGACCCCGACGTGATGCACGCGGCCGCCGTGGCCGCGCTCGGCCGGGCGCGCTCGGGCGCCGGCCCGTCGCTCCTCGAGGCCCTCACCTACCGTCACGGCGGGCACTCCCGGGCGGACCCGGGCAAGTACCGCTCCGACGAGGAGCTCTCCTACTGGCTCGGGCGCGACCCCGTCCCCGCCTACCGCGCGCGTCTTGTCGCCGAGGGCGTGGAAGAGGCCGAGATCGCCGCGATCGAGCAGCAGGTCGCCGCGGCGGTCGACGAGGCGACCGAGGCCGCGAAGGCCTCGGGGCCCCCGTCGCTCGACCTCGTCGAGAAGGACGTGTTCGCGGACGGAGGTGCGTCGTGGCGGAGATGACCTATCGGGACGCCGTCGCGGCGGGCATCGCGCAGGAGATGGCCCGCGACGACTCCGTCGTGCTCTTCGGCGAGGACGTCGGGGCCGCGGGAGGGGTGTTCAAGGCGACCGTCGGCCTGCTCGAGAAGTTCGGGCCGACCCGTGTCGTCGACACCCCGATCTCCGAGCAGGCGATCCTCGGGGCCGCGATGGGCGCGGCGATGACGGGCATGCGCCCGATCGCGGAGGTCATGTTCTCGGACTTCTTCGCGGTCTGCTGGGACATCGTCGCGAACGAGATCGCGAAGACCCGCTACATGACGAACGGCCAGGTCAGCCTCCCGCTCGTGATCCGCTCGGGCAACGGGGGCGGGAGCCGCTTCGGGGCCCAGCACTCCCAGTCGATCGAGAACTGGGCGATGGCGGTCCCCGGGCTGAAGGTCGTCGCCCCCTCCACCCCGCGCGACGTGATCGGGCTCCTCGCCGCGGCCGTGCGCGACCCGGACCCCGTCCTTTTCTTCGAGCACAAGTCCCTCTACGCGACAAAGGGCGAGGTCGGCCAAGGCGAGATCTGCGACGAGCTCGGGCGCGCCGTGGTCGTGCGCGAGGGCGACGACGTGACGATCGTCGCGCTCGCCCAGATGGTCCCCCGGGCGCTCCACGCAGCCGAGGAGCTCGCGCGCGACGGGATCGAGGCGGCCGTGGTCGACCTGCGCAGCCTCGTCCCGCTCGACATGACGACCGTCGCGGCCTCGGTGCGCGCGACGGGCCACCTCGTGACCGTCGAGGAGAACCCCCGGCTGTGCGGGTGGGGGGCCGAGCTCTCCTCGATCGTCGCGGAGGAGCTCCTCTTCGACCTCGACGGGCCCGTCGTGCGCGTGACGACCCCCCACGTGCCCCTCCCCGCGGCCGACGCCCTCGAGGACGCGGCGCTACCCTCCCCCGAGCGCATCGCGGACGGCGCAAGGAGGGCACTCGCGTGACTGCAGACCGAGGGACCGGCTCGGAAGGGACCGGACGAGACGTCCACGCGGCGGCGCTCGCCGGGCTCGGGGAGCTCGCGACCCGGATGTTCGTCGCGGGCAGGTGGCGAGGCTCCTCGGACGGCTCGGAGATCGAGGTCGGCGACCCCGCGACCGGGGAGGTCGTCGCGCGCGTCGCGAACGGGACGGTGACGGACGCGACGGCGGCGGTCGACGCGGCCGTCGCCGCGCTCCCGGGCTTCGCGGCCCTCGCGCCCCGGACGCGCGCCGAGATGCTCCGGAGGGCGTTCGAGCTCATGACGAGGCGCGCGGAGGACCTCGCGCGCCTCGTCGTGCTCGAGAACGGCAAGGCCCTCAAAGACGCCCGCGGCGAGGTCGCGTACGCGGCGGAGTTCTTCCGCTGGTTCTCCGAGGAGGCCGTGCGCAACACCGGGGAGGTCATGACCGCCCCGGCGGGGGCGAACCGCATCCTCGTCGTCCGCCAGCCCATCGGGGTCGCGGCGCTCGTCACGCCGTGGAACTTCCCCGCGGCGATGCTCACGCGAAAGATCGGCCCCGCGCTCGCGGCGGGCTGCACCGTCGTGTGCAAGCCCGCCACCGAGACCCCGCTCACGGCGCTCGCGATCGCGAGGATCCTCGAGGAGGCGGGCGTGCCCGCGGGGGTCGTGAACGTCGCGGCCTCGAACCGCTCGTCCGCGTTCGTCGGCGCGTGGCTCGCGGACCCCCGGGTCCGCAAGCTCTCGTTCACCGGGTCGACCGAGGTCGGGCGCGTGCTGCTCGCGGCGGCCTCCCACAACGTCGTGTCGTGCTCGATGGAGCTCGGGGGCAACGCCCCGTTCGTCGTGTTCGCGGACGCGGACCTCGACGCGGCTATCGACGGGGCGATGGTCGCGAAGATGCGCAACGGGGGCGAGGCGTGCACCGCGGCGAACCGGTTCGTCGTCGAGCGCCCCGTCGCCCGCGTCTTCGCGGACCGGCTCGCCGCGGCCATGGCGGACCTTCGCGTCGGCCCGGGGCTCGTCGACGGCGTCGACGTCGGGCCGCTCGTGAACGAGAAGAGCCGGGACAAGGTCGCGGACCTCGTCGGCGCCGCGGTCGCTGCGGGGGCCTCGACGCTGCTCGGGGGGGTCGTGCCCGGCGGGAGGGGATGGTTCTACCCCCCGACCGTGCTCGCCGGGGTCGAGCCGGGCTCGCCCATCTTGCGCGACGAGATCTTCGGGCCCGTCGCGCCCGTCGTCGCGTTCGACACCGAGGCCGAGGCCGTCGCGCTCGCGAACGACACCGAGTACGGGCTCGTCTCCTACGTCTACACCGAGGACCTCTCCCGCGGCCTTCGCGTCGCGGAGGCGCTCGAGGCGGGCATGGTCGGGCTGAACCGCGGCCTCGTCTCGGACCCCGCGGCCCCCTTCGGGGGGACCAAGCAGTCCGGGCTCGGGCGCGAGGGCGGCCACGAGGGCATGCTCGAGTACCTCGAGGCGAAGTACATAGCGACGAGCTGGTGAGAGCGCGCACGCACCGCTGAGCTGCCCCCGCCGATGAGGTGCGCGGGCAGGGACGACGATAGGGTCGGGCGCGGGCGCTCCCTCGCTTCGGGAGTGCTCCCGCGGCGCGCGCGACGTTGACTGGAGGACACACGATGACCCCGTTCTCGACCCGAGCCCTCGGACGCACCGGAATGAACGTCACCCGCGTCGGGTTCGGCGCGTGGGCGATCGGCGGCGGCGGATGGGTGTTCGGGTGGGGGCCCCAGGACGACGAGGAGTCCGTCTCGGCCATCCGTCACGCGGTCGAGTCCGGTGTGAACTGGGTCGACACGGCCGCAATCTACGGGCTCGGGCACAGCGAGGAGGTCGTCGCTCGGGCGCTCGCGTCCTTCTCGGAGGCCGACCGGCCCTACGTGTTCACGAAGTGCGGCGTTCTGCCGGACCCGAACGATCCGATGCTCCCGAACCGGTGGGTCGGCGACCCCGCCTCGATCCGCGCGGAGGTCGAGGCGAGCCTCTCGCGTCTTGGGATCGAGCGCATAGACCTCTACCAGATGCACTGGCCCGCGAAGGACGGAACGCCCGTCGAGGTGTACTGGCAGACGCTCCTCGACCTCGTCTCCGAAGGCAAGGTGCGCGCGGTCGGGGTGTCGAACCACGGGACGGACCTCCTCGACCGCGCCGAGGCGATCGGTCACGTCGGGACGCTGCAGCCACCGTTCTCGCTCGTGAACAGGGACGCTGCAGCCGACGTGCTTCCCTGGTGCGCGGCGCACGAGACAGGCGTGATCGTCTACAGCCCGATGCAGTCCGGCCTGCTCACCGGGTCGTTCGACGCGGCCCGCGTCGCGTCGCTCCCGGCGGACGACTGGAGGGCGCGCAACGCGGAGTTCGTCTCTCCGAGGCTCGAGGCGAACCTCGCGCTCGTGGACGCGCTCCGGCCCATCGCCGCGCGCCACTCGACGAGCGTGGGCGCGGTCGCGGTCGCGTGGACCCTCTCGTTCCCGGGCGTCACGGGCGCGATCGTCGGGGCGCGCCGTCCGGAGCAGGTCGACGGGTGGATCGACGCAGCGACCCTCGAGCTCGGCGTGGACGACCTCGCGGAGGTCTCGGACGCGCTCGACCGCACGGGCGCCGGTCACGGTCCCGTGCGCCCCGCGGGCGCCGACTGAGCCCCACGCCGAGCCGGCCGGCGACCGAGCCGAGGTCCGT
This sequence comes from Actinomycetes bacterium, assembly GCA_021798745.1. Classification (GTDB taxonomy): domain Bacteria; phylum Actinomycetota; class Acidimicrobiia; order Acidimicrobiales; family Bog-793; genus JAJZBW01. Next base: position 15,080 of record JAJZBW010000018.1, read on the forward strand.
GGGCCCCGGCTGGTCGGGGCCGTCCGCGAAGGACCGAGGACCGGGCTCCTCAGGCCCGCGCGAGCCGCTCGAGCAACGGGACGGCGCTCGCGAGCGCCTCTCGCTCACGCTCGTCGAGGGTTTCGAGCGCGCCGGCGAGCCAGGCGGTCCGTCGCCGTCGCTCGTCCTCGACGAGATCGCGCCCCGCAGGCGAGAGCTCGATGACGACCTGGCGTCCGTCGCTCGGGTGGGGCGCGCGGAGCACGAGGCCGCGCTCCACGAGGTGCGCGATCACGCGGGTCATCGACGGAGGCTGCACGCGCTCGCGCTCCGCGAGAGCCGTCGGGGAGAGCGGCCCGGCGCTCGCGACCGTCGCGAGCGCCGACATCTGGGTGAGCGTCATCGAGTCGTCGCTCTTCTCCGAGCGCATCCGGCGCGCGAGCCGCGTGACGGCGATCCGGAGAGACCCCGCGAGAGCGTCGCCCGTGTCGTCCGAGCCCGGATGCCTCGTCCCTCCGCCCTCTCGCGACGTCCGAGCCTGCGACATACCGTTAGCATAGCAAACTACTTGTCCTGCCTGCCTGCCTGCCTGCCTGCCTCGCGGGTGGGGCGAGGGACTCGTCGGCGGGCGTCAGGGGGCGAGGGCGAGCAGGTGGGCGACGGCGACGGTGAGGGACGTCGCGGCGGGGACGTGGAGGGACTCGTCGGGGCCGTGCGCGTTGCTCCCCGGGCCGAGCACGCCCGTGACGACGACGGACGTCCCCGGGTACCGGGACCCGAGCGCGGAGACGAACGGGATCGACCCGCCGAGGCCGGCCGCGCCCGACGGCGCCCCGTAGCCGGCGAGCGATGCCTCGTCGAGGGCGGACGCGAGCCAGCTCGGGTTGTCCGGAGCGTCCCAACCGGCGGCGGGCGCGTCCCAGGTGACGCGGACGCGCGCCCCGGACGGAGGGTCGGAGGTGAGCGTGCGGTGGAGGGCTCGTCGAGCCTCCTCCGGGTCCGTGCGCGGGGGAAGGCGGATCGAGAGCTTCACCGAGGTGTAGGGGCGCAGGACGTTGCCGGCGTCGGGAAGGGAAGGGATCCCCTCGGCGCCCGTGACGGCGAGCGAGGGCCCCCAGGTGACGCGCCCGAGACGGTCCGTGGTGCCCGTCCCGTCGAGCACGAGCCCGTCGACGGTCGGGAACCCGCCGAGAGCGCCCTCGCCGAGCGCAGACGCGAGCGAGGCGATCTCCGATCGCCGGCGCTCGGGGACCTCGGAGCGGAGCTCGGGAACGAGGATCTCTCCCGTCCGCGGGTCCTCGACCCGGTCGAGCAGGGCGCGCAGGACCCGGAACGAGGAGGGAACGAGCCCGCCCGCGATCCCGCTGTGCACCCCGGAGTCGAGCACGTCGACCCGCAGCTCGCACACGAGGTTCCCGCGCAGCGAGGTCGTGACCCAGAGGCGGTCGTAGGTGGGGCAGCTCGAGTCGAGGCACACGACGAGGGACGGGTCGGCGATCCGGGGGGAGAGCAGGTCGAGGTATGCGGAGAGGTCCGGGCTCCCGCTCTCCTCGCTCGCCTCGACGAGGAGGACGACCCGTCCGTGCGCCCCTCCTGCGTGCTCGAGGGCCTCGACCGCCGTGAGCGCGGCGAAGGTCGAGTATCCGTCGTCGGCCGTGCCGCGCCCGTAGAGACGGTCGCCCTCGAGGACCGCCGAGTACGGGGAGAGCCCGTCCCGCCACCTGCCGAGAGGCGGCTGCTTGTCGAAGTGCCCGTAGAGCAGCGTCGTCGACGTGCCGCGTCGCGGGTCCGTCGCGGGGACCTCCACGAGCAGGACGGGGGTGCGCTCCCCGTGCCGGAGGAGCTCGGCCGTGAGCCCGGGGACGGGACGCGAGCGAGCCCAGTCGCGAAGCAGGTGACCGGCTCGGAGGATCTCGCCGCGCTCGGCCCACGACGCGTCGAACGCGGGTGAGAGGCACTCGATCGAGGTGTAGCGGGCGAGCGCGGGGAGCACGTCGGTCGCGAACCGTCCCTCCACGGCCGATCGCAGCGCCGCACGCGCCCCGGTCGACCGGGTCCGCTCGTCTCGGACCGGCTCGTGCCGGAGCGGGCCCCGTGCGCAGGACGCATCGCCGTCGTGCGTCGGAGTCTCCACGAGGATGTTGTAGCCGCGAGCACGCGCCCCCGCGTTCGTGGAGAATGAGCTCATGGCCACACGCCCGCTCGCGGCGATCGTTCTCGCGGCCGGCGAGGGCACCCGGATGCGCTCGCCGACGCCGAAGCCGCTCCACCGGGTGTGCGGCCGCCCGCTCGTCCTCCACGTTCTCGACGCGCTCGCGGAGCTGTCCGTCGAGCGAGTCGTCGTCGTCGTCGGCTACCGGTCGGCCGAGGTGACGAAGACTCTGCAGGCAGAGGCCCCGCCGGAGCTGCGTCTCGAGTTCGTCGAGCAGGTCCGCCCTCTCGGGACCGGCGACGCGGCGGCCGTCGGGCTCACGGGGTTCCCCGAGCCCTACGAGGGGCTCGAAGACGGCGACCTCGTCGTGCTCCCCGGGGACGCCCCCCTCGTGCGCCCGGCGACGCTCGCCGCGCTCGTGCAGGCCCACCGGTCGAGCGCTGCCGCCGCGACGCTCCTCACAGCCGTGCTCCCCGACCCGACGGGCTACGGACGCGTCGTCCGTGCGAAGGACGGGAGCGTCGCCCGCATCGTCGAGGAGTCGGACGCGACCGAAGAGGAGCGCGAGATCGACGAGGTCGCGACGTCGATCTACTGCTTCCGGCACGGGGTGCTCGCCCCGACGTTGCGGCGCCTGTCGCCCGACAACGCGCAGGGCGAGTACTACCTGACGGACGCGGTCTCGGTCCTCCACGCGGCCGGGTACCCGGTGACGTCGCTCGCGGCGTCCGACCCGGCAGAGGCGGCGGGGGTGAACGACCGGGCGCAGCTCGCCGCGGCAGAGGCGGAGCTCCGGAGCCGCATCAACGAGAGGTGGATGCGCCGGGGGGTGACCATGACGGACCCCGAGCAGACCTACCTGGACGCCTCCGTGCGGATCGGTCGGGACGTGACGATCCTCCCCGGAGTTCTCCTCGAGGGGTCGACCTCGGTCGGGGACGGGGCCGTTCTCGGGCCGTCGACCCGTCTCGTGGACTGCCAGGTAGGTCCCGGAGCGCGCGTCGAGCACTCGGTCGGCCGTCTCGCGTTCGTGGGCGAAGAGGCCGTGGTCGGGCCCTTCGCGGTTCTCGAGCCCGGAGCGCGGGTGGCGCCCCGGGTCGCGACCGGGCCATTCTTCGTCGGGGGATCGTGAGGCGCGCCGCGTCGTGGGCGCGCGTGGGTGGCGTCGCGCGAGCGACGCGTGACGGGAGGCATCGAGATGGACATCGGCCCGCATAAGCGACTCGTTCTCCTCGCGGGCCGGTCCCACCCCGAGCTCGCCGAGGAGATCGCCTCATGCCTCGGGATGTCGCTCGGGAGGGCGAACCTCCGGGAGTTCGCGGACGGGGAGATCCACTGCCGGTTCGACGAGTCGATCCGGGGGGCGGACGTGTTCGTGATCCAGACCCACTGCGCGCCGGTGAACGACTCGCTCATGGAGCAGCTGATCATGATCGACGCGGCGAAGCGCGCCTCCGCGCACAAGATCACCGCCGTGTGCCCGTACTACGGGTACTCGAGGCAGGACAGGAAGTCCGCGGGTCGCGAGCCCATCACGGCGAAGCTCGTGGCCGACCTGCTCACGGTCGCGGGAGCCCACCGGGTCGTCGGGGTCGACCTCCACTCGGGCCAGATCCAGGGGTTCTTCGACTTCCCCGTCGACCACCTCACGGCGACCCCGGTGCTCGTCGACTACCTGCGGAGGAACGACCCCGGGGACATCGTGGTGGTCGCGCCGGACGCGGGTCGCGTGAAGGTCGCGGAGCGGTTCAGCCAGCTCCTCGGGGTCGACCTCGCGTTCGTGAACAAGCGTCGACCGCGTGGCTCCGCGAACACGGTCGAGGCTCTCGGGGTGATCGGCGACGTGGCGGGCCGTCACTGCGTCGTGATCGACGACATCATCGACACGGCCGGGACCGTGTGCGCTGCGGCGGACCGGCTCCTCGAGCAGGGGGCCACCGAGGTCTGGGCGATGGCGACCCACGCGGTCCTCTCCGATCCCGCGCTCGACCGGCTCAAGGCCTCCCCGGTCTCCCGGGTCGTCGTCACGAACACCCTGCCCCTTCCGGCCGAGCGGAGGATCGACACGATCGAGGTGCTCTCGGTCGCCCAGGTCGTGGCCGACGCGATAGCGGCCGTGTTCGAGGACACCTCGGTGTCGGAGATCTTCGGCGGGCACAACCTCTCCTGAGCCGGAGGAGCCGCCCGGGCCGGAGGAGCCGCCCGGGAGCGGGCCCGGGCGCCCTCAGAGCTCGCGTCGCTCGAAGCTCACGAGGGCGACCGAGAG
>JAJZBW010000018.1:19486-22064 GCA_021798745.1 Actinomycetes bacterium
CTGAACACGAGGTAGGGCCAGTCCGGCGGGGACGACACGAAGAACGGGTTCCCCTTCGAGCCGACCGCCTCGGCGACGCGACGGGCGAGGTAGGAGTGGGGCTCGAGGTAGTAGATCGCCCCGCGCCAGAGCCCGTCGGTCGGGAGCACGAACCGTGCGACGTCCCCGACGGTCCGGAGCGCAGCGACGTGGAACGAGGATCCGAGCGTCCCGACCACGCCCGCGAGCCACGAGGCTCCGAACAGCGCTATGCCGAGAACCCCCGTCGCGAGCGCGGGGAGACGCGTGCTGAGGGCGAGGGCGAGCGTGAGGAGCACGACTCCTTCGGCGAACAGGTAGGCGGCGACCGCGACGGGGGCGGGAGGGAGGAACCCGCTCACCGCGTCGACGACCACGAACTCGAGCGCGCTCACGACGGCGGCGTAGAGGGCGAGGAGCGTCGCGAGCCCGAGCCACTTCCCGAGGACGATCTCGCTGCGGCGGACGGGACGCGTCGCGACGACCTGGAGGACGCCCGACTCGACCTCGCCGGAGATCGACGGGGAGGAGATCGCCGACGCCGAGAGGGCGACGACGAAGCTGAACATGAACATGAACAGCACGAGCGACTGGGGGAGCGAGACCTGGAGCTCTCCCGAGGTGAGGCTCCTGCTGTGGCTGAGCCGGTCGAAGCCCCACGCGCTGAGGCCGACGAGAGCGGCGGAGATCGCGACGAAGGCCGCGACGAGCCGCCTCCGGAGCGCCTCTCGCAAGGTGAGGAGGGCGATGGTCGCGACGCGTGTCACGGCTCGCGAAGGATCTCGAGGAAGCGGTCCTCGAGGCTCTGGTGCTCGGGGACGACCGCGGCGACCTGGCCGCCCCGGTGCACCACCGCGGCGACGAGGTCGGGGACGACGTCCGTCGAGCCGGTCTCGAGGACGACCCAGTCCCCGTCGCGGGACCAGCGTCCGAGCGAGGAGTGCGCGTTCCACCAGCGGTCCGGCAGACCGGTGACGAGGAGCCGGACGGTCGTCCGTCCGCCGAGGAGCTCGGCGAGCGTTCCCGTCGCGACCGACTGCCCCCGGTCGATCACCGTGACGCGGTCGCAGAGCTGCTCGGCCTCCGACAGGAGGTGCGTGTTGAGGAAGACCGTCGCTCCTCGCGCTCGCACCGCCCGGACGATCTCCCGCACGTCGTGCCGACCCACGGGGTCGAGAGCGCTCGTCGGCTCGTCGAGCACGACGAGGTCGGGTTCGCCGAGGAGGGCGACCGCGAGCCCGAGCCGCTGCTGCATCCCCTTCGAGAACGTCCCCACCGCGTGCTCGGCGCGGTCCGCGAGCCCGACGAGCGCGAGCGCCTCGCGTGACACCAGCTCGCGCCGGCCCCGCGGGAGGTCGAGGAGCCGGCAGTGAAGGACGAGCACCTCCAGCGCGCTGAGCCAGTGGGGGAAGCGGAAGAGCTCGGGGAGGTAGCCGACGCGGCGGCGTGCCTCCCGGTCGCCCGCGGGTGCACCGAGCACGAGCGCCTCGCCCCCGCTCGGCCGGGCGAGGCCGAGCAGGAGCTTCACGGTCGTGGTCTTGCCCGCACCGTTCGGCCCGAGGAAGCCGAACACCTCGCCGCGGTTCACGGTCATCGAGAGCCCCTGCACGGCGACGCTCCTCCGGTAGCGCTTCGACAGGCCGGTCGCATGGACGGCGGGTGACGCCTCGGACGGGGCGCGACGCGCGTCCGCGTCGTCCGCCGGGCCCCGGCGGACGACGCGACCGTCGGGGTCGTCAGCCGATCTGACGAGCGACACCGAGGACGTCGTTCTCGGCGAGGAGCCCACCGACGGTGTGGACGATTCCGTGGGAGTCCTCCCAGACGGCCGCGCTCGCCCCGACGCCCGGGCTCGTGAGCAGCACGCCGGAGGCGCCCCCGACCGTCGTGCCGGTCTCGACGAACCCCGGGGGCGTCGGGACGGGAAGCGCGGTCTCGAGGTTCCCGAGGAGGCGGACGCCGCTCGCGAGGTCGGGCGGGAGGCCGGGCTGGGCGAGGAGGAAGCTTTCGAGCTCGCTCGTCGTGGCGCCGGTCGTCGTGGCGGTCGGGCGCGACATGGCCGCGACCGCGAGCGTCGGGATCCCCGCGAGCCCTGCTCCGCCCCCGTAGGTCGCGAGGACGATCGGTCCGACCGAGAGAGCGAGCGTGCTTCCCGCGAGGCTCGCCCCTGCGGACGGGTCGAATGTCACGACGGCGGTCGTGACCGGCTCGACGAGGAAGCTCGGGGGCCCGAGCACGCCGTTCGGGAGGCGGGCCGGAAGCACGACGGGCACGCCCGCCGCGGCCTCGGCGGCCGCGATCGAGGTGGTCCGGAGCGGCTTGCCCGGGCGCGTCCAGTGGATGGTCCCGTCCGCCCAGGTCGTGGAGGATCCACCCGGACCCGCGGAGATGCCGAGAGCCGACGCGAACGCGCGGAGGTCGGCGGGAGCGAGCGGGAGCGGGGCGACGTGGGTCGGGGCGAACACCGTCGTGAGGGTCGCAGCGGCGGCCGCTCCGACCGCGAGCGAGGTCGCCGCGACCGCGAGCGCCGTCCCGCGGGCCGTCGTCCCGACCGCGCGCC
>JAJZBW010000232.1 GCA_021798745.1 Actinomycetes bacterium
GAGGCGCGCCCCGAAGGCCCTCGCCCGGTCGAGCTCTCCCGCCTGCAGGCCGGACTTCGAGCGCACGAAGAAGCTCGCGGGAGGGGCGACGAGCACGAGCCCGTGCCTCTCGAGCGCCCGCGCTATCGCCCGCGACGCCCGCCCGGTCAGCATCGCGGGAGCCTTCAGCCGGGTGTCGAACGCCGCCGCCCGGCCCGACACGAGCCCGATCCCCGCTATCCACTCGCGCACGCCCGGACCGCTCCCCGCCGACGGCTCCACCGCGAGCGCGCTCCCGGGCTGGCGCGCGTAGTCCCGCGCCGCCCCCCGTGTGCGACGGCGCGACATGCTCCACGCCTGCGTCGGTCCTCCCACGACGACGAGGTCCGCGTCGTCCACGAGCGACGCGTCCGCGACGGCGGCCGCGACGCCCACGACGCGTGCGTCGGCCGCGGGCCCGAGCCCCTCGGCGATCGCCTCCGCGACCTCGCGGGTGCTCCCGAACATGGACTCGTACACGACGACCACGCGCATTGGAGGACCTCCCCGACTCGCCGATCCTCGTCCCGAGTGTCGGCCGCGTCCGCCCGCCCGCACAGAGGCGAACGTCACCTCCCGCCCCGTCAACCGGCGGCGCGGCACGCCCACTACCGTGCCTTCGTGCACGCCACCTCGCGCCCGGCTGCTCGGCGCGCGCTCGGCGCAGGCGACCGCCGCGCCCTCGCGGCCCTCGTCGGAGCGCCTCTCGTCGTGTTCGTCCTGCCCGCCCTCCTCGGGTACCCGCTCGCGACCGGCGACAACGTGGTGCAGAACTACCCGCTCCGTGCGTTCGCGGGCGCGCTGCTGCGCCACGGCCACCTTCCCCTCTACGACCCCTTCGTCTCGTCGGGCTCCGCGCTCCTCGGCGGGATCAACGCCGGAGCGGCCTTCCCCGGGGTGCTCCTGTTCGTCGCGCTCCCGCCTCTCGCCGCGTGGGTCGCGACCGAGGTCGCCGCCTACGCGGCGGCGGCCGTCGGAGTGTTCGTCCTCTGCCGGCTGAGCCGCCTCGCGCCGCTCCCCTCCGCCCTCGGCGCCGCATCGTTCGCGTTCGCCGGGTTCCTCTCCTCCCAGGCGGTCCACATCGGCGTCGTCGAGTCCGGCGCGTGCCTCGCGTGGCTCCTCGTCGGGATCGAGCGCATCGCGCACGCCCCGCGTCCCTCGCGTCCCGCGTGGGTCGCTCTCGCCGCGGCGAGCGCCGCGTGCCTCGGGCTCGCGGGCAGCCCGGACGTCGCCTTCTACGCGTCCCTCGGGGCGGCTGTCTACGCCGGCCACCTCGTGCTCCACGCGCGCGGGTCCCGCACGCGGGTCGCCGCGGCGTTCCTCACGGCCGCCGTCACGGGGATCCTCCTCGCAGGGGTCCAGCTCGCGACCGGCGCGGCCGTCGTCGCGACGAGCCAGCGCGCCGACGTGGGCGCCGCGTTCCTCACGGCCGGCTCTCTCGACTGGGGCCAGCTCACGACCCTTATCGCCCCCCACCTGCTCGGCGGGGGCCCGGTCGGGCTCCGCTCCTACGTGGGGAGCTACAACCTCGCGGAGATCGACGCGTACCCGGGGATGCTCGCCCTCGTCGCGGTCGCCTCGCTCGCCGCCCGGTGGCGGTCCCCGGACGCGTCCCGCTGGCGCGTCTGGTACCTCGTCGGGGCCGTCGGTCTCCTCGTCGCCGTCGGGGGAGCGACCCCCCTCCCGCACCTCCTCGCCCACGTCCCGGTCGTCGGGTCGAGCCGCCTCCCGAGCCGCGCCCTCGTCCTCGTCGCGCTCTCCTGCTCCGTGCTGCTCGCCCACTACGCCGACGGGATGCTCACCCGGCACGACCCGGGGCGACGACGTCTCGCGGGGCTCGTCGCACCCCTCGCGGCGCTCGCGCTGCTCCTCGCGACCGTCGTCGGCGGGCGCCCGGTCGCGAGCCGGATCGCGGGAGGGCCCGTCGGGCCCTGGTCGCTCGCCGCGATAGCCCCCTGGCTCGTTCCGTTCGCGCTCGTGGCCGTCGCCGCGGCCGCGCTCGTCCTCGTGTCGGGGTCGCTCGACCCGCGGGCCCGTGCACGCGCGCTCGTCGCGATCGCCCTCGTCGACCTCCTCCTGTTCACCGTCGACCAGAGCTCGCTCGCCCCCACGTACGCGAGCGCCCTCGCGCAGCCGAGCTCCCGGTCCGAGCAGCTCGCACGCGTCGTCGGGCGCGGGCAGAGGTTCGTCGTCGTCGACCCCTCCCGCTCGGGCGGCACGACCCTCGACGAGCTCGGGGTCCCGGACCTCTCGTCCCTGTCGGGCGTCCCCTCCGCGCAGGGCTACTCGTCGCTCGTGTGGGGCCCGTACGCGCGCGCGACGGGCACCCACGGACAGGACGTCGTCTCCGCGAGCGCCGTCGCCGGGACCGCGCTCGACTCGCTCGGGGTGTCGACCCTCCTCGTGACGCGCACGTCGTTCCTCGTCCCCGCCCCGACCGCCTCGGTCCCCGTCGCCCCGACCGTCCTCGGGATCGGCCCCGGGTCGGGCACGACGCGGCTCTTCGGTGGAGCCGTCCAGGTCGCGACCGTCCGGATCTCGTCGCCCCGCGGCGAGCACCTCTCGCCCGCGCAGCTCGGCGCCCTCGCGCGCTCGCTCCGCCTCGTCGGCGCGACGGGCGCGCTCGAGGCCCGCCGCCCCGCGGTCACGGTCGGCCCGACGAGCGCGGTCGCCGGGTTCGACCCCGACCGCACGAGCGCCGGGATCGCCGTGTCGGACCCCCTCGCCACGACGGTCTCCCGGCTCGCGCTCGTCGTCACGACCGCGTCGGGCGAGGTCCTCACCCCGACCGGCCCCCTCTCGCGCGCCGCGACCCCCCCGCACTGGCGCCCGGACGGGACGATCGGCCCGTACGCGGTGCTCCACGACACCCGGGCCGCCCCCCCGTACCGCCTCGTCTCCTCGGCCGCCGTCGCCCGAGGCGCGCGCCCGAAAAGGCCGGTCGCGGGGGCGGTGCGCGTGCTCCGCGACGCCCCCGACGGGACCTCCGCGACCGTCTCGGTCGACTCGACCGTCCCCGTCACCCTCGTCCGCAGCGTCGCGGACATCCCCGGGTGGACCGCCACGATCACCCACGACGGGACGACCACGAGCAGGCCCGTCGGTCGCCTCGGCGTCGTCTCGGCCGTCCGGCTCGCCGCGGGGCGATCGCTCGTCCGCTTCTCCTACGCCGCGCCCGGCCTCGACGCCGGGCTCGCCGCGAGCGCCGCCGGGCTCGCGCTCCTTCTCGGCCTCGTCGCCCTCGCGCTCTCGCGACGCCGGCGCCCGGGTGCCACGGGGGGCTCCGGTCCCGGGTCCGCTCCTCTCGTGACGCCCGTCCTCTCGCCGGCGCGCCCCTCCCCGCGGGTCCCGCGCTCGCCCCGCAGGAAGGCGGGGGCCTCGGTCGCGGCCCCGCTCGTCGCGCTCGCCGCGCTCGCCGCTGTCGCCGGGGCGTGCGGGGGGGCGACCGTCGCGGGAGCGCGCCCCGACCGTGGCGCGCTCTCGCCGGGGCCGGCTCCCCGGCCCGTCCACGGTGCGCCCCGACGTCCGGCCCGCCCGGGGCTCCGTGCCCACCGTGTGACCGTCGTCGGAGACTCCGTGCTCCTCGACTACTCCTCCCTCCTCTCCTCCGACGTCCCCGGCGCCTCGATCGTCGCCGCGGTCGGAAGGCAGTGGCTCTCGGGGGTCGCCCTCGTGCGATCGCTGCGCGCGGCGGGCGAGCTCGGGTCGACCGTCGTCGTCGCCCTCGGGACGAACGGCCCCGTCACGAACGCGGGATTCGAGCAGATGATGGCCGCGCTCGCGGGAACGCGACGCGTGGTGCTCGTGACCGTCCACGTCGACCGTCCGTGGCAGCAGGAGGTGAACGCCGTGCTCCGCTCCGGGGCGCGTCGCTACCCGCGCGCCGTCGTCGCGGACTGGGCGACGCTCGCCTCGTCGCACCCGGGATGGTTCTACCCCGACGGCACGCACCTCCCGACAGGCGGGCCGGGTGCCCACGCGCTCGCGTCGCTCGTGTC
>JAJZBW010000233.1 GCA_021798745.1 Actinomycetes bacterium
CGCGCGCGGGCGATCATCGCGACGCCGACGAGCGCCGCGCACTCGCACGACGCGGCCCCGACGCCGAGCCCCGTGCGCGCCCCGCCGAGGTCCGTCACCCAGCCGATGAGCGGTCCCCCGACCGGCGTCGACCCCATGAAGGCGACAGACCAGAGGGCCATGACGCGCCCGCGCATCGCGGGCGCGGCCTCGAGCTGCAGCGTCGAGTTGCTTCGCGCGAGGAACGAGACGCTCCCGTACCCGACGAGCACGAGCGCGACGATCTCGGCGCCGATGTCCGGTGCGAGGGAGGCGAGGAGGATCGCGCCCCCGAAGATGGCCGCGGCGATCGTGAGCGAGCGGAGCCCCGTGCCCCCCCTCGCCGCGGTCACGAGCCCGCCGACCACGGCACCCGCGCCCATCGCCGCCGTGATGAACCCGTACGCGCGCGCGCCGCCATGGAAGGTGCGCTCGGCGAGGACCGGGAGCGTGACCTGGAACTCGTAGGCGAGCGTCCCGACGACGGCGATCATCACGAGCGGGACGAGCAGCTCGGGCGTGCGTGCGACGTACGCGAATCCCTCTCTCAGCTGCCCGCGTCGTCGCGCCACGGGTGGGCTCGGCCGGAGCGCGCCTCGGTCCATCGTCGTGAGCGACCCGACGACCGCGACGAAGCTGACCGCGTTCGCGACGAAGCACCACCCGACGCCGACGGTCGCGATGAGGACGCCCGCGAGCGCCGGTCCGATCGCGCGTGCCCCGTTCGTGAGCGTGGAGTTGAGGCTCACGGCGTTGCGCAGGTGGTCCGAGCCGACCATCTCGAGGACGAACGCCTGACGCGACGGGTTCTCGAAGCAGTTGTTCAGGCCGAGCACCACGGCGAGGACGAGGATCTCCCAGTACCGGATGGAGCCTGCGAGCACGAGGACGCCGAGGGTGAGCGCCTGGACGCCCATCGCGGCCTGGAGGACCACCATCAGCCGCCGCTTGTCCACGCGGTCCGCGACGACTCCTCCGTAGGGGCCCAGGAGCAGGACCGGGAGGGTCTGGAGCGCGACGGCGACCCCGAGGTCGGTAGGGGAGTGGGTGATCGTGATGACGAGCCACGACTGGGCCGTCGCCTGCATCCAGGTTCCGACGAGCGAGATCGCCTGGCCTACGAAGAACCGGCGGTAGTTGGAGTTCGACAGGGATGCGAACGTCTGGCGCAGGACCGGTCCGTCGGCGTCGCGGCCCGACCGCGCGCCGGTCCGCCAGCTCACCGCGGCCGTGCCTTCAGGCGCTCGCCGAGGGCCTCGAGCGCGTCGAGGGCATCGGCGAGGGCCCGGCGGTGCTCCGGAGCGAGCTGCTCGATCTCCCCGCGCAGCGCCGACGCGCGTTCCAGCTGCTCCTTGTCGAGCAGTCGGCGGCCGCGGGCGGTCGCCTCGACCCGGGCGACGCGCCGGTCGTCGACGTCCGCCGACCTCCGGGCGAGCCCGGCCTCTTCGAGCTTCGCGAGCACACGGGACACGAGAGTCGCGTTCAGCCCCTCGCGGGTCGCGACGTCACCCGATCGCTGGGGACCGGCGTGGACGAGAGTCCCGAGCACAGCGAGCTGCGTCGGCGACAGCCCCTCCCGCACCCCGGACGGGCGCGTGTGGCGATGGATCCGGACGATCGCGAGCTGCAGCCTCGTCGCGAGGTCCGCGGAGGCCACGGGAGCGTCCTCCGCGTCGCGCGTCGCCCGCCGAGTGCCCCGCAGGGCCCGCGCCGAGCGTCCCGTAGCTTGTTGCTTGCCGGCAAGCATGTGATCGACGGTAGCCGCTCGCGGGACCGCGGCGTGCGGGACCGGCCACCCATGCGGCACGGACGGGCCCGGGTGGGGGGACGTCGGTAGACTGCTGCCGTTCGAGGAGCTGCCTCGCGAGCTCGCGAGGGGCGGCCGCTGCGCGTCGCGGGAACGCGCGCGTCGGCCGACGTGTCGTCCGAGGAGGGTGCGTGGAGCTACGGCTCACGGTGAACGGAGAGGTGGTGTCGGGCGCGGTCGAGCCCCGGACCCTCCTCGTGCACTTCCTTCGCGGGCATCTCGGCCTCACGGGCACGAAGGTGGGGTGCGACACCTCGTCGTGCGGAGCGTGCACCGTCCTCGTGGACGGTCGCTCCGCGAAGTCGTGCACCGTGCTCGCGGTGCAGGTCGACGGGTGCGAGGTGACGACGATCGAGGGGCTCGCCCCGGACGGCCGGCTCCACCGTGTCCAGGAGGCGTTCCGTGAGCACCACGCGCTCCAGTGCGGGTACTGCACTCCCGGGATGATCATGGCGGCGGTCTCGCTCCTTCGCGAGGGACGCGAGCTCGACGAGGGCGCGGTGCGCCGCGGCCTCGAGGGCAACCTCTGCCGATGCACCGGCTACCGGGGCATCGTGGAGGCGGTTCTCGCGGTGGCGGGCGCCACGGCGCACGGGCCTGCCCCGGCCGACCAGGCGTGATCCCCGCCGAGCTCGCGTACGAGCGGGCCGACTCCGTCGAGCACGCGATCGCCCTTCTCGGCGAGCACGGGGACGAGGCGAAGGTGCTCGCAGGGGGCCACTCGCTCGTCCCACTTCTCCGGCTGCGGTTCGCGCGGCCGTCGTTGCTCGTGGACATCGGAAGGATCCGTGAGCTCGCGGGGGTCTCCGAGGAGGGCGGGGGGCTCGCGATCGGCCCGACGACGCGCTACGCGGACCTCGAGTCGTCGGCGCTCGTGGCCGAGCGCGCACCGCTCCTCGCCGCGGCCGCCGGCGAGGTCGGGGATCCCCAGGTGCGCCACCGAGGGACCGTGGGCGGAGCCCTCGCCCACGGCGACCCGGCGTCGGACGTGGCCGCTGCGCTCCTCGCGCTCGGCGCGACGGTCGCGCTCCGCGGAGCGGGAGGAGAGCGGCGGCTGCCGCTCTCCGACCTCTTCCTCGGCTTCCTCGAGACGGCGATCGCCCCCGACGAGCTCCTCGTCGGGATCTCGGTCCCGCCGAGCGCCGCGCCGGCGGAGTTCGCGTTCGAGAAGTTCAACCGCAGGGCCCAGGACTGGGCGATCGTCGGATGCGCGGTGTCGGGGGGTCCGGTTCCGCGTGTCGCTCTCGTGAACATGGGGACGACCCCGCTTCGGGCGCTCGCGGTCGAGGAGGCTCTCGCGGGCGGCGCGTCGGCCCGGGACGCGGCCGAGCTCGCGGCCCGGGGCGCGGAGCCGCCCGAGGACCTGAACGGGACCGCGGAGTACCGGCGGCACCTCGCCCGGGTCCTCGTCCGGCGCGCGCTCGAGCGGGCGCTCCCGTGAGGTCCCCGACGACGCGTCCGGAGCGCTCGGATCGCGGTCCTGAGGAGGGAGAGAATCGGTGGACCTGAACCACGACTTCACAGTCGATCTTCCGGTCGACGAGGCGTGGTCCCTGCTCACGGACCTAGAGCGCGTCGCTCCGTGCATGCCCGGCGCGACTCTCGAGTCCGTGGAGGGGGGCACCTACACGGGGACGGTCAAGGTGAAGGTCGGGCCGGTCACCGCGCAGTACCGGGGCACGGTGGCCTTCACCGAGCGCGACGAGGAGAGGCGACGGGCAGTGCTCCGCGCCGAGGGTCGCGAGACCAAGGGCCAGGGGAACGCGAGCGCGACGATCACCGCGACCCTCCGCCCGGAGTCCGGGGCGACCGCGGTGTCGATCACGACCGAGCTTGCGGTCACGGGACGGGTCGCGCAGTTCGGCCGTGGCGTGATCGCCGAGGTGAGCTCGAGGCTGCTCCAGCAGTTCGTCGAGTGCCTCTCGCTCGACGTGCTCGCCACGGGAGGTGCCGTCGTGCCCGACGGATCGCACGGCGCGCCGCCGGGCCAGGACGCAGGCGCCGTCGCTGACGGCGAGGGGACGTCGCCCGGCCCCTCCGAGGCGAGCTCCGACGGAGTCGTGACCCGTCCGGTCGGGCCGGGCGGCCGCGCCCCGGTCGACGCGGTCGACGTGCTCGCGCTCGTCCGGTCGATGCTGTCCACGCGGGCGAAGGCCGTCGCAGGGGTCGCGGCCGCCGCGCTCCT
>JAJZBW010000019.1 GCA_021798745.1 Actinomycetes bacterium
GCGCCGGTGCGCGTCGTGACCGTGGCGCACGACGCGTCCGACCCCGGGTGCGCCGGCGCGGTCGCCGCCTCGGTCCGCGACCAGATCGGAGATCCGGACATACTCGTGATGAACGGCGGGGGCCCTCCGGTCTCGGACCCGACCGCGACGACCGCCGACGTCTGGCGAAGCGCGTTCCAGTCGGTCATGCTCACCCAGGTCGAGCTCGCCACCGCCTTCTTGCCGGTGATGCGCGAGCGCCGGTGGGGCCGGGTCGTCGCGCTTCTCTCGACAGGCGTGCGCCAGCCGATCCGGGATCTCCCGTACTCGAACAGCTGCCGCGCCGCGCTCGCGGCCTGGCTCAAGAGCTGCGCTCCGGCGGTCGCGGGCGACGGGGTCACGGTGAACGGCGTGCTGACCGGCCGCATCGACACCGAGCGCGCACGCGAGCTCGACGAGGCGCGCTCGCGGCGAACGGGCGTCGACCCGGCGAGCGTGCGCGCGGAGCGCGAGCACGAGGTTCCTGCCGGGCGCTACGGGCGTCCGGAGGAGCTGGCGAGCCTGGTCGCGTACCTGTGCTCCGAATCCGCCGCCTACCTCACCGGTGCGATGGTCCCCGTCGACGGTGGCCTCGTCGCGGCGCTCTGATCTCGGCCCGCAACTCGACGGAGGAACTGGCGTGCCCAAGACATCGAACAGCTACCTACGAGCCGTCGCCGACGGGTTGTGCGACTGGGGCGTCGAGGCGTTCGTGTACGTCCCGTCCTCCCACGCCGCTCCCGTGATCCGAGATCTCGAGGCGCGCGGCGTGCGCGCCGTGCTCGCGAACCGCGAGGAGGAGGCCGTCGGGATCGCGGGAGGGATGCGGCTCGCAGGCGTCCGTGCCGCGATCGTGATGCAGGACAACGGCTTCGGCAATGCGCTCACCGCGCTCGGCACGTTCACCGTCGCGTACCACGTCGGGCTCCCCGTGGTCGCCAACTCGCGCGGTGGGGTCGGCGAGTACAACTCGATGATCCAGGCGATCTCGGGGGCGGTTCCCCGGCTCCTGGAAGCTCTCGGGATCCCGGTGCACGAGCTCTCGCGTCGCGACCCTGTGGAATCGTGGCGCTCTACGACCTCGGCGGCCGCGGAGCTCGCCACCATCCAGCACCGTCCCGTCGTGACGCTGTTCGACGCGCTCGACCCCGCGATCGCTGGTGCGAGGTGAACCGCCTGGAAGCGCTCGAGCGGATCGAGTCCGTCACGCGCGAGTGGGCTCTCGTCGTCACCTGCGGTGCGACGGCTCGGGAGATGGCGACCGTGTCACGCTCCGAGAGGCATCTTCCGCTGCTCGACTCGATGGGCCTCACCTGTGCCGTCGGGCTCGGCGTGGCGCTCGGGACGACCTCGCACGTCGGGGTCGTGGACGGCGACGGATCGCTCCTCATGGGCTTCTCGATCCTACCGACGCTCGCGACCACGCGTCCCGCGAACCTGACCGTCGTGGTGCTCGACAACCAGCAGCACGCATCTGCCGACGGGATGGCGTCGCAGGCGGCGCAGCTGGACCTCGCCGTGGCGTGCGCGGGTTTCGGGTTCGCGGTCGACGAGGTCGCCGACGGGCCCGCGTTGGGCAGGGCGCTCGAACGGGCAGTCGAGGCGCGCGAGCTCCGTCTCGTCCTCGCGAGGATCGAGCCGGGCAACGCCGAGGGCGTGCCGCTCCTTCTCGAGGACCCCGCGGTCCTCGCGTCCCGGTTCGCTGCCGCTCTCGAGGCGCCGTCGTGAGCGCCGCGCCCCGCGCGGGCGCGGGCGGCGAGGATGCGTTCTGCGTCGTGGGCGGCGGCATCGTCGGTCTCGCGCTCGCTCGTGAGCTGCTCGTGCGACGTCCGGACAGCGCCGTGACCGTCCTCGAGAAGGAGGCGCTCGTCGGCGCGCACCAGACGGGTCACAACAGCGGCGTCGTGCACGCGGGGCTCTACTACGCGCCCGGGTCGCTGAAGGCGCTCCTCTGCGCGCGCGGACGTTCGCTGCTCCGGGAGTTCTGTTCCGAGCACCACATCGAGGTGCTCGAGTGCGGCAAGCTCGTGATCGCGACCCGGCAGGGCGAGCTCGAGCGGCTCCACGCGTTGCACCGGCGTGCCGAGGCCAACGAGGTTCCGGGCCTTCGGCTCCTCGGCGGCAGCGAGATCGCCGACATCGAGCCGCACGCGGTCGGGATCGCGGCGCTCCACTCGCCGCGCACCGCGATCGTGGACTACGGCGCTGTCGCCCGCGCGCTCGCCGCCGACGTCGCACGTCGAGGGGGACGCGTGCTCACCAATGCCGAGGTGGTGGGATTCACGGTGAAGGGCGACTGGGTCGACGTGCACCACTCGACCGGCGCCGAGCGCGCCCGCCGCGTCGTGGTCTGCGCGGGGTTGCAGGCCGACCGCGTGAGCGCGCTCGCCGGCGACGTGCCCGAGCCGGGGGTCGTGGGCTTCCGTGGTGAGTACCTGCGCCTCGTGCCGAGGGCGGCCGAGCTCGTGCGCGGGCTCATCTACCCGCTTGCGGACCCGCGCCTTCCGTTCCTCGGGATCCACATCACGCGCAAGATCGACGGCACGGTCGAGCTCGGTCCGAACGCGGTCCTCGCGCTCGCTCGCGAGGGGTACCGGCGTCGCGACATCGACCCGTCCTATCTCGTGGGCGTGCTCCGCTCGCGATCGCTTCGCGCGCTGCTCCGCCGGTATTGGGTGCACACGATCGAGGAGGGCGTGACGTCGCTCAGCACGCGGGCGTTCGTGCATCGCGCGCGTCGCCTGGTTCCCGAGCTCAGCGTCAACGACGTCGAGCGCGCGCCGGCAGGAGTGCGGGCACAGGCGCTCGGCCCGAACGGCGAGCTGGTCGACGACTTCGTCGTCAACCGCGTCGGGCCAGTCACGACCGTGCGGAACGCGCCGTCACCGGCGGCGACGTCGTCGCTCGCGATCGCCGAGCACCTCTGCGAGGAGATCGGCGTTGCTGTCGCCGGTCGGAGCGAGCACGGCTGATCCTCGGACGACGACGCGCGCTCACGCGTTCGTCGTGACCGGCGGGGCCGTCGGCGACCCGCACCCGTTGTGCGTTGGCACTGAACACCGCGAGCCGCGGGTGTCGCGCACGGCTTGACAGGCTCGGAGGGGACGGCGGACACTGCAGCGCACACGCGGGCGCGCGGTCGTACCGGCGGCGCGCCTCCCGAGCCCGGGGTGCACCGAGGTCGGAGCGAGGACGGAGGCGGCACGTGCAGCACGTAGCGAGCTGGGACTGGGAGTTCGAGGGCGCGGCAGGTGAGTACGCGGCCCGCTCCGTCGGCTACTCGTCCCGTACTCTCGTCGGCCGGTCGGTCGGCGCGGTGCACACGGACGTCGGACTCCGCAGGCTCAGCCCGGGTGGTCGGGTCGACGGGCACGTGCACTCGTACGAGTCGTGCGCCTACGTGCTCGACGGTCGTCCGATCGTGGAGGTCTCCGGGCGGTCGCTCCAGCTGGGGACGGGCGACTACGTGCTGTTCCCCGTAGGAGTCGACCACGGGTGGCGGAACGACGAGGGAGAGGAGTCGCGCTGGCTCGAGGTCGCCACCCCGCTCCCGGGCGCTTCGGGAGAGGGGCCGGGAGGTGCGGACACGTTCTTCCTCCCGGGGGGAGGCCACTCGGGGGCCGCGCTCGTGCCCGACCTTGCGGATCCGACCACCGCGCTCGTGGGTCGTTACGCGGGCACGCCTCCCCAGCACGAGGCACTTGCGGTCGCGGATCGCGCGCGTGGGCGGCGACCCGCGGGGATGGACACGGCGATCCTCGCGTACAGCGGGATCTCAGTGAAGATGATGGTCGACGCGACGCTCGGTGCCGACCTCCTCACGATGTTCATGGTCGACTACGAGCCGGGAGGCGCCGCCCAGGTGCACGACCATCCGTTCGAGGAGGTGTACTTCTTCCTCGAAGGAGAGATCGAGGGGGAGATCGACGGCGAGGTCCGGACGTACCGCGCGGGTGAGGTCCTCTTCTGCGGGGTGGGCGTCGTGCACGGGTTCTTCAACACGGGCACGGACCGGGTGCGCTGGATCGAGACCCAGGCGCCCCAGCCGCCGCGACGGCACTCCTACCGGTGGCCCGCGCACTGGGGACGGCTCGCGGAGAAGCTCTCGAGGCCGTCCTAGGCAGGCGGTGGCGCCGTGGCCCGGCGACGCCGGCCGCGGCAGGCGGTGGCGTGGCAGTGGATCGGCGCGTGGACGCGGGGTGACCGTTCGTGAGGTGGAGGGAGCGATACGTGGAAAGCGGTGCGATCGTCGTCGTAGGAGGGACCTCGGGGATCGGGCGGGAGGTCGCCGCCGAGTACGCGCGAGCAGGCCGGGAGGTCGTCATCACCGGACGGGACCTCGCGCGGGCGACCGCAGCCGCGGAGGAGATCGGCGGTGCGACGAGGGGCCTCGCGGTCGACCTCGCGGATCCCGGCGGGGTCGAGGGGGCACTCGCGGGGATCGGGGAGGTCTCGCGGCTCGTGATCGCGGCCATCGAGCGGGACGTGAACCGGATCGGCTCGTACGACCTCGAGCGGGCGAAGCGGCTCGTGACCCTCAAGCTCGTGGGGTACCCGGCAGTCGTCACGTGCCTGCGCGAGAGGCTCCTCCCGGACGCGTCCGTCGTGCTGTTCGGGGGGCTCGCGAAGGAGCGGCCCTACGAGGGCTCCACGACGGTCAGCACCGTGAACGGAGGAGTGTCGGGGCTCGTGCGGACGCTCGCGTGCGAGCTCGCGCCCGTGCGCGTGAACGCCCTCCATCCGGCGATCATCGGGGACAGCCCCTATTGGGTGGACAAGGACCTCGGTGCGTTCGTCGAGCGGACCCCGATCGGGCGGCTCGTGACCATGCGAGAGGTCGTGGAGGCGACGACGTTCCTCCTCGAGTGCGGAGGGATGAACGGATGCGACCTGTTCGTGGACGGCGGGTGGCTGCTCCGCTGAGACGGGGAGCGCGCGGCGGGTCGCTCGGCGTCGGTGCGACGCGCGTGACCGAGGCGCGGGCGGCAAGTCGCTAGCCGGAGGCGGTCAGGAGGTCCGCAGGAGCAGCGGAGGGGGCGACGCCGCGACGGTGCTCCTGCGCGCGGAGGCGTGCCGCAGCGATCCAGCGCGTCGCGTTCCGGCGAGAGGTTCCGAGCTCGTGCTGGACGGCTCGCGTGGGGGCCTCCGGGTGCGCGGAGGCGGTGCGCACGAGCTTCCCGTCGTCGACCTCGAGCCGGAGCTCGATCAGCGGCCCCTCGCCGAGCCGGACGTGGGAGACGACGGGGCTCGCGACGGGACCGCCCGACCCCAGGAGGGAGCGCGAGAGGTGCCCGCCCGGAGGGAGCTCGAAGCTCACCCGCGGGGCGGCGAGAGGGGTTCCCCGGCCGCGCGCGCAGGACGTGCAGCGCGCCGCTCGCTGTCGAGGACCGTTCGACGGCGACTCCCGTGATCGCGCGTGCCCGGGGCCGCGGGGACGGCGTGCCGGCGCGGGCACGGAGGACGGCCGCTCCGACCAGCGCCCGCGGGGTGGTCCGTCGTCCGCGGCCACGGCCGCCCCGCGCGAGCGCGAGCAGCTCGCGGCCTGTAGCAGGGATCGTGCTATAGCAATATAGGGCTATAGTGATACTGCTATGGAACCTGCGGATGAGACCTACCTCCCCTCCGCGCCGCCCCTCGTGATCGGTCCGTGCCTCGCGCTCGAGCTGAGCTGGGCGATCCGAGCGTCCGCCTACCCGGCGCTCCAGTCAGCTCACCCGGTCCTCGGCCGCCTCTACCGAGAGCATCCGGACCTCGGCCGGTCGCTCGCAGGCTTCTGGTCCGACGGGATGGAAGGAGCTCCGGAGCTGATCGTCGTCGCCTCCCAGGCGGGTGCTCTCGAGCTCGAGAGCTACCCGTTGATCCGGTGGGTCGTGGACGACGCGTGGACGCGGGTCGCCTCCGTCGAGAGCGTGTCGCCGGGTGTCTCGGCGGAGGGGGACGCCGTACGCGCGCGGATCGCGGACCTTGCCGGCTCACGAACGCGCCGTCGCATCTACTACGAGCTCCTCGCCGCGGTGTGGGGCGGTGTCGAGCAGTGGTGGGCACGCGAGGGCTCGAAGCTCTCCCGCGAGGCGTCCACGGCGGCACGGCGAGAGGTCGAGGACGGAACGACCTGGCCCGAGCTCCTCGTGCGCGCCGCGTCGTTCGCCGCCGAGCGTCACGCGCTCTCGGGAGGTGCCGCTCGCTCCTCGACGGGGGAGGCGAGCGCTACGCCGTCCGGCGAGACGTCGGGCGGAGCGGTCACCGGTGCCCTCGAGGCAGGAGCGCTGGTCACGGCGGCGTCCCGCGTCGCCCGGGCGCGGGCGCTCCCGGTCGTGCTCGCGCCGGGAGTGCTCGGAGGGGGACGGACCTGCCTCGAGCTCCCGAAGGCCGTCCTCGTCGGGTTCGACGCGAGCTCGGGAGCGGCGGGGCTCGCGCGCAGGAGGGCGCTCTCGGGAGACGAGCTCGTGCGCCGGGTGCGGGCCGTCGGCGACGCGACGCGGCTCGCGATCCTGGAGAGGCTCGCGTCGGGCCCGTCCTCCGTGGGAGAGCTCGCGGTCGCCTTCGGGGTGTCCCAGCCGACCGTGAGCAAGCACGTGAAGCTCCTGAGAGAGGGCGGCCTCGTGCATGGCGCACGGCGTCGGGGGCGCGTCGAGCTCGAGATCCGCGAGGGAGCGGTGGAGGAGCTCGTCGCGGCGCTGGTGGACGCGTTCGGTCGGCCGTCGGCTCCTCGCCCTGCGGGGCGCGACCGATGATCCGGGACGGCGCGCCTCGGGAGCTCCCCGGCGCGAGCCGACGCGGCCCGTAGGCGGCTGGGTCGCGGGTCCATCTAGGCTGCGTCCTCGATGGCCGACCACCGAGAGGGCGAAGCGAGAACGGACGGGAGCACCGCGGGTCCCGGGCGGGAAACGGGCGCGACGGAGCACCCGGTCACGATCGGGGTGGACTTCGGCACCGAGTCGGGACGGGTCGTGCTCCTCGACCTCGTCACGGGCGAGGAGCTCGCGGTCGAGGAGGTCCGGTACTCGAACGGCGTCATCGACGAGCGGCTCCCCGGGTCGCGGACGGCGCTCGGCGCGGACTGGGCGCTCCAGGACCCCGACGACTACCTGTCGGTGTTCGACAGGGGGATCCCGGCGGCGGTGCGCGCCGCGGGTGTCGACCCGGGACGGATCGTCGGGATCGGGGTGGACTTCACGTCGTGCACGGTCCTCCCCGTGACGTCCGACGGCGCCCCGCTCTCCCGGGCCGACCGCTTCCGGGGTCGCCCGCATGCGTGGACGAAGCTGTGGAAGCACCACGCCGCGCAGCCGTACGCGGACCGGTTGACCGAGGTGGCGAGCGAGCGCGGCGAGAGCTTCCTCGCGCGCTACGGCGGGCGCATCTCGTCCGAGTGGTACTTCCCGAAGCTGCTCGAGGTGTTCTACGAGGACCGCGAGGTCTACGACGCGATGGACGCGTTCGTGGAGGCCGCCGACTGGGTCGTGTGGCAGCTCACCGGGACGCTCGCGCGCTCCGCGTGCGCAGCGGGGTACAAGGCGTTCTGGTCGGACGAGAAGGGGCTGCCGCCGACGGAGTACTTCACGGCCGCGTACCCGGAGTTCACCTCACCGGGGGAGAAGCTCGGCACGGAGTTCTTCCCCCTCGGGGCTCGTGCGGGCACCCTGCGGTCGGACGTGGCGGCGCGGCTCGGCCTCTCCGAGGAGGTCGCCGTCGCAGTGGGGAACGTGGACTCGTTCGTCTCGGTCCCCGGAGCGGGGGTCGAGCGCGCGGGGACGTTCGTCATGGTCGTCGGAACGTCCATATGCGACATGGTCGTCCACGACGCGCAGGTGCTCCTCACCGGGATCACGGGGGTCGTGCGCGACGGGATCCTCCCGGGCCGCTACGGGTACGAGGCCGGCCAGCCCGCGGTGGGCGACATGTTCGCGTGGTTCGTGGACCGACTGCTCGGAACCGAGCGAGCGGCGAGAGGGGACGTGTACGCCGCGCTCGAGGACGCGGCCGGTCGCATCGCCCCGGGTGGCACGGGGCTCGTCGCGATCGACTGGTGGAACGGCAACCGGTCGGTGCTCGCGGACGCGGACCTGTCCGGGGCGATCGTCGGGCTCACGCTCTCGACGAGCGCGGGGGAGGTGTACCGAGCCCTCCTCGAGTCGGTCGCGTACGGGACTCGCCGGATCGTCGACAACTTCGACGACAACGGGCTTCGGATCGACGAGATCGTCGCGTGCGGAGGGATAGCTGAGAAGAGCCCCCTTCTCATGCAGCTCGTGGCGGACGTGACGGGCCGTCCGGTCGCGGTGCCCGCGTCGCCTCAGATCCCCGCCCGCGGGTCGGCGATGTTCGCGGCGGTCGCCGCGGGCACGCGCGCGGGAGGGTTCGCGGACCTGTCGTCGGCCGTCGACGCGCTCCGGCCGGCCACGGCGGCGAGGTACGCACCGGACGCCTCGTCGCGCGACGCGTACGCACGGAGCTACGAGGTGTACAGAGGGCTGCACGACACGCTCGGGGTCGAGCGGGTCGCGTGGATGCACGCGCTCAAGGACCTGAGGCGGAGCGTGTCGGGCGGGGCCGAGGAGCCCCGCCCGTAGGAGCGCGGAGTGCTCGACGACCTGCGCGAGGCGGTGCTCGCGGCGAACCTGGCCCTTCCTGCTCACGGCCTCGTGGCGCTGACCTGGGGGAACGTGAGCGGCATCGACCGGGAGCGTGGGCTCGTGGTCATCAAGGCGAGCGGCGTCCCCTACTCGTCGATGACCGTGCGCGACATGGTCGTGGTGGACATGGACGGGCAGGTGGTCGAGGGCGCTCGTCCCTCCACGGACACCCCGACGCACGTCGCGGTCTACCGTGCGCTCCCTGAGGTGGGTGGAGTGGTGCACACGCACTCGACGTGGGCGACCGCGTGGGCCCAGGCGGAGCGACCGATCCCGATCCTCGGGACCACCCACGCGGACCTCTCCCCGCACGAGGTGCCCCTCGCGCGGGCGCTCACCGACGAAGAGGTCGCCGGCGAGTACGAGGCACGCACCGGGGACGTGGTCGTCGAGGCGGTGGCCGGACGGTCCGCGTCCGAGGTCCCGGCAGTCCTCGTGCGCTCGCACGGGCCGTTCGCCTGGGGGTCCTCCCCGGCGAAGGCGGTCGAGGCGGCGGTGACCCTCGAGGAGGTCGCTCGGATGGCGCTCCTCACCGAGCTGCTTCGCCCCGGCTCTCCCGCTCTCGGGCACGCGGTGCGCGAGAGGCACTACTCGCGAAAGCACGGGCCGGGCGCGTACTACGGCCAGCTGCCGTGACGGCGACCCGGAGGCTCGGCGCAGCCGCGGGAGACGCGCGGCACGAGGAGGCCGCGAGCGGGCCGGGACGGCGCACGGAGGGCGAGGCGCAGTGCGAGTCGTGCGGGCTCGTGCACGCGGTCCCCGTCGAGCGCGTGGTCCTCGGCCCGGACGCGCCGGAGGAGCTCGGTCGGTTCGTCGACGCGAAGCGATGGCGGCGGGTACTGGTGGTCGAGGACGCGAACACGGCCGAGGTGCTCGGCGACGTGGTCTGCGCGGACCTCGCGGCGGCGGGGCACGTGGTCGCGGTGCAGAGGTTCTCGGAGCGGAGCGGGCTCCTCGCGGACGAGGACGCGGTGGGGTCTGTGCGGGACGCGGTCGCGTCCGGTCGTCCGGATGTGCTGCTCGCGGTCGGATCGGGGGTGCTCACGGACGTCACGCGCTACGCGAGCTTCCTCGCGCGGCGCCCGTTCGTGTCGGTGCCGACCGCGCCGTCCATGGACGGGTACGCGTCGAGCGTGGCGGCGATGCAGTTCGACGGGGTGAAGGTGACCCTTCCGAGCCAGGCGCCGCTCGGGGTGTTCGCGGACCTGTCCGTCGTGGCACGCGCGCCGAAGGAGATGATCCTCTCCGGGTTCGGTGACCTCGCGGGGAAGGCGTCCGCGCGCTTCGACTGGGAGCTGTCCGCACGAGTCGCGGGAGAGCCCTTCTGCGAGGCGATCGCCGAGCGGATCGCGTCGCCCCTCGAGCGCTGCGTCGAAGGGGCGGGCTCCATGCTCGCAGGGGGCGCCGACGGGATCGCCTCGCTCACTCGAGGGCTCGTGGAGTCCGGGATGGCGATGTCCATGATGGGGAGCTCGCGCCCCGCGAGCGGGTGCGAGCACCACGCGTCGCACTTCCTCGACCTTCTCGCGTTCCGGGGCCTCCGGCCCCACGCCCCGCACGGGCTCCAGGTCGGGTACGCGACACGGGTGGCCCTCGGCATCCAGCGGCGGTCGATCGAGATGCTCGGGGAGCCTCTCGTGCAGCCGGCAGGGAGCGGCGGCGGGGACGAGGAGCGCACGTGGTTCGGCGAGCACCTGCTCGCTCTCGGACCCGTCCGGGACGAGAAGCAGGTGTGGTTCGCGGAGCACGCGGACGGATGGCCGCCGGGGGCAGAGCAGGTGCTCGCGGCGCGCGAGCGGCTGTCGGGTGTCTGCTCGCGGTTCTCTCCCGTGGACCGTGCCCTCTCGGGCGCCGGGGTCCCCGACGGGCCGGGGTACCTGGACGTGGACCGCGCGATGCTCCGCGCGACGTTCCGGTACGCGAACCGCCTGAGGAGCCGCTTCACGGTGCTCGACCTCCTCGAGTGCCAGGGGCGTCTCGACGAGGTCCTCGACTCCCTCCTCGCGTGAGGAGCCTCGAGCGAGGAGCGCGGTGACCGGTCAGACGGCGGTGGGGGACGCTCCGCGACGGACGGCGAGCCCGGCGAGCACCTCGAGGACGACTCGGTGCGCGTTGTTCACGGTGAGCTCGGCCCAGTCGTAGGCCGGGCACACCTCGACGACGTCGAGGGCGACGAGCGGGACCTCCACGGCGAGCCTCCTCACCGCGCGGAGCAGGTCGGCCGGAGCGAGCCCCCCGGGCTCCGGGGTCCCGGTACCGGGGGCGAACCCGGGATCGAGGACGTCGATGTCTACCGAGAGGTACACAGCGTCGCACCCGTCCATCGCCTCGTCGACCGCGTCGCCGACGACCGCGTCGAGGCCGCGCTCCCAGACCTCCTGCATGAGGTGGTAGCGCATGGACTGCTCACGCATCCACGCGAACGTCTCCGCCGGAGGCCAGTAGCCGCGAAGGCCGACCTGGACGAAGTTCCTGCCGAGGACCGCCCCGGACTCGATCAGTCGGCGCATCGGTGTCCCGTGGCTCGCGAGGTTCCCGTCGACGGAGTCCGCGGTGTCCGCGTGGGCGTCGAAGTGGACCACCCCGAGGCGCCCCCAGCCCCGCGCACGTGCGACCGCGGTTGCGGAGGGCCACGTGACCGAGTGGTCGCCTCCGAGGACGACCGGGAAGATCCCGAGGTTCGCTACGGTCGCGACGCGCTCTCGGATCGCCGAGTGCGCGGCCTCGACGAGCCCGTGCGGGCAGATCGCGTCCCCGAAGTCCACGACCTCGATCTCGTCGAAGATCTCGACCCCGAGGTCGAGGTGGAAGGTTCCCGGTCCGTACGCGAGAGCGCGAAGGGCGCGCGGCCCGAAGCGGGCTCCGGGTCGGTGCGTGGTCGAGTCGTCCCACGGGGCGCCCACGACGGCCACGTCGGGCCCCCATCGGGCGAGGTCCGAGTCCTCGGACACGAACGGGCGCTGCGCGAAGGTCGCGAGGCCCTGGTACGAGGGTCCGCACAGCTGCCCGCGGAGACCGTCCGGGAGCGCCCGCTGCACCGGCCCTCCGGGGCCACGGGGGTCCGGGGCGCCTTCCGGCGCTCCCTCGCCCGGAACGGAGCCGGTCCGGTCGGGCACGTCGGGATCCTACGCTCGCGCCCAGGTGCCGGCGAGCGCGCGAGCGGACCGGCGACACGTGAGGGGAGGCGACGTGGACGTCGGAGACGTGGTGGGCGAGTTCACGCTGCGGGACCAGCAGGGAACGGAGCGGTCGCTGTCCGAGCTCGTGAGGGAGGGGCCGCTCGTGCTGTACTTCTACCCCGTCGCGATGACAAAGGGGTGCACCGCAGAGAGCTGCCACTTCCGTGACCTGTCGGCTGAGTTCGCGGACCTCGGGGCGCAGAGGGTCGGGATCAGCGCGGACCCGGTCGAGCGTCAGAGGGAGTTCTCCGACACGTACGAGCTCGGCTTCCCCCTGCTCTCCGACCCGGACGGTTCGGTGGCGAGGATGTTCGGGGTGCGACGCTCCTTCGGGCCGCTCCCCGTCAAGAGGTGGACGTTCGTGATCGACACGGACTCGTCGGTGCTCGCGGTCGTGAGGAGCGAGACCCGGATGGCGCTCCACGCGGACCGCGCGCTCGAGGTGCTCCGGGAGCGCGCCGGACGTCGGTGAGGGTGTGGTGGCGGTGAGCGCGGCGCCCGGGGATCGCTAGCCTCCCGTACGTGGCTCGGCCGAGGTTGCTCGTCGACCTCGCGCCGCTCCGGCGGTTCCCGGCCTTCCGGACGCTGTGGTCCGGGTTCCTCGTGACGACGCTCGGGAACCAGCTCACGGTCGTGGCGGTCCCGTACCAGGTCTACCGGATCACGCACTCCTCGCTCGAGGTCGGGCTCGTGAGCCTCGTGCAGATCGCGCCTCTCCTCGTGGGGTCTCTCGTCGGAGGGACTGCGGCGGACGCGTTCGACCGTCGCAGGCTCCTCGTGGTGTCCCAGCTGCTGCTCGCGACGACGAGCCTCGGGCTCGCGCTGAACGCGTCGTCCCCTCGCCCGGCGCTGTGGCCGCTGTTCGTGTGCAGCGCGTTGCAGGCGGGGTTCTCCGGTGTGGACAGCCCGACGCGCTCGGCGCTCATCGTGAGCCTCGTGGACCGCGAGTCCCTCGTGGGGGCGAACGCGCTGTGGCAGGCGCTCTTCCAGTTCGGCCAGATCGGGGGGCCGGCGGTAGCGGGCCTGCTCCTCGGGAGGCTCGGGGTGGGCCCGGTGTACTGGATCGACCTCGCGACCTTCAGCGTGTCGCTCGCGAGCCTCGCGAAGCTGCGGACGACGGACCGCGGGCGCGCGGGCGGAGGGCGCGAGATGGGCGTCGGGGCGATGGTCGGGGGCATCCGGTTCCTCCGGGGCCACCGCGTGCTGCAGGCGGTCTTCCTCGTCGACCTGAACGCGATGGTGTTCGGGATGCCGAGGGCCCTGTTCCCCGCCCTCGGGATCGCGCACTTCCACGGGGGCGCGGAGACCGTCGGGCTGCTCTACGCCGCTCCCGGGGTCGGTGCGCTCGCGGGCGCGATGCTCACGGGTTGGGTTGCACGCGTCCGGCGCGAGGGGCGCGCCGTGCTCCTCGCTGTTGCCGTGTGGGGAGCTGCGATCGCCCTGTTCGGGGTCGTGCCCGGGCTCGCGCTCGCGATGGGCCTCCTCGCGGTCGCGGGAGCGGCGGACGTCGTCTCGGCCGTGTTCCGCTCGACGATCCTCCAGGTCGTCACGCCCCACGAGCTCCTCGGGCGCCTCCAGGCCGTGCAGACGGCCGTCGTCTCGGGAGGGCCGCGGCTCGGGGACCTCGAGTCCGGGGGGGTCGCGTCCCTCGCGGGGAACGAGTTCTCCGTGGTGTCCGGGGGCCTGCTGTGCCTCGCGGGGGTCGCCGTGCTCGCGAGGCTCGTCCCTCGGTTCGCGAAGCTCGAGCTCGGCGAGGCGAGGAGGAACCGCGTCACGAGGGGTCCGGAGGGTCGGGACGGGACGGGTGTGCCGCCAGCGGGTGTGGAAGGGTAGGGGCATGGACGTCGGGATCATCGGAGGGACCGGACCTGCGGGACGGGCGCTCGCCGCGAGGCTCGCTGCGTCGGGGTCGAGCGTCGTGCTGGGGTCGCGCGACGCGGCGAGGGGGCAGCAGGCGGCGGCGGACCTCGTGGCCGCGTGGCCGGGACGCGAGCTCGACCTCACGGGAGGGTCGAACGAGGACGCCGCGCGACGCGAGCTCGTCGTGCTCGCCACCCCGTACGAGGCGGCGGCCGAGGCGGCCATCTCGCTCTCGGACGCGCTCGCGGGCCGAGTGGTGGTATCGATGGTGAACGCGATCGCGCGCGTCGGACGCGAGCTGCAGGCGGTGCTCCCCGCGCGGGGATCCGTCGCTGCGACGCTGCAGTCGGCGCTGCCGCGGAGCGAGCTGAGCGCGGCGTTCCACCACCTCCCTGCCCGGGAGCTCGGGCTGCTCGACGGGGAGCTCGACTCGGACGTGCTCGTGTGCGCGGACACCGAGCGCGCGGGGGAGGCGACCGTCGCGCTCGTGGAGTCCGTCCCGGGGCTGCGCGGTGTTCTCGCGGGCTCCCTCGCCGCCGCGGGGCCGGTCGAGGCGCTGACGGCGGTGCTCGTGAACGTCAACGTCCGCTACCGGTCGCACGTGGCCCTGAAGCTGAGCGGGCTCCGCCGGGACAGGGCCTGACCGCAGTGGGGATCCGTCTGTACGACACGGCGCGCGGAGAGGTCGTCCCGTTCTCCCCGGGGCCGGTCGTGTCGATCTACACGTGCGGGATCACCCCCTACGACGCCGCCCACCTCGGGCACGCGGCGACGTACCTCGCGTACGACGTCCTCCAGAGGCGCCTCGTCGACCTCGGCCACGTGACGAGGTGCGTGCGGAACGTGACGGACGTGGACGACGACATCCTGCGCAAGGCGCGAGAGCTCAAGGTCCACTACCTCGACCTCGCGGCCGAGGAGATCGCACGGTTCGACGAGCACATGGCGGCGCTCGGCGTGCTCGTCCCGTACCGCGAGCCGAGGGCGACCTCGGCCATCCCCGACATACTCGGGTTCATCGCGATGGTCCTCGACACGGGCCACGCGTACCGTGCGGGAGGAGCCGTCTACTTCGACGTGTCCTCCTTCGAGAGGTTCGGGCAGGTGAGCCACCTCGGCCGCGAGGAGATGCTCGCCCTCGCGCGCGAACGGGGCGGGAACCCGGAGGACCCGAGCAAGCGGGACCCGCTCGACTTCGTCCTCTGGCAGCCCTCGCTCCCCGACGAGCCCTCGTGGGAGTCGCTCTGGGGTCCCGGGAGGCCGGGCTGGCACATCGAGTGCTCGGCGCTCGCGATGCGTGAGCTCGGGCTCCCGATCGACCTGCACGGAGGAGGATCGGACCTCATCTACCCGCACCACGAGTGCGAGGCGGCGCAGTCGGAGGCGGCGACGGGCGAGGAGTTCGTCCGGCACTGGATGCACGTCGGGATGGTGCGGCTCGGGGGAGAGAAGATGTCGAAGTCCCTCGGGAACCTCGTGTTCGTGGGCGACCTGTTGAAAGAGCACGAGGGGGCTGCGATCCGGCTCGCGCTGCTGTCCCAGCACTACAGGTCGAGCTGGGAGTGGCGGGACGACCTCATGGAGGCCGCGAACGCCCGGCTCGCCGCCTGGAGGCGCGCCGGAGAGGGAGAGGCGGGCATGGACGAGGTGCGCGACCGCCTCGACGACGACCTCGACGCGCCGGGAGCGCTCGAGGTGCTCGACGCGGCGGTCGCCGCCGGCCGCGGGGTGGGAGCGACCGCTGCGGCGCTGCTCGGGGTGCGGCTCGGCTGAGGCGCGCGCTTCGGTCGGGCGGGACGGGGCCGTTAGGATCGCCCCGTCCGACCACCTCCCGGGAGCCTCGTGAGCACCGACACGCGCGAAGAGATCGTCGTCAGCCTCCCCGACGGGTCCGCCCGGAGGCTCCCCGCGGGGTCGACCGTGTCGGACCTCGCGTCGTCGATCGGGAAGCGGCTCGCGAAGGCGGCGGTCGCGGCGGTCGTCGACGGGGCTCCGACGGATCTCGGTTCGACGCTGGTGGACGGGGCGTCCGTGAGGATCGTGACCGAGGAGAGCGACGAGGGTCGCGCGGTGCTCCGCCACTCGACCGCGCACGTGCTCGCGCAGGCGGTCACCTCGTTGTGGCCGGGGGCGAGCTTCGCGATCGGCCCGGCCGTCTCCGACGGGTTCTACTACGACTTCGAGCTGCCCGGAGGAGAGCGCTTCTCGACCGAAGACCTCGGGCGGATCGAGCTGCGGATGCGCGAGATCGTCGCTGCGGACCAGCCGTTCGTGCGCGAGGTCCACTCGATCGCGGACGGTCTCGAGCTCTTCGCATCGCAGCCGTACAAGAGGGAGATCATCGAGGGGGTGTCGCGCTCGGGAGGCACCGACGCGGAGCTCGATGCGGAGACGGGCACGGCCGCGGGAGGTGAGCCCGTCGTCACCGCGTACCGGAACACCGAGGAGTTCGTCGACCTGTGCAGGGGCCCGCACGTGCCCTCGACGGGGCGCCTCGGGCACTTCTCGCTCACCCGCGTCGCCGGCGCGTACTGGCGCGGAGACGAGCACCGCCAGCAGCTGCAGCGGATCTACGGGACCGCGTGGGAGAGTGGCTCGGCGCTTGCGGAGCATCTCCGCCGGATGGAGGAGGCCGAGCGGAGGGACCACCGCCGGCTCGGCGCCGAGCTCGACCTCTTCTCGTTCCCCGAGGAGGTCGGGTCGGGTCTCGCCGTGTTCCACCCGAAGGGGGGGCTCGTCCGGCGCGTGATGGAGGACTACTCGCGCGCCCGGCACGTCGCGGCGGGCTACGAGTTCGTGAACTCACCGCACATCACGAAGTCCGAGCTGTTCGAGGTCTCCGGGCACCTCGACTGGTTCGCCGAGGGGATGTTCCCCCCGATGACGCTCGACGGGGAGCACACGTACTACCTGAAGCCCATGAACTGCCCGTTCCACATACTCGTGTACCGGAGCCGGCAGCGCTCCTACCGCGAGCTCCCGCTCCGACTGTTCGAGTTCGGGTCCGTCTACCGGTACGAGAAGTCCGGAGTCGTGCACGGGTTGACACGCGTGCGCGGGATGACCCAGGACGACGCGCACATCTTCTGCACGCGGGACCAGATGGGGGCGGAGCTCGACTCTCTCCTCGACTTCGTGCTCGCCCTCCTCCGGGACTTCGGGCTCGAGGAGTTCTACCTCGAGCTCTCGACCCGACCGGAGGGAAAGGCGGTCGGGAGCGACGAGGAGTGGGAGGTCGCGACCGAGGCGTTGAGGACGGTCGCCCTCTCGAAGGGGCTCGAGCTCGTCCTCGACGAAGGAGGTGGCGCCTTCTACGGTCCCAAGATCTCGGTGCAGACGCGTGACGCGATCGGGCGGACGTGGCAGATGTCGACGATCCAGGTGGACCTGCAGCTCCCGCAGCGGTTCGAGCTCGCGTACGTCGGGGCCGACAACAATCGGCATCGCCCCGTCATGATCCACCGGGCGCTCTTCGGGTCCGTCGAGCGGTTCTTCGCCGTGCTCCTCGAGCACTACGCGGGAGCGTTCCCCACATGGCTCTCCCCGGTCCAGGCGCTCGTGCTGCCCGTGCGCGACGCGCACGAGCAGCTCGCGGCCGACGTGCGGGGCGAGCTCCGCGCGGCGGGGGTGCGTGCCGAGGTCGCGGGCGCGTCCGAGCCGCTCGGGGCGAGGATCCGTCGCGGCAAGCTCGAGAAGGTGCCGTACGTCCTCGTCGTCGGGGACGAGGACGTCGCGGCCGGGACCGTAGGGGTGAACGCGCGAGGGAGCAGTGAGCCCGAGCGGGGCGTGCCCGTCGCAGAGCTCGTGGAGCGGCTCCGCTCGGAGGCCGCGCCTCCCTCGGGACGCTAGGGAGGCATGCCGTGAGCCTCGACCACCTCTGGGCGGGGTGGCGGTCCGCGTACGTCGCCTCCGTGGTGGACGGCCCCGCGCCCACCGTCACCGGGTCGGGAGCAGGCGGTCCGTGCGTGTTCTGCGGGATCTTCGAGTCCGACGCGGTCGACGAGGAGAGGCACGTCGTGCACGAGGATGCCCTCGTGGTGGTCCTCCTCAACGCGTTCCCGTACGCGACCGGGCACCTCCTCGTCATGCCGCGCCGCCACGTCGGGGACCTCGGAGCGCTCGACCCGGAGGAGTCGGTGGCCCTCTGGGAGGGCGCCCGCCGGGCGGTGTCCGCGCTCGGCCGTGCGTACGCGCCGGACGGCGTCAACCTCGGGGCGAACCTCGGCCGGGCCGCGGGCGCGGGGATCCCGGGCCACGTCCACCTGCACGCGGTCCCGCGATGGATCGGCGACACGAACTTCATGACGGCGGTCGCGTCGACGCGGGTGCTCCCGGAGTCGCTCGGCGACTCGTGGGCGAAGCTCCGGGCGGCGTGGCCCGCGTGACGGGAGGGCTGCCGTTCGAGTCGTACGTCGACGCGATCGGGGAGGAGGCCGAGAGGATCCTGCAGATCGCGTCGCGGGGAGCCGATCGGCCCGTCCCGGGCTGTCCGGGATGGGGTGTATCGGACGTCGTCCGCCACGTCGCTCTCCTCTGCTCGCACTGGGAGGCTCAGGTCGCGGCCGCGGACCCCGAGTCCATGACGGGGCCGCTCGACGCTCCCGCGCCGCTCCGCGGCGCCCGGCTGCCCTCGGCCGGCCGGCGTCCGGAGCTCGCCGAGTCGGTCCCGTCGGGGACGCTCGGCGAGGCGGCGGCGGAGCTCGACCACTCGGCGGCTGCGCTCGTGACCGCGCTCGGGAGAGCCGGACCGCTCGCACCCTGCTGGAACTGGTCGGGATCGGACCTCGTCGCGGCGTGGGCCGCCCGCCGTGTCGCGGTCGAGCTCGCGCTCCATCGGGTCGACTGCGAGCAGGCGCTCGGGGAGGCGACCCCGATCGAGACCGAGCTCGCCGTCGACGGGGTGGACGAGCGGCTCGACGTCCACCTGCGCGCGAGCCTCGGGCGTGTCCCGGGCGGGGTCCTCAAGGGGTCGATCTGCCTCGTGGCGAGCGACTCGGACGCGTCGTGGCTCGTCGAGTCGAGCCGCGGCCAGATCCGGTGGCGTCGCGCGCGTGGCCCCGCGGACGTCGTCCTCGTAGCGACCGCTTCCGAGCTGCTCCAGTTCGTGTGGAACCGGCTCGGTGCGGACGAGCTCGCACGGACGGGTCGGCTCGAGGTCGCGCTCTCGTGGCGCGCGGTCCCCGCCTGACGGCAGCCGGGAGGGCGCCGGACGGAGCCGTGGAGCCGTTCGCTTCGCGCACCCTCTGGTAGCCTGGGGCTGCCGCATCGAGGAGGGCCCATGATCGACGGCCGGCGTGGCCGGAGCGTACGGGAGCAGCCCGGGGCGCCGGTCCGAGGTGAGGACGGCGTCGACGCGGCGCGTCGTGGGCTCGGCGCTCGGCTCGTCCGGATGGGCGTTCGCGCCGACCACGTGACCGTGGTGGGGGTCCTCGTCGCGGTCGGGAACGCGGTCGTGATCGCGTCGGGCCTCCTGTACGTCGCGTGCGCGCTCCTCATCGTCGGGGGGCTCATGGACACCCTCGACGGTGCGGTCGCGAAGGCGGCGGGGACCGCTTCGGCACGCGGGGCCTTCTTCGACTCGGTCGCGGACCGTGTGTCGGACGCGTTCTTGTTCGGCGGGCTCACGTGGTACCTCGCGATCGGGCCCCACCCGCGAGAGGCGCTTCTTCCCGTGGCGATCCTCGCCGTCGGTTCGGTGATCTCCTACGAGCGGGCCAAGGCGGAGTCGCTCGGGTTCTCCGCGAAGGGCGGGCTCATGGAGCGCGCCGAGAGGCTGATCGTGTTCGGGCTCGCGATGCTCGTGCACGTGGTCATGATCCCGATCCTGTGGGCGCTGCTCGTGCTCACGACCGGGACCGCCCTCGGGCGGTTCGTCCGGGTGTGGCGCCAGGCGAGCGGGACCGCTCCCGCACGCGTCGCCGCAGGGGCCCGGCCGTGGGGGCGGGGGCGCGTCGAGTCCCGGTGGCGAGCCCTCCGCGAGACGGGGGGCGCCTCGCCGGCGCGCCTGTCCGCGGGGCAGGCGGCGCGGTGGAGGAACCGGAGGAGCACGGCGACGTTGTCCACCCGCCTGCGCGGCGTCCTGAACGTGGAGCACACGGGGACGCGAGGTGCCCGTGCGCCTCGCGCGGGACGCCCGGCCAGGGTCGCCCGACGCCGGAGCGACGGCGGTAGCGCGCGCTGATCGGCGAACGGCCCGGCCGTCGACTAGACGGCGACCCGCGACGGGACCCCTACAGGCGCTACCGAGCGCTCGCCGGCGCGCTCCGCGTCGTGCCGCGGCCGGTCGCGCTCGCCGCGGCGTCCGTGGCCGGGCGAGCCGTGGCGGCGCGCTCGCCTGCGACCCGAGCGGTCGTCCGTGGGAACCTCCGACGGGTCGTCGGGCCGGAGGTCGAGGAGGGCGAGCTCGAGCGGCTCGTGCGACGGGCGTTCGCCTCCTACGGGCGCTACTGGGCCGACTCCGCGTCCCTCCGGCCGACGAGCCGACGGGTGCTCGCCCGGAGGTTCACGGTGGAGGGTCGCGAGCACCTCGCGGCCGCGGCCGCCTCCGGGCGGGGCGGGGTGCTCGTGCTCCCGCACCTCGGAGCGTGGGAGATCGGCGCCCTGTGGGCAGCCCGCCAGGGGTACCCCCTCACGACGGTCGCGGAGCCCGTGGAGCCCCCGGAGCTCTTCGACTGGCTCGTGGCGGAGCGCGAGGCGCTCGGGATGCGTGTCCTCCCGCTCGGGAACGACGCCACGACCGGCCTTCTCTCGGCGCTCGCACGGGGTGCCCTCGTCGCGCTGCTCGCGGACCGGGACCTCGTCGGCGACGGGATCGAGGTCGAGCTCTTCGGCGAGCCCACGCGCGTCCCCGCAGGTCCCGCGGTGCTGGCCCTCAGGAGCGGGGCTCCTCTTCTCGTGGCGGCGATCTTCATGCGTCCCCGCGACGGGCACCACCTCGTCGTGCGACCTCCCCTCGACACCGCCCGGCGGGGCCGCCTGCGCGACGACGTCCGGCGTGTGACCTGCGAGATCGTGGGCGAGCTCGAGGAGCTCATCCGGCTCGCTCCCGAGCAGTGGCACGTGTTCCGACCGAACTGGCCGGCCGACGCCGAGCCGGACCGACGGTGACGGCTCCGGCGGACCTGACGTGCGCGTAGCAGTCGTGTGCCCGTACGCGCTCTCCGCCCCCGGCGGCGTCCAGGGGCAGGTCACCTCTCTCGCGTCGACGCTCGCGGGGCTCGGGTGCGAGGTCGCGGTCGCGGCGCCGGACGCGGTGGGACGGGAGGGGGAGGACGGTGCGCACGCGCCGCTCTCTCTCCGAGGGGTCACGGTCATCTCGTCCGGTCGCCCCGTCGCGGTGCCGGCGAACGGCTCTCGTGCGCCCGTCGCGCTCTCCCCGCTCGCGGCGAGGCGCGCTCTTCGCGAGCTCCGCGACTGGGGGCCGGACGTCCTCCACGTCCACGAGCCCCTCGTGCCAGCGATCTCGCTCGCTTCCGTGCGATCGGGGCTCGCACCGGTGGTCGGCACCTTCCACCGGGCGGGCGCGGGAGCCTTCTACCGGATGGCGCGGCCGCTCGCACGCGCCTGCGTCGCCTCGATCGACGAGCTCGTCGCGGTGTCGGACGCGGCGCGAGAGACCCTCGTGTCGGTGGCCGGGCCGCGTGCGGCGCGCTGCGCCGTGGTCCCGAACGGGGTCGACACGACCCGCTTCGCGGGCGCCGACCCGTGGCCGGCATCGGGCCCGACCGTCGTGTTCGTGGGCAGGGTCGAGCGGCGCAAGGGGCTCGGGGTGCTCCTCGAGGCGTTCACGCAGCTCGCGGGCGACGTCCGGCTGTGGGTCGTGGGCGACGGGCCCGACCTCCCGGCGCTGCGCGCCGGCCACCGGGGCGACGTCAGGATCGAGTGGTGCGGGAGGTTGGGCGACGACCTCCTCGCGCGTCGCGTGGCGGGAGCGGACGTGCTCGTCGCTCCGTCGCTCGGGGGGGAGTCCTTCGGCGTGGTCCTGCTCGAGGCGATGGCCGCACGGACGGCCGTCGTCGCCTCGGACCTGGCCGGGTACCGGCTCGCAGCGGGCGACGCGGCGGCGTACTCCCCTCCCGGGGACGCCCTCGCCCTCGCGCGGGAGCTCGGCGAGCTCCTCGGCGGGGACGCCGCGAGGCACACGCTCGTCGAGAGGGGTCGGCTGCGTGTCGAGCGCTACGCGATCGCGGCGGTCGCACGCAGCTACCTCGACCGCTACGAGAGGCTCGTCGGCGGCCGCGCGGGCACAACCTAGACTCGGTGCTCATGACGGACACCTCTCGGGGTCGCGGCCGGGGCACCCCGAGGGGCGCGCACCGTTCCGGGCCCGGGCCCG
>JAJZBW010000020.1 GCA_021798745.1 Actinomycetes bacterium
CGCCGACCCGGGGCCGCTCGGGCGGCCGGCCGCGCGGCGGGGACTCCTCCGCGTGGGTGAGCCGATGCGGTCGCCCGACCGCGTCGTCGCGGGAACGGCCGGCCGACCGGGGATCCGCGGGCTCGGTGCGGACGAGGTGCGCGAGCGGACCGACGCGGGGCTCGTGAACGACGTGCTCACGCCGACGAGCCGCTCGTTCGCGGCGATACTCCGGGCAAACGTGCTCACGAGGTTCAACGCGATCCTCGGCGGGCTCCTCGTCGTCGTCGCCGTGGTGGGTCCCCCGCAGGACGGGCTGTTCGCGGTCGTCGTGCTCGTGAACGCGGGGATCGGGGTCGTGCAGGAGGCGCGTGCGAAGGCAGCGCTCGACCGCCTCGCCGTGCTCGACGCGCCCGTCGCGCACGCGCTCCGGGAGGGGGCCGTCGCGGACGTGCCGATCGGGTCGGTCGTGCTCGACGACGTGCTCGAGCTGCGCCGCGGCGACCAGGCCGTCGCGGATGCGGTCGTGCTCGACTCGTCGGGCCTCCAGCTCGACGAGTCGCTCCTCACCGGGGAGTCCCTCCCTGTCGACAAGTCGGCCGGCGACGAGGTGCTCTCGGGGAGCGTGGTCGTCGCGGGAGCGGGGCTCGTGCGGGTCGTGCGTGTCGGGGCGGACGCGTACGCGCAGCGGCTCGAGCGCGCCGCGACGCGGTTCGCGGTCGCCCCGTCGGAGATCCAGCGGGTGACCGACCGCGTGCTGCGCGCCGTGAGCTGGGCGATAGTGCCCGTCGGAGCGCTCCTCACCGCGAGCGAGCTCCTCCGAGCGGGCGTCGGCTGGCGCGAGGCGCTGAGGGGCAGCGTCGCGGGAGTCGCCGCGATGGTCCCGGAAGGGCTCGTGCTCCTCACGACCGTCGCGTTCGCGATGGGGGCGCTCCGACTCGCGCGCCGGAGGGTGCTCGTGCAGTCGCTCCCCGCGATCGAGGGGCTCGCGCGGGTGGACGTCCTCTGCATCGACAAGACGGGCACGCTCACGGCCGCGGACATGGTCCTCGACCGCGTCGTCGCGCTCTCGGGCGAGATAGGCGCGCCGCTGGGCGCGCTCGGCGCGGCGGACCCCGCGCCGAACGCGACGCTCGCCGCGATCGCCCGTCGGTTCCCCGCCCCCGACGGGTGGGACGTGGTGGCGACCGTCCCGTTCTCCTCCGAGCGAACGTGGAGCGCGGCGCAGTTCGAGGGGAGGGGGACCTGGGTCCTCGGTGCGCCCGAGGTCGTTCTCGGCGAGGAGGCCGCACGCAGGCTCCTCGGCTCCCTCGACGTCGGCGTGCGCGGCGCGAGGGCGCTCGCGCTCGCACGGGCGGAGCAGTCGCTCACCCCGGCTCTGCTTCCCGCCGGCCTCGTCCCGGCGGGGGTCGTGCTGATGCGCGAGCGGCTCCGCCCGGGAGCGGCCGAGACGGTCGCGTACCTCCGCGAGCAGGGCGTCGTCGTGAAGGTCCTGTCCGGAGACGACCCGTGGACGGTCGCGGACGTCGCGCGACAGGTCGGACTGCCCGTCGACGGCGACCCGTGGGACGCCCGGAGGCTCCCGACGGAGCCGGGCGAGCTCGCGGTCGTGGTCGAGGGGACCGGCGTGCTCGGACGAGTACAGCCCGACCAGA
Organism: Actinomycetes bacterium; assembly: GCA_021798745.1. Classification (GTDB taxonomy): domain Bacteria; phylum Actinomycetota; class Acidimicrobiia; order Acidimicrobiales; family Bog-793; genus JAJZBW01. The sequence goes on from JAJZBW010000020.1 coordinate 1,635, forward strand.
AGCGCGCGATCGTCGGGGCGCTCCAGGCGAACGGTCACGTGGTCGCGATGACGGGCGACGGGGTCAACGACGTGCCCGCGCTCAAGCTCGCCGACGTGGGGATCGCCATGGGATCGGGCAGCCAGGCGAGCCGGGCCGTCGCGAACATCGTCCTCCTCGACGACTCGTTCGGCGCGGTGCCGCGCATCCTCGGCGAGGGGCGCCGCGTGATCGCGAACATCGAGCGGGTCGCGAGCCTCTTCGTGACGAAGACGGTCTACGCGCTGATCCTCGCCGTGGTCGTCGGCGCGCTCGCGCTTCACCTATCCGTTCTACCCGCGTCAGCTCACGGTCGTGAGCACGCTCACGATCGGCGTCCCGGCGTTCCTCCTCGCGCTCGCTCCCGGTGCACCTCGTGCCGAGAGGAGCTTCCTCCGGCGCATGCTCGCGTTCAGCGTCCCCGCCGGGGCCGTCGTCGCCCTCGCGACGCTCGTCGCGTTCGTCCTCGCGCGCGGGCTCGGAGGCGTGTCGACCGGGTCGGCGCGCTCCGCCGCCGTCGTGTCGCTCTTCGTCACGGCGCTCGCGGTCCTCGTCGTGCTCGTCCGCCCGCTGCGGTCCTGGCACCTCGCCCTCGTGCTCGCGATGGCAGGAGGGGGCGTGCTCGCGACCTCCGTTCCCCTCGCGCGCCGCGTGTTCGACCTCACGCTCCCGTCGCGCGCCCTGCTCCTCGACGACCTCGTGGTCGCCGTGCCGTGCGCCGTGGTCGTCCTCGCCCTCCTCCCCGTCGTCCGCCGGCGAGCGGCCGTGTCGCGGCGGGGGGAGCGACGCCGACGCGCCGACGGCCGGTCGTCGAGGGAGCACCGCGGCCCCCGGGGCGCACCGTGACCTCCGGGCGCTCCTGCGCGCAGTTGACGCGACCCGCCGGCTCGGCCACTACGATCGTGCCGTTGCCGACGCGAGGAGACGGTGGCTCGAGGTCGGCGAGGGCGGGGTCGCCCCGGTCGGCGCCCGCGCTGCTCCTCGCCGGGCGGGTTGGGGGCGGGGCGTGCGCGAGGTGCTCGGCGACATCGAGCGGTGGCGGGAGGCAGGAGAGCGCGTCGCGATCGCACGGGTCGTCGCCGTGCTCGGGTCGGGCCCCGCGCTCCCGGGCGCGTCCATGGCCGTGAGCGAGACGGGCGAGGTCGCCGGAGCCATCGCAGGCGGGTGCGTCGAGGGGGCGGTCGTCGCCGAGGCGCTCGAGGTCCTGTCGTCGGGGGTACCGAGGCTGTGCACGTTCGCGTGCTCCGACGAGGACGCGTTCGCGGTGGGTCTGACCTGCGGGGGGACCGTGCAGGTGTTCGTCGAGCCCGTCGGGTAGGCGCGACGTGCTCGAGGTGCTCTCGTTCGTGCGAGAGCGCGTGGCGGACGAGGTGCCGCTCGTGCTCGCCACGGTCGTCGCGGTCGACGGAGCGGCCGGCACGGCCGGAACGGTGCCCGGGGCGACGTGGGCGCTCGGGGGCGACGGGACCCGTGCGGGCTCCCTCGGGGACGAGTCGCTCGAGCAGAGCGTCGAGGGCGACGCGGCCGACGCGCTGGGGACGGGCTCGAGCGGGGTGCGACGCTACGGAGGAGTCACGGTGTTCCTCCACGTCGTGGACGTGCCTCCCCGGCTCGTGGTCGTCGGCGCGGCGGACGTGTCGGGCCCGCTCGTCTCCGTCGGGAAGGTGCTCGGGTTCCGGGTCGTCGTGTGCGACGCCCGCCCGGCGTTCGTGACGCGCACGCGCTTCCCCGACGCGGACGAGCTCGTCGCGGACTGGCCGAACCGGTACCTCGCGTCGATCGCGTCGACGCTCGGGCCGAAGGACGCGGTGTGCGTGCTCACCCACGACGCGAAGTTCGACGTCCCCGCGCTCGCGACCGCCCTCGAGACCCGAGCCGGGTACGTGGGGGCGATGGGCTCGCGGCGGACCCACGCGGATCGTGTCGCACGTCTGCGGGCAGCGGGAGTCGCCGACGAGGACGTCGGGCGCGTGATGGCGCCGATCGGGCTCGACCTCGGCGGCCGGACTCCCGCGGAGGTCGCCGTGGCGATCGGGGCGGAGATCGTCGCGGTGCGCTGCGGGGCGAGCGCTCCGTCGCTGCGCGACGGCGCGGGACCGATCCACCGGGAGAGCGGCCCGCGCTAGGCGATCGCGACGAGCCGGAGAGGGACGGCCATGGCTGCGAGCGCCGCGAGCTGGGCGATTCCGGCCACCACGAAAGTCGGGCGGGTCCCGATCGCAGCGGTGAGCGCGCCGCCGGCGAGCGCCCCGAGGGGGACCGCGCCGAACACGCACATGCGGAAGGCGTTGCTCACGAGCCCGAACCGCTCGGGAGGGATCAGCCTCTGGCGCAAGGAGAGCGTCGTGACGTTGCCGAGCGAGGAGCCCGCGGCCTCGAGGGCGAGCGCCACGACTGCGACGTAGGGGCGTGACGTGCCGCCGAGCAGGACGTACGCGGCGCCCGCGAGGGTCCCGGCGACGAGCAGCGAGAGGAAGGGCCCGAGCCGACCGTGGACGCGCCCGGCGAGAAGGCTCGACGCCACGTCGCCGAGCGCGGCGACGCTGAGCAGGACGCCGTACTCGGCGCCGTGCAGCCCGAGCACCCTCGTCGCGTAGATCACGAGCACGCTCAGGACGGCGGCCTGGCAGAACGCGAAGCTCGCGACGATGGAGGCGAGCACGCGAAGCGAGCGGCTCGACGCGAACCACGAGAGGCCCTGCCGGACGTCCGAGGCGATCGTCGTCCTCGACCGCTCCGGGGGCGGCCCGAGGTGCGCCGTCGCACGCTCGACGAGGAGCGCGGACACGAGGTAGGTGAGCGCGTCCCCGACGAAGGGGATCCAGGCACGCCACGCGAACGCGGCCCCGCCGGCCGCAGGACCTGCGAACTCGACGCCCGCGGTCTCGGCGGCGTTCACCCTGCCGTTCAGTCGCGGTCGGTCCCGCTCCTCCGCGAGGAGCGGGACGGCGGACTTCGTGGCGGCCGTCACGATCGTCTCGCCCGCTCCGACGGCGAACGCGGCCACGTACAGCTCGCCGACCGAGGGGTGCGAGAACGCGACCACGGCCCCGAGCCCGCCGACCATCGCGAACCGCGCGAGGTCGACGACGAGGACGAGGGTCGACCGCTCGACGCGGTCGGCGAGCGCGCCGGCGGGCAGTCCGAACAGGAGCCAGGGGAGGCTGCCCGCGACCGCGATGCCCGCGACGAGCAACGGCTTCGTCGTGAGGCGGACCGCGAGCAGCGGGAGCGCGACCGCGAGCAGCCCGTCGCCGAGCGACGAGACCGCGATCCCCGCGACGAGCCGCCGTCGCCGCGTCGCGACGGGAGTCTGGGCGAGGTGCCTCGGTCGTGTCGCGCTCAAGCGGCGCTCCGGAAGTGTCGTTACGACGGTCACGGCCGGCCAACGTCTGCTGGCCGGCCGTGTCTGTAGCCATAAGGGGGACGCCCCATCAGCCACGCCCAGGTCGTCTACACCCGAACGTGCAGGGCGTCACCTCTTGGGGTCGTGGGGGCCTACCGAGAGGTAGGCCCTCACAACCACCGGTCGAATGTCGTCATTGCTCACCTCCTCTCCTCGGTGAAGGACCGCGAGGGAGGCGCACGCACCGTCGAGACGGATTCGGCTCGGTGGGGCGCGCCGGCCCGGAGGGGGACGGGAGCGCTCGTCGACGCGGCTGCGCCGCGACGGGCGCGGCCGGGAGAGAGGGTGCGCGCCGGTCGCAATCTGAGCGTCTGCATGGATGGGCACGCGCCTGCCCCTCGCCTCTGGCTGGCGACCGCGCACTGGACGCGCACGCCCGCTCACGGCGCGCAGCAACTCACGCCTGCCTCACACGGAACGATAGCAACAGTGGACCCACGTGCGTAGGGGCGAGCTCGCACGGGTGCTCTCTCGTGCCGCGAGGTTCGCCCCCGTCTGGGCCTTCAGCGGCGCGCTCGGAGCCGGCGCCGTGCTGTGGAGCGCGCTCGGAGGCCACGGATCGGCGCGCGCGCCGGTGCCGCTCGATCTCGCGTGGCCGATCCTCGCGATCGGGTTCGCGGCGGGCCACCTCGCGAGCATCCAGATCGAGCTGTTCGACCAGAACCACCGCGTCGACCTGACCGACGTCGTCATGCTGCCGGCGGTCGTGTTCCTCTCGCCCGACCACGTCGTCCTCGCCGCCGCCCTCGGAACGCTCGTGACCTGGACATGGGATCGAGCACCGCTCCTGAAAGCGGCGTTCAACGTCGCGCTCCACGCGTTCTCCGCATCGGTCGCGGTGCACGTCTACGCCGCCGTCGTCGGACGCGGGTCGCCCGTCGGGTCCGCCGGGTGGCTCGGCGGGGCGGCCGCAGTCGCAGCGTGCGAGGTCGTGACCGTCGTGGCCATCCAGATCGTGATCGCCCTCGCCTCGAGGCAGCTCGCGACGGGCGACTCGAGGCAGCTGTCGTCGGGCAACCTGACCGACGTCGTGATCGCGTTGGCCTACGTCGTCGCGGCGGACTCGACGCTCGGGCTCGCCGCGGTCCACCTGCTGTGGGGCGGGCTAGCGGGCGGCGTCATCTTCCTCGCGGTCGCCGCTGTCGTCGGCGTCGAATACGCGGCCCACGGACGGCTGCGCCGCCGGCACACGACTCTCGAGCACGTCTACCGCTTCGAGAGGGCGCTCGCGGGCATGGTCGACACCGAGCGTGTCATCGGGGCGGTGCTGCGCGAGGCGCTCGTGCTGTTCAACGCCGAGGTCGCGCAGCTCGTCGCCCTCGACCCGACCGGGACGACCACGTACTCCCTCCGCGCGGGATGCGTCGACCCCGCGACGGCGCACGACGCGCACGCGCTCGCCGACCTCGCCGGCCGGCGAAGCGGAGCGCTTCTCGCCCCGCTCGGATCGCGCGACCCCGAGACCGTTCTCGCGCTGTTCCGCTCCGGGGTCCGGGACGCGATCGTCTTCCGGCTCCCGGCGGAGGTCGCGACGAGCGGCGAGTACCTCGTCGTCGCCGATCGACTCGGCGGTGAGCTCGTGACCTTCGACGAGGGGGATCTCACTCTCGCGGAGACGCTCGCGACCCCGACGGCGATGGCGCTCCGCAGCAGCGACCTCCTCGCGCAGCTGCGGGCGGAGGTCGCGCTGAAGGAGCACCAGGCGTCGCACGACGCGCTGACGGGCCTGGCGAACCGCACGCTCTACTCCTCGGAGGTCGACCGCGCCCTTCGCGAGCGGAAGCCGGACTCGCTCGTCGGGCTGATGCTCATCGACCTCGACGGGTTCAAGAGCCTGAACGACACGCTCGGGCACGGCGCGGGCGACGTGTTCCTGCAGGCGCTCGCGACGGTGCTCGCGGACGTTGTGGGCGAGCGGGGCACGGTCGGCCGGCTCGGGGGGGACGAGTTCGCAGTCGTGATGCCCGGGGTGCCGTCGCTCGAGGAGCTCATGGCGACCGCGTCCGACGTGAACCGGTCCGTGCGCGCGCCGGTCGAGGTCGCGGGAACGACCGTGGACCTGAGGGCGAGCATCGGGGTGTCGGTCGCACCGCTCCACGGCGAGGACCGCTTCACCCTGCTCCGCCAGGCCGACCTCGCGATGTACCGGGCCAAGCAGCAGGGGGGCGGCGTCGCGCTCCACGACGACCGGTACAGCGGGAGCATCGACCGCCCGTCGCTCATAGCGGCGCTCCGCGAGGCGATAGCCACCTCCAGCCTCAGCTTGAACTACCAGCCGAAGGTCGACCTCGCGACGGGCGAGGTCGTCGGCGTCGAGGCCCTCGTCCGTTGGACCCATCCCCGGTACGGGACGATCTCCCCCGAGGTGTTCATCCCCGTCGCAGAGACGAGCGGGCTCATACGCCCTCTCACGCGATGGCTCCTCACGGCGACGACCGGGCAGTACCGGGAGTGGAGGGAGATCGGACTCGACGTGAACGTCGCGATCAACATCTCGCCCGTCCAGCTCGACGACCCATAGATCGCGGTCCACGTGAACCAGCTGCTCGCACGGAACTCGATGACCCCGTCGGCCCTCACCCTCGAGATCACCGAGTCCTCGGCCCTCGGCGAGGTCGCGGGAGACGAGCAGCAGGTGCTCGGGCCGCTCGCAGAGCTCGGGGTGCGCCTCTCGGTCGACGACTTCGGGGTCGGGACCTCGTCGCTCGCGCGCATGGCCCGGCTTCCCGTGAGCGAGGTGAAGGTCGACAAGCTCTTCGTCACGAGCCTCGCGACCGACCCGACGAACGACGCGATCGTCGAGTCGACGATCGCGCTCGCGCACCGGCTCGGGCTCGTGGTCGTCGCCGAGGGGGTGGAGAACCACGCGACCTACCGGAGGCTCCGCGCGCTCGGGTGCGACGTCGCACAGGGCTACCTGTTCAGCGTGCCTCTGGCGCCGGACGAGCTCGCCCGGTGGGCGCGCCGTCGCGCCGAGTTCGCACCGAGGCAGAACGCGGCGAGCTGACCCGTCGCCTGCGGGGCCGGCGTCGGGCCGCCCGGGGTGGGACGCTTGGGCGTGGGGCGCACGTGGGGCCGGCGACCCGGGACGAGGGGGACGACGCGGTGGGCGACATGTTCCGGCTCGACGAGGACATGGCCGACCTCGTCCTCGAGTACTGCCGCGCGCGTCTCGCGCTCGAGGAGGTCCCGCTCGACCGCCCGGGCGAGCGTGCCGCCCTCGACGAGGCGCTCGACGGGATCGTCGGCCGCGGCGGGAACGACGCGAGCCACGTGCTCCGGATCTTCGAGACCGTGCTCGCTCCGGCCGTGATCTCGTGCGACAGCCCGCGGTTCCTCGCGTTCATCCCGGCAGCGCCGACGAAGGCGGCGCTGCTGTTCGACATGGTCGTGTCGAGCGCGTCCCTCCAGGGGATCTCGTGGCTCGAGGCGGCGGGGGCGGTGGCCGCGGAGAACCAGGTGCTCGCGCTCCTCGCTCGGCTCGCCGGGATGCCCGGGGGGTCGGGAGGGTGCTTCGTGTCCGGAGGGTCGGCGGCGAACCTGTCCGCGCTCGCGGTGGCGCGCGACCGGGGCCGGGAGTGCACGGGACACGAGCGGGTCCGCGTCGCGGTCGGCGAGGAGGCGCACTCCTCGGTGGCGTCCGCGCTCCACCTTCTCGGGATCCGGCCTCTCGTCGTCCCGTGCGTCGACCACCGGCTCACCGGTGCGGCGCTCCGGGACGCGCTCGGACGCGACGAGTCGCCGGGGGACGTCGTCGCGGTCGTCGCGACCGCGGGGACGACCAACGCGGGGATCGTGGACGACCTCGCGGGGGTCGGCGCGGTCGCGGGCGAGCGCGGGATGTGGTTCCACGTCGACGGCGCGTACGGCGGCGCGGGGATCTTCTCGGAGTCGCTCCGTCCCCTCCTCGCAGGGATCGGGCGCGCGGACTCCTTCGTCGTCGACCCCCACAAGTGGCTGTTCGCCCCCTTCGACTGCGCGGCGCTCGTGTACCGCGAGCCGGAGCACGCCCGCCGCGTGCACACCCAGCACGCCGGCTACCTCGAGGTGCTCCACGGGGACGCCCCGGGGACGTGGAACCCGAGTGACTACGCCTTCCACCTCACGAGGCGCGCGAGGGGCCTCCCGCTGTGGTTCTCGCTCGCCGTGCACGGGAGCGACGCCTACGGACGTGCCGTCGACGCGGTCGTCGAGCGGGCCCGCCGCGCGGCGGCGATGGTCCGGTCGCGTCCCTGGCTCGAGCTCGTCCGCGAGCCCGAGACGTCCATCGTGCTGTTCCGCAGGCTCGGCTGGGAGCCGCAGGACTACGCACGCTGGAGCGAGCGGCTCGTCGACGAGCAGGTCGCCTTCGTCGTGCCGTCGAGGTGGGAGGGCGAGACGGTCGCGCGGCTCGCGTTCCTGCACCCTGGCACGACGGACGAGGTCGTCGAGGAGGTCCTCGCGTCGACGTCGACGCCGTAGGGGGCGCTCAGCGCGCCGTCGGTGCCGCGGGAAGATGCGTGACGGTCGCGTCGGGGCCCGGGAAGTAGAGGCCCTCGTGCCCGTCGGCCTCCCAGCGGACCCGGAACGGGGGCTCGCCGCCTGCGCCGTCGACCTCGAGGACGAGGGCGACCTGGTCCGGCTCGCCCACGTGGTGGCCGTGGATCACGATCCTGTCGCCGACCGCTGCCTTCATCTCGCCAACCTCCCCGGCGGCTGCGCCCCGGCCCGCGCCGGACGGCGTGCCGCGCCCCGACCGCCCCGGGCTCTCCCGGGTGCGCCTCACCGACATTCTCCGCCCGGCGGGGGCCATCCGTCAGAGGCATTCGGCTCCTCGCGGTCCCGACCTCGCACCGACCGGCCCTCCCGGGCGCCGCGTGGCGCGTGGGGGCGTCTTTGCAGGCCGAGCGCGACGCGACGAGGATGCTCGGGAGCCCTCGGGCGCGGGACGCACGTCCGGGGCGACGGGAGGTCGAACGTGCGGACGAAGGAGACGACCCCGCAGCCGGGCGACGAGGCGCGTGCGCAGGGGCGCGAGGGCCTCGCCCTTCTCGTCGTCGTCGTCGGGGTGCTCATCGCCGCGGTCGACACGACGATCGTCGTTCTCGCGCTCCCCGAGATCCGGCGCTCGCTGCACATCGGCCTCGCGTCGGTCGTGTGGGTCGTGATCGGGTACCTGCTCGTGATCACCCTGCTCTCGACTCAGGTCGGGCGCCTCGGGGACATGTTCGGGAGGGTGCGCATGTACGAGGCGGGCTTCGTCGTGTTCGTGGCCGGCTCCGTCGCGTGCGCGCTCTCGTGGAACGACGCCTCGCTCGTCGTGTTCCGGGTACTCCAGGGCGTCGGAGGGGCGCTCATCTCCGCGAACTCCGGGGCGGTCATCGCGGACACGTTCCCGCCGGAGCGCCGGGGTCGTGCGTACGGGTTCAACGCGATCGGGTACAACACGGGCGCGGTTCTCGGAGTCGTGCTCGGCGGAGCGATCGTGACGTTCGTCTCGTGGAGGTGGATCTTCTGGGTCAACGTGCCGATCGGCGTCGGTGCCGTCGTCGTCGCGAGACGGGTGCTCGTCGACCGAGGGGCACGCGACCGGCGCAGCCTCGACTGGTCGGGGATGGCGACGCTCGGAGCGGGCCTGCTCGGGCTGCTCTGGGCGATGGTGAAGCTCACCTCCGAGTCGTTCGACCCCGAGATAGCGGGGTTCGTGGTCGGAGGGGTCGCCCTTCTCGCGGCGTTCTGGTGGATCGAGCGGAGCGTGGACGAGCCCATGCTCGACCTCTCGCTCTTCCGCGTCCCGACGATGTCCCCGTCGCTCCTCGCCGCGACGTTCCAGAGCCTCGCGAACTTCGCGGTGCTCTTCCTCCTGCTCATGTACCTGCAGGGAGCGCGGGACCTGAGCCCGATCCACGCCTCGCTGCTGCTCGTCCCCGGCTACGCGGTCGGCGGGCTCGTCGGACCCGCGGCGGGTCGGTTCGCGGACCGGCGCGGCGCGGTCCTCCCCGCGACCGTCGGTCTCGGGGTTCAGGTCGTCGCGCTGGTGGCGTACGCGCAGCTCGGTCTCCACAGCCCGCTGTGGGTGGTGTCGGGCGCGTACGTCCTCGGAGCGGTCGGATCGGGCCTGTTCTTCCCCTCCAACAACGCTGCCGTCATGAAGGTGGCGCCCCCGGACCGGCTCGGGATCGCGTCGGGGCTCCTGCGGACGTTCGCGAACGTCGGGATGGTGTTCTCGTTCGCGCTCGCGATCCTGGTCGCCTCGTCGAGCGTCTCGAAGCAGGCGGCGTTCGCGATCTTCGTCGGGACGGGGACCCTGTCCGCGCGCACGGCGGAGGCGTTCACGACGGGGATCCACGCCGCGTTCTACGCGTCCACGGCCCTCATGGTGCTCGCGGCCGTGCTCTCCGCGACGCGGGCGCGCCCCGGTCGCGCGACGCTCAGCGCGCCATGACCGACTCTCGCTCGACGCGCACCTCCGCGAGGCGGATCGTCCGGAGCACCTGGATCACGCGCCATCCGAGGTCCCAGTGCCGGCTGAGCCGTGCCAGCTGCGGGTGGAGGTGGTGCGTGAGGTGCTCGCCCTCTCCGAAGATGAGGAACGAGAGCAGGCCGACGTTCGTCGCGTACCCCGCTCCGTCCGTGACCTGCGCGCCGCGGTGGCAGTCCGAGTTGATCGCGCCTCCGAAGCGGAGGACGACCGCGATATGGATCCCGAGCGACGCGACGCCGGCCACGAGGCAGAGGGCCTCGAACCAGAGCGAGCGCGCCTCGCCCGTCGCGATCGGCGCGACGACCGCGAGCGTCACGGCGTAGAGGAGCCCGGCGACGACCGCGCCGACGACGGGGCGGTCGAATATCGCGCGGTCCCACCCGTCGAGAGGCCGGTCCGCGTCGGTGTCGTAGGTGTCGTCCACGATGTCCGGGCACGTCGCCTCGGCGTGGAAGATCGCGGCCATGTGCCACGCGACGCGGCGAAACCCGTCTATTCCCTCCCTCTCGGAGATGACGATCGGCGAGTGCGGGTCGTGCCGGACCTCGTCGATCCAGACGTCGGTGTAGAGGTGGTGCTTGCGGTGGACCCGGCGCCACTGCCAGTGGCGCATGTAGATCGTGAGCCAGGTCATCCACCTGCCGAGCTCGTACAGGGGTCGGCGCATCGAGATCGCGCCGTGGGTGAGCCCCCTGTGGAGGAACACGGTGATGGTCACCCCGGCGAGGCCGGCCCCGACGAGGCCGGCAGCGACGGTGAGGACGGCGAGGAGCCACATGGCACGAGCCTCGCACGCGGAGGCGGGGCGCGGGAAGAGGTCTCGTCGCGCCCCCCGGGCGGCACGGGCCTCCGGTGCGACCGGCGAGCGTGGCCGCCCGACCACCGAAGGCGCGAAGAAAGTCCAGCTCGGAGGCGTCGTGACCTGTACGGAGCAGGACCGCGGAGGTAGAAATGACACGCCCGAGATGTCGGACGCGAGGGAGAGCGCAGTGACGACGGAACCGGCACGGCCATCGCTTCGCGCGATCGGCGACACGAGCGTGCTCGAGCGGGGCGCGACGGACGTCGCGAGGGCGCGCGAGCGCGCTCGCCAGTCACGTCTCCGGACGGTCGCGATCGTGCTGCTCCCGATCTTCGGCCTCCTCACGGCCCGAGCGGTCGTGACCGGGTCCGGCCTGCCGGGCCTGCACCTGTCCTCGACGGACGCCCGGTTCGCGCCCGCCCTCGTCCTCATCGTGCTGCTCGCTGTCGTGATCGTCGCGCCGATGCTCGGTGCCGGCCGCTCCCCCCACGTGCTCTACCGGCCGGGCGAGATCGCTACCCGCTTCAGCGACGTGCGAGGCGCGGCGCTCGTCGTCGACGAGGCCGTGAAGACGCTCAACCTCTTCCTCGCCCACAAGACCTTCACCGAGCAGATGGGGGGTACCTCGAGGCGGGCGATCCTGTTCGAGGGGCCGCCGGGGACGGGAAAGACCTACGTCGCGAAGGCCATGGCAGCCGAGGCCGGGGTGCCGTTCCTGTTCGTGTCCGCGTCCGCGTTCCAGTCGATGTTCTACGGACAGACGAACCGCAAGATCCGCTCGTACTTCAAGGCGCTCAGGAGGTACGCGAGGAGCGAGGGCGGGGCCATCGGGTTCATCGAGGAGATCGACGCGATCGGCGGCGCGCGCTCGGGGATGGGCGTGCGCACCGAAGGTGTCTCGGGCGTGGTGAACGAGCTCCTCGTGCAGCTCCAGTCGTTCGACCAGCCGCCGGCCTCCCGGCGGCTCGTCGGGGCGCTCGTGGACCGGGTGAACGCGTGGCTCCCTTCTTCGAGCCAGATCCGCAAGCGACCCGCGTCCCACGCGAACATCCTCGTGATCGGCGCGACGAACCGTGCCGCCGACCTCGACCCGGCTCTCGTGCGCCCGGGGCGCTTCGACCGGAGGATCTACTTCGACCTCCCGTCGCGTTCGGGACGGCGGGAGATCATCGACTACGTCCTCGAGAAGAAGGCGCACGACGCCGAGCTCGACGACCCCGCGACGCGCGACTCCTTCGCGGCCATGACGATCGGCCACTCGCCCGTGATGATCGAGCACCTTCTCGACGAGGCGCTCGTGTGGGCGTTGCGACGCGGGGCGGACCGACTCTCGTGGGACGACCTCCAGCAGGCGAAGATGACCGAGCAGGTGGGACTCGGGAACCCGGTCGAGTACACCGAGGGAGAGCGCGTCGCGATCGCGACGCACGAGGCCGGGCACGCGACGATCGCGTGGCTCGTCGGCGCCGGCCGGACGCTCGACGTCCTCTCGATCGTCAAGCGTGGCGCGGTGCTCGGGCTCCTGCTCCACAGCGACTCCGAGGAGCGCTTCACCCGGACCAAGGGCGAGATCGAGTCGCTCATCCAGATCGCGTTCGGGGGCATGGCGGCAGAAGAGGTGTTCTTCGGCGTCGCGGGCTCGGGTGTGGCGAGCGACCTGAAGGCGGCGACGGACCTCGCGTGCCAGATGGTGGGGTCCCTCGGGATGGGTAGCTCGCTCCTCTCGCTCGAGTCGGCGGACGCAGGCCTCGGGAGGAACCTCGTGTCGAAGGTCCTCGCCCACGACCACGCTCGTGAGGAGGTCGAGGAGGTCCTCCGCCTCATGAGGTCGGCAGCCCGGGAGATGGTCCGCGCGCACCGGCACGTGGTCGTCGCGCTCCGTGACGCGCTCCTCGAGCGGCACGAGCTCGTCGGCCACGAGATCCTCGAGGTCGTCGCGCGGGCGAACGACACGGGGGCGGCGGTCCCGACCGAGAGGGCGGCCAGCTGACCTCCCGCCTCTGAGCGCACGGCGCGTCGTCGCACCCGCGACGCACGGCGCGCGTGCGCAGGCGGGCGCGGTCCGCCGCGGCGCGGACCTTCGCCCCTACCCCGAGGGTCCCGTTCAGCCGATGCTCGTACCATGACGAACAGGGTCGTGGTGCTCGGAGGGGGAACCGGCGGGACGCTCGTCGCGAACCGCTTGCGGCGAAGGCTCCGGCGGGAGGACGCGGAGATCGTGGTCGTCGACGCGGACGACCGCCATCTCTACCAGCCGGGGCTCCTCTTCGTCCCGTTCGGCCTCGCCCGCACCGAGGACCTCGTGCGGTCGCGTCGTGCTCAGCTCCACGCGGGGGTGGACTTCGTGGAGGGAGCGATCGAGTCGGTCGACCTCGGGGAGCGCGAGGTCCGGATCGCGCGTTCGGAGCCCATCCGCTACGACGTGCTCGTCGTCGCGTCCGGAGCGGTCCTGCAGCCCGAGGAGACCGACGGGCTCACGGGGCCGGGGTGGGGAGAGCACGTGCTCACCTTCTACGAGCCTCGCGGCGCCGCGGCGCTCGCCGCGGCGCTCGACCGGTTCGCCGGTGGACGAGTCGTGGTCGACGTGGTCGACATGCCGATCAAGTGCCCGGTCGCGCCGCTCGAGTTCGCGTTCCTCGCCGATTGGTACTTCCGCAGGCGTGCGATGCGCGACGCGGTCGAGCTCGTGCTCGTCACGCCCCTCGACGGGGCGTTCACGAAGCCGGTGTGCGACCGGGAGCTGAGCGGCCTGCTCCGCGCGAAGGGGGTCGAGGTCGTGAGCGAGTTCTCGACGGGCGCGGTCGACGGCCGCGGCCGCCGGATCGTCTCCTACGACGGACGTGAGGTCCCGTTCGACCTCGCCGTGGTGGTGCCCCTCCACGGAGGAGCGCCGTACGTGGCCCGATCGCCCGGGCTCGGTGACGAGCTCGGGTTCGTCGACGTCGACGAGCACACGCTCCAGTCTCCCCGCTACCCGGAGGTCTTCGCGATAGGGGACGCCGCGGGGATCCCGACCTCGAAGGCCGGGTCGGTCGCGCACTTCGCGGGCGAGGTGCTCGTCGAGAACGTCCTCGCGGTGCTCCGGGGGAACGCCCCGATCGCGCGCTTCGACGGGCACACGAACTGCTTCATCGAGAGCGGCTTCAAGAAGGCGCTGCTCATCGACTTCAACTACGAGACCGAGCCCCTTCCCGGGCACTTCCCTGGACCGGTCGGGCTTCCGCTGCTGCACGAGTCGCGGCTCAACCACCTCGGGAAGCGTGCCTTCGAGTGGGTGTACTGGAACGCGCTCCTCCCCGGGCGCGACCTCCCCGGGGTCGGGTCGCGCATGCCGGTGCGGGGAAAGGCGCGCGTGCCGGCGGGATCGCGTGTGGGCGTCTGAGGAGGAGGTGGTCGCCATGCCGGTCGCAACCTATGCAGGGCGGGAGGTCGACGTCGACGTCGAGGGCTTCTTCACGGACCCCGGGCAGTGGACGAGGGACATGGCGCCCGAGATCGCCCGCGACGCGGGGGTCGGGGACCTCGGCCCTGGTCACTGGAAGGTCGTCGACTTCATGCGCGCGCAGTACTCGGAGAAGGGGACCGGTCCGACGGTGCGCGTGCTCGGCAAGACCTCGGGGGTCTCGGTGAAGGAGCTCTACGAGCTGTTCCCGACGGGTCCGGCCAAGACCGCGGCCCGGATCGCCGGCATCCCGAAGCCCCGAGGCTGCATCTGAGGGCTCGACGAGCCCGTTCACGAGCAAGGAGGCCCTCCCATGGCGCAGGAGCCGATCACCAAGGTCTCGATCATCGTCTCGAAGGGGTCGCTCGAAGGCGTGTACCCCGCGCTCATCATGGCCAACGGGGCGCGCGCCGAGGGGATATCGGCGGACCTGTTCTTCACGTTCTTCGGTCTCGACGCGATCCACAGGCGTCGCTACGAGCACGTCAAGGTCGCGACGGTCGGGAACCCGGGTCTGCACGTGGCGACGCTCGCGGGCGGGCTGCCGGGGATGTCGAGCGTGATGACGCACTACATGGAGCGCAAGATGGAGAAGCTCGACATCCCCGCGATCCCGGAGTTCCTGGAGATGATCGCGGACAGCGGCGCCGGGCTCTACGCGTGCAAGGCGTCCTGCGACCTGTTCGACATCGGTCGCGAGGACCTCGTCGACCAGGTGAAGGACATCATCACGGTCGGGGAGTTCTACGCGCTCGCCGCGGGCGCCCAGATCGTGTTCACCTGACGTCACGGCCCGGCACGGGCCCGCCGCGGGCAGCCTCGTCGGGCTCAGCGGGTCGCGGCCGCGTCGGACTCGGCGAACTCGTGGAACGCGGCCCAGGCGCGCGGACCGTAGGTCGTCGCGGGACCGCCGTCCATGAGGATCGCGACCGAGAGCGCCTCGGCGACCTCGTCGGGGGTCGCGCCGCGCGCGGCGGCGGCCTTCGCGTGGTACGCGATGCACCCGTCGCACTGCTTCACGACGGACACGACGAGCGCGACGAGCTCCTTCACGCGTGCGGGAAGCGCTCCGTCGGACAGTGCGGCGTCGTGTAGCTGGCCGAATCCGGCCCACGCATCGGGTGCGGCACGCCGGAGCGACCGCGTCGGCTCTCGGAGCTCGGCGATGAGTTCGGTGTTCGTGGTCATGGCCGTACGTTGCCAGCGACGTCGGACGCGCGAAAGGGCCGAAGGTCCCGTCGCGGGCGCCCGCGCCGGTCAGGCGAGCCAGACGAAGTGCTCGAGGTCCCCCTGGAGCTCGAGACGTCGCGTGAGCACCGTGTTGCCGGACGACTGGCTCCGGTGGCACGCGATGGCCGCATGCTGGGCCGACCTGTCGACGCGTGCGACGACGTCGTAGTCGCGGGCGGGGCGCCCGACGAACGTCGTGCCGAGCTCCGAGTTGAGCCGGTCCGCGACCTCCGAGACGAGCCCCCACGCGAGGAGCGGCGAGTGGAGGTCCCGGGCTGCACCGAGCGCCGCCTCGGTCGCCCGCCGGTGGTCCGGGTGTCCCGTCACCCCGTTCGTGTCGAAGGCCATCACGAGGTCGGCGCCGACGAGGCGGCCGAGCGCGAGCGCCTCGTGCACCATCTCCTCGAGTGGGACCGATGCGAGCTGCCCGTCAGGGTGGTCGAGCAGCCGGACCCGGGAGGCGCCGAGCGCCCGCCCGGCGTCGGAGAGCTCCGTCGCCCGGACCGACGCGAGGTCGCCTGCCGCGGCTCGCAGCGTCGACGCCTCGCCGCGCGTGAAGCTGAGCACGGCGACGGTCGCGCCCCCGGCCGCGAGGGTGGCGAGCGCGGCTCCGAGGCCGAAGCTCTCGTCGTCGGGGTGCGCGCACACGGCGAGAACCGAGCGCGCCGACGGGAGGGTCCCGACCGCGGGCCCCTCGGCAACGGGGGGGCGACGTGAGCGGGCCACGTCCCGAGTGTACGCCCAGGGGTATGTTGCCGGGAAGCGCCGTGGTCGTGCCCGGGCGGCCGCGCCGAGGCGACCCGGGGCCGGGCGTCCCGGGAATGCGCCCGCACCCGACGCGGTTGGACCCGCTAGATACCCAGTGGGGTATATAGGCCGGTTGCCCCGGCGGGCGCCGCTCCGCGAGAGGAGATCGCATGCAGGTCGTGCACTTCATGGGAACCGGTGCGGGACGTGCGGCCCGCGTCGCGCTCGGCGCAGCGCTCGTTGTCGTCGGGGCGGTCGCCGGCGGCGCCTGGTGGGCGCTCTCGGCCGTGGGTCTCGTCCCGATCGCGGCCGGGGCGTTCGACTTCTGCCTCCTCGCTCCGGTGTTCCGGGCTCCACTGCGGCACCGGTCTCACGCCTGACACGACGGACGGGCCCCCGCGCGCGGGAGCGCGGCGCGCGGGCAGCGCAGAGACGCTCAAGGTGCGGGCCCGCGAGGCCGTTTGTGGACGCGATATCGAGGATCGCCGGGGACGGGAGGGCACAGGTGGCGGTCGAGCGGGCCGCCGGCATACAGCGCCTGGCGCCTGCGTTCGAGCGCGACGTGCGCGAGGTCCGCGACGGGATCGGCGCCGGAGCAGGCACGTCCTCCGAGCTGTACGAGCTGGCCTTTGCACACAACGTGACCGCGATGGTCGTCGTCGACGCCGGAGGGACGGTGCTCGAGGTGAACGCCGCGTTCTGCGAGCTCCTCGGGCACCGTCGATCGGCCCTCGTCGGGGCGTTCGGGTCGCGCGTGCTCGAGACCGACGACGGGGTCGCGGCGCTCGTCGACCCCGAGGCGTTCGTGCACTCCCGCAGGGCCGTCCGGTGGAGGCGTGGCGACGGGGCGGTCGTCCTCGCGGAGGTCGCGGCCGCGCGGATCGGATCCGGAGGGGACCCGGAGTCGATCTACGTGCTGAGCGTCCGGGACGTCGCCGGCGAGGACGAGCTCGTCGCGCAGCTCACCTACCAGGCGTTCCACGATCCGCTCACGGGTCTCGCGAACCGTGTGCTGTTCGAGGACCGGCTCGACCACGCGCTCGCGCGTGCCGCCCGAGCGGGCGGCGGGTGCGGAGCGGTCCTGCTGCTCGACCTCGACGACTTCAAGGGAGTGAACGACACGCTCGGACACCACGTGGGCGACGAGCTCCTCGTCGCCCTCGCCGGTCGTCTGAGCGACGCGACCCGCGTCTCGGACACCCTCTGCCGGTTCGGCGGCGACGAGTTCCTCCTGCTGGTGGAGGACCTCGAGGGATCCCACGAGGTCGACCAGATCGCCTCCCGCCTGATGGCCTCGTTCGCGCGTCCCTTCGACGTGGGCGGGACGTCGGTGATCCAGCAGGCGAGCCTCGGGATCGTCCCGTGGGAGACGGGGCGCGAGGACCCGGCGTCGCTGTTCGCGCGCGCGGACACGGCGATGTACGAGGCGAAGCGGCTCGGAAAGGGTCGCCACGTCGTGTTCGACCCCGACGTCCACGAGCGTGCGGTGCAGCGGTTCGAGCTCGCGCAGGACCTCCGCGGCGCGCTCGCGGCAGGCGAGCTCTCCATGCACTTCCAGCCGCTCGTCGAGCTCGACACGGGTCGAGTCGAGGGTTTCGAGGCGCTCATGCGATGGTCGCACCCGACCCGTGGCGCGGTGCCCCCGGACGTGTTCATACCGCTCGCGGAGGAGAGCGACCTCATATTCGACCTCGGCGCGTTCGCGCTGCGCGACGCGACACGTCGTGCGATGGCGTGGACCGTGCTCGGAGGCGAGCGCGCCCCCCACGTGTCGGTGAACCTGTCGACCCGCCAGCTCTACGACCCGAACCTCGTGCGCGTGGTCGAGGACGCCCTCACCCGAAGCGGGCTGCCCCCGGCGCGGCTCGTGCTCGAGGTCACGGAGTCGGCGGCCCTCGGGGACCTCGAGGCGTCGAACCACACGATGCAGCGCCTCGTCCAGCTCGGAATACGGATCGCCGTGGACGACTTCGGGATCGGGTACTCGTCGTTGTCGTACCTGTCCCTCATCTACCCGAAGGTCATCAAGATCGACCGGTCGCTCGTGCGCGGGTGCGACGACGACCCGGACCGGGTGACGCTGCTCGAAGGGGTCGTCTCCCTCGGGCACAGCCTCGGTGCGGTCGTCGTGGCCGAGGGTATCGAGACGGCGGAGCAGCTCGGGAGCCTCCGGCTCATCGGGTGCGACGTCGGCCAGGGCTACTTGTTCTCGCCGGCGGTCCCGGCCGTCGACGTCGTCGCGACGGTGCGCCGCATCGAGTCCCGCTGCACGTCGGGCGTCCCGGTCGGGCCCGCTGCCGGCGTCGCGGCGGGCCCGACCGCTCCGACCCCGCTCCGAGGTGGTGCCCGTGGCAGTAATTGAGCTCGTCGTCGGGCGCCAGCCGGTGTTCGACTCCGAGCTCGAGGTCGTCGGCTACGAGCTGATCGTGCGTCGCGACGAGTGCGACGCGGCCGTGCGTGACCCGTCCGAGGAGGTGGGCGCGACCGCGTCCGTCCTGTACGACGCGGTGTCGATCGGCGTGTCCCGCCTCGTCGGCGACCGGTTCTTGTTCTGCGACGCGGACCGGGCGGTGCTCGTCGGGTCCGTCCCGCTCGTGGTCCCGCCCGAGCAGACGGTCCTCGAGGTCGACGCGGCGCTCGCGGACGACGAGGCGGTCGTGTCCGGGTGCGCGGCGCTCGCGGAGGCCGGGTTCACGATCGCGCTCGACCGCGTCGACGACCTCGGGCGGTGCGCCCCGCTGCTCGGGACCGCGGGGATCGTGAAGGTCGACCACGAGTCGCTCGCGCCCGAGCGCGTCGCGAAGCTCGTGCGCGAGGTGAAGAGCCGCGGTCTCCTCGCGCTCGCGCTCGGGGTGAGCGCCCCGTCGCAGCTGGAGCGCTTCCGCGAGCTCGGGTTCGACTACTTCCAGGGGGACCTCCTCTCGGCTCCCCAGGTGGTTCCGGGAAGGACGCTCGACGCGTCGAGCGTCGCCCGGCTGCGCCAGGCAGCCCGGCTCGTCTCCCAGCAGTGCAGCGCGGCCGAGCTCGAGGAGGTCGTCCGGGCCGAGCCCGCGCTCGCGTACCAGCTCCTCCAGATCGCGGGGGTCGGTGCCGACAACGGCTTCCGGCGGCCCGTGCGCTCCATCCGCGAGGCCCTCGTGCTCCTCGGGTGGCGACACCTGCAGAGCTGGATCGGCTTCCTGCTCGAGACGCGCCGGGGATCGACGAGCGACGACGAGGCGATCACGACCCTCACGAGAGCGCGGATGTGCGAGCTCCTCGCGCAGCGCTCGTACCCGGCGCTCGCGGACGTCGCGTTCGCGGCGGGGATGCTCTCCGCGTTCGACATGCTCCTCGACATGCCGCTCGACGAGGTCCTCGCGACGCTCCCGCTCGACGAGGTCCTCCGCGACGCAGTCGCGCGGGCGGACACCCCGGTCGGCCGCATCGTCGCGGACGTCGTCGACTGCCAGCTCGGGCGCTCGCAGGACGCGACTCGGTCCGGGTTCAGCGAGGTGACCCTCAGCGGGGCAGCGATCGCTGCGCTCCGGTGGGCGATCGAGGCCTCGAAGCACGCGGTCACCTGACGCTCCCGGCCCACGTGGGGCGAGCGGGGCGTGACCGCGTGCGCCGCACCCACTGCGGAGCGGCGAGCGGGCATCATGTTCGGGTGCCCGAGCTCGTGACCGTCCCCGGACCGACGCCCACGCGGGCCGTTCCGTGATCCCGTTCCTCGCGGTCGTCCTCCCGGGCTTCTTGAACTCGCTCGCACCCGCGCTGGACCACTACGGGTACTGGGCGGTCGCGGGGTTCGTGTTCCTCGAGGACTTCGGGGTGCCCCTCCCGGGGGAGACGACCCTCGTCGCGGCGGCCGTCTACGCCGGCGCAGGGAAGCTCAACCCCGTGGCCGTCGGTGTCGTCGCGGTCGTCGCGGCCTCTCTCGGGGACAACGTCGGGTTCGCGATAGGGCACTTCGCGGGACGTGCGGCGGTCGCGCGCTGGGGGCGGTACGTCGCGCTCACCGAGGAGCGGCTCGCGAGGGCCGAGCGGTTCTTCGACCGGCAGGGCGGGAAGGTCATCGTCGTCGCCCGGTTCGTCGAGGGCCTGCGCCAGGCGAACGGGATCATCGCGGGCGCGTCGGAGATGTCCTGGGTCCGCTTCCTCCCGTACAACGTGGTTGGGGCGATGCTCTGGGTCGCGACCTGGGTGACCGTGGGCGAGCTTGCCGGGGCCCACATCGACACCGTGTACCGGGCCATCACGCGCTACTCGCTCCTCGCGGCCGGTGTCGCCGCGGTCGTC
>JAJZBW010000234.1 GCA_021798745.1 Actinomycetes bacterium
TTCCACGAGCGACGCGGTCGCGTCGAGCCTCGGGTCCGCGGTGAACAGACCGGCCGTGTCCGTGAGAAGGACGAGAAGCTCCGCTCCGACGAGGTGCGCGACGAGCGCGGCGAGCCGGTCGTTGTCGCCAAAACGGATCTCGTCGTCGGCCACGGCGTCGTTCTCGTTCACGACGGGCACCACGCCGAGATCGAGCAGACGGGCAAGCGTCTCACGTGCGTGCAGGTACTGTCGCCGCTCGCCGAAGTCGAGGGGCGCGAGGAGGACCTGGCCGGCGACGAGCCCGTTCGCGGCGAGCGCCTCGTCGTAGACGCGCATGAGCCGGTGCTGGCCGACCGCGCTGAGCGCCTGGAGCGTCGTCGCGTCCGTCGGCCGTCCGCCGGGGGGACGGAGCGCGGCGACCCCTGCCGTCACGGCTCCGGAGGTCACGACGACGCACCGGTGGCCCCCCGCGACGAGCGCGGCGACCTCTCCGCACAGCTTTCCGACCGAGCGGGCGTCCACCGACCCGTCGGCTCCCGTGACCGAGGACGTCCCGATCTTCGCGACGACGATCACCGTACGACGACACCCCCGTCACGACGCCTCCCCGAGCGGCCCATCAGCGGTCCGGCGAGAACTCGAAGTGGAGCGTCCCGATGCGCACGTCGTCCCCCTCGCGCGCTCCCGCCCGTGCGAGGGCGCGGTCGACCCCGATCCGACGGAGTCGCCGCTGGACCTGCGCGAGCGCGTCCGCGTTCGTGAGGTCGGACAGCGCGACGGCTCGGGTGGCCGCCCGTCCGAGCACGACCCACCCCCCGCCGTCGCGCTCGACGAGCACTCCCTCGGGCTCGGGCCGGTGGACGACGGGAGCGCTCGCCGGCTCCGGTGCGCGCGAGCGCGCCTCGGCCACGAGCGTCGCGAGCCGGCCCGTGAGCTCCGCGAGCCCCTCGCCGGTCGCCGAGGAGATCGCGAGCGCCGCCCCGTAGGACGCGGGCTCGGGTCGTGCGTCCTCCGGGAGCGCGTCGGCCCGGGAGCCGACGACGATCCGCGGCCGCTCGAGGAGGTCGCTCCTGTAGCGGCGGAGCTCCTCGAGCAGGACGCGGACCTGCTCGGCCGGAGATCGGCCGTCGGCCGCCGCGAGGTCGGCGAGCACGACGAGCACCCGCGAGCGCTCGACGTGGCGGAGGAACCGGTGGCCGAGCCCGCGGCCGTCGCTCGCCCCCTCGACGAGCCCGGGGACGTCCGCGACGACGTACTCGGTGACCCCCTCGACGGGGCCCCGACCCGCGCCGCCGACCCGGACGACTCCGAGGTGTGGCTCGAGCGTCGTGAAGGGGTAGTCCGCGATCTTCGGTCTCGCGGCAGAGATCCGCGACACGAGGGTCGACTTGCCCGCGTTCGGGAACCCCACGAGAGCGACGTCGGCCACGAGCTTCAGCTCGAGGTCGAGCCAGCGCTCCTCGCCGATCTCGCCCTGCTCGGCGAACGACGGCGCCCGGCGGGTGTTCGTGAGGAAGCTCGCGTTCCCCCGCCCGCCCCGGCCTCCCGACGCCGCGAGGAGACGGTCTCCCGCGCTGCGGAGGTCGGCGACCACGTCTCCGTCGAGGGAGCGCACGACGGTCCCGACCGGCACGAGGACGAGAAGGTCCGAGCCGCTACGGCCGCGGCGACGCGCCCCTCCGCCGTGCGTCCCGTCGGTCGCGCGCCGGTGCGGGTGGTCCCGGAACGCGAGGAGCGAGACGGCCGAAGTCGACGCCTCGACGAGCACGTCTCCGCCGCGTCCGCCGTCGCCACCGTCGGGACCGCCCCTCGCGACGTGGGCCTCCCGGCGGAACGCGACCGCGCCCGCCCCGCCGTCACCGGCCTTCACGTGGACTTGCGCCTCGTCGACGAAGCCGGCCATCAGCGCTCCCTCATCGACGGCGATCCCCCGAGCCGCCGCGCGGGCACAGCGCCCCGCGGCGTCTCGCCCGGAGGGCGCGTCGCCCGCTCAGGCCTCGGCCGAGCGGACCGCGACGAGCCGCCGACCGCGGCGCGCCCCGAAGCTCACACGCCCGTCGACTAGCGCGAAGAGGGTGTCGTCGCCGCCCCGGCCGACGTTGTCGCCGGGGTGGAAGTGCGTGCCGCGCTGGCGGACGATGATCGAGCCCGCCCGGACCGAAGTCCCGTCAGAGGCCTTCACGCCGAGCCGCTGCGCGTTCGAGTCCCGACCGTTGCGGGTCGAGCCCCCGCCCTTCGTCTTCGACATCTCGCCGTCCTCTCAGGCCTTGCGCGAGCGCGACCGCGTGGTCGCCGCCACAGGCGGCGCGATCGCCGTGATCTCGATCCTCGTGTAGTGCTGGCGGTGCCCGAAGCGTCGGCGCCCGCGCGCCTTCGGCCTGTAGGTGAAGCCCGTGACCTTCGGCCCGGCGGTCTCCCCGACGACCCGCGCGGACACCGTCGCCGCTGCGAGCGCTGCGGGCGCCGCGTGGACCGACTCGCCGTCGACCACGAGCACCGGGGAGAAGGTCACCTCCTCGCCGATCCCCGCACCGAGGAGCTCGACGTCGACCCTGCTCCCGACCTCGACGCGCTCCTGCTTGCCACCGGTTGCGATCACTGCGTACATAGGGCCGTCATCCTAGCAAGGCCGGGCGGGGGTCCCGTCCGGGCGGGTCGGGTCAGCCGCGTAGCTCCTGGAACACGATGCCGCGCCCGTTGCACATCGGGCACACCTCGGAGAGGGACTCGACGAGACCCTCCCCGATGCGCTTGCGGGTCATCTCCACGAGCCCGAGCTCGGAGATCTCGAACGCCTGCGTCGGCGTCTTGTCCCGCGCGAGCGCGCCGCGCAGCGCGGCCATCACCTCCTGGCGGTTCGACTTCACCTCCATGTCGATGAAGTCGATGACGATGATCCCCCCGATGTCCCGGAGCCGGAGCTGGCGAGCGATCTCCTCGGCGGCCTCGAGGTTGTTCCGGAACACGGTCTCCTCGAGGCTCGAGGACCCCACGTTCTTGCCCGTGTTCACGTCGATCACGGTCAGGGCCTCGGTGCGCTCGATGATGAGCGACCCTCCCGACGGGAGCCAGACCTTCCGGTCGAGCGCCTTGTGGAGCTGCTCGTGGACGTGGTGCCGCTCGAACAGGGGCAGCGGCTCGGTGTCGGTGTCGAAGAGCTCGACCCGGTCCGCGAGGGACGGGTCGATGTCGGCGACGTACGCTCGCACGAGCTCGCAGAGCGCACGGTCGTCGATCACGATCCCCCGGTACTCCTCGGTGAACTCCTCTCGGATCACCCGGAGGGCGAGGTGGGGCTCGCTGTACAGGAGCGCCGGCGCGGGGAGACGGCGCGCCTTCTCCTCGATCTCGCCCCACTTCGCGAGGAGCTGGTCCACGTCGCGTCGCAGCTCCTCCTCGCTCACTCCCTCGGCGGCGGTCCGGACGATCACGCCGTGCCCCTCGGGGCGGATGTCCTCCAGGATCTTGCGAAGCCGCTTTCGCTCGCCGTCGTCGAGGCGCTTCGAGATGCCCGACGCGCTCGAGTTGGGGACGAGCACGACGAAGCGTCCGGGGAGCGAGACCTCCTCGGTGAGCCGGGCTCCCTTCAGCCCGATGGGGTTCTTCGTGACCTGGCACACGATGGACTGGCCCGGGCGCAGGAGGTGCTCGATCCGCGTCGCCCCGGGGTCGCGCTCGACCGCGTCGTCCCGGTCGAACTGCACGTCCCCCCAGTAGAGGACCGCGTTCTTCGGGGTCCCGATGTCGACGAATGCCGCCTCCATCCCGGGAAGGACGTTCTTCACCCGGCCCCGGTACAGGTTGCCGTCGATCTGGTTCACGTCGTCCTGGCTCCGCGCGACGTGGTGCTCGATGAGCGACCTCCCCTCGAGCACAGCTATCTGGGTCGCCTCCGGCTCGACGTGCACGCACATGAGGTAGCGACCGACGGGGCGCCCGTTTCGCTCGCGCCCCCTCCGGCGCTTCGTCGCGGCCGCGCGCGGCTCGTCCCTCTCGTCCGGGACCGCCG
>JAJZBW010000021.1 GCA_021798745.1 Actinomycetes bacterium
ACGTGCGGAAGGCTCGACGGGTAGTCCGATCCCCACACGAGCCGCTCGGGGCCCCACGCGTCGCAGAAGCGGCGCACGAGCGCCATCGTGTCGCCGTACGGGTACTCCCACGGCCTCGGGTGCCCGTAGTAGAGGCCGGACACCTTGGCGAGCAGGTTCGGGACGTCGTCGTACCCGAGGAGCCGACGCTCGACGTCCCCGCCCTCCACGGGGCCGAGCGCGACACCGCCGAGATGGTTCACGAGCAGGCAGAGCGGCGGGAACCTCCTCGCGACCTCCCGGAGATCCGCGTGCCAGGGTGCCGACGCCGCCAGGCTCACGACGAGCCCGAGGGAGGCGGCGGTCGCGAAGAACGCGAGCCCGTCGGAGGAGACGAGCCACCCGTCATTCACCGGACCGAGGTAGTGGGAGACGCCGACGGGCCGGTGCCGCTCGACGAGACGTCGGAGCCGGTCGGCCGCGCCCGGGTGGTGGTAGTCGCCGCTCCAGCGGCTGTCCGCGTCCACCAGCTGCACGAGCCGGCCGCGGTGCGCCGCCGCCACGCGCTCCGCGTAGTCGTTGTTGTCACGGGCGTTCTCGATCTCGGCGCTCACGAGAAGCGCTCGCCCGACTCCGCAGGAGTCCATCTCGAACAGGAGGTGCTCGGCGTTGCCTCGGGTGAGCGGGTCGGGGACACGCGTGCCGTGGGGCCATCGCGACCACACGTGCGCGTGGCAGTCGACGATCACCGCCGTGAGGGGTCACGCGCGCCGGAGCACGTCACCCCTTGACCGCTCCCGAGGTGAGGCCACGCATGATCTGCTTGTTGATGAACAGGTAGAGCAGCAGGAGCGCGAAGATCACGATGCTGATCGCGGCGAACAGCGGACCGTACGCGACGCTGCCGTACTGGCCGTTGAAGTTCAGCAGCCCGACCTGGATCGTCGAGAGCGACGGCTTCGAGTTGAACGTCAGCGCCACCAACAGGTCGTTGAACACCGAGAAGAAGACGAGCATGCCGACCGTGAATATCCCGTTCCGCACGAGCGGAAGGGCGACGGAGAAGAAGCAGCGATAGGTGCCCCCGCCGTCGATCGCGCACGCCTCGAACAGCTCACGGGGCACGGAGCGGAAGTACGTGGCCATGAGGAACACCGTGAGCGGCAGGCCCTGGCCCACGTAGGTGATGATCATGGGCAGCAGCGTGTTGTCTATCCCGAGCTTGAAGTAGATCTCGAACAGCGGCAGCAGCACGAGCTGTGCCGGGACCATCAGGCCGCCGACGAGGAAGAACAGGATCCCTCCGCGTCCCTTGAAGACGAGCACCTCGAGCGCGAACGCGGCTCCGGAGCCGAGCAGCAGGATGACGACCACCGAGCTCACGGTGACGATCAGGCTGTTCATGACGTCGCTCGGGATGTGGGCGGTCGTCCACGCCGACGCGTAGTTCCCGAAGTCGAGCTTGCTCGGGATCGTCCACAGCGGCTGTGACACGAACGCGTTCTCCGTCTTGAACGAGCTCGTGAGCAGCCAGAAGAGCGGGTAGATCTCGACCACCAGGATGATCCCGATGATCGACCGCGTGAGCGTCTTGCGCGAGAGCTGCACGGTGCGCGCCCGACGTGGGGGGGCGGGGGTGAACCGTGCCCGACGTGTGGAGACCGCCGGCTCGGCCCGGCCGCTGCTGATCGCCATGGCTCCTCAGTCCTTCGTGATGTCGCGTCGCAGCGAACGGAAGACGACCACGGTCACGAGGAGGCTCAGGCCGGTGATGAGGATTGCGATCGTGCTGCCGTAGCCCCAGTTGTCGTAGTTGAAGGACTCCTGGAACATGTACAGGTTGAGCGGCGTCGTGGCGGTCCCGGGGCCTCCGTTGTTCAGGGCCAGGATCGAGTCGAACACCTTGAGGTCCGCGTTCAGCGCGAAGATCGTGGCCGCCACCACGATGGGGCGGGACATCGGGACGATGATCCGGCGGAGCAGGCTGAACCCGCTGGCGCCGTCGATCCGTGCGGACTCGATCACGTCCTCGGGGATGTCGAGAAGCCCGACGTAGAGGATCACGGCGAACAGCCCCACCGATCGCCACATGTCCATCGCGATGATGACGACGAACGCGTGGCTTCCCGAGACGAACCAGTCGACCGGGTGTCCTCCGAGCAGGTGGACGATCGAGTCGACGGGGCCCGTCTGCGGGGTCACCGCGAACAGCTGTGCGAAGAGGAGCGCGACCGCGACGGTCGGGAGCACGACCGGGAAGAACACGAGCGTGCGGATGAAGGTCGACGAGCGGCGCAGCACGAACTTGAAGAGCAGGGCGAGCGAGTAGCCGATCACGATCTGGCCCACCGTGAGGACGGTGGCGTACTTGACGGTGAACAGCAACGTCTGCGGGATCGTCGGGTCCGCGAACAGCGCGCGGAAGTTCTTGAGGCCCGCGAACGTGAACCCGGACGCCGGGCTCCCCGAGAAGACGGAGTAGACGAGCGACCAGCCGACGGGAACGACGACCACGCCGATGTACACGAGCAAGGTGGGGGCGAGGAAGAACGCGATCGCTCGCCTGTTCCCGAACACCTGGCGCATTACCGGAGCCTATCTAGACGAGATTCGGTCGCCCGGAACGGACGAGGCGGCACCGCCGTCACGGCGGTGCCGCCCTCTCCGTCCCAACCAGGTCGCCCTACGGCTGCGACTGGTCCGCCTGCAGGATGCCCATGTACTGCTGCGGGCTCATGGCCCCGGTCACGAGCGCTGCCGCGTTCCCGGAGGCGTCGTCGTTCGCCTTCAGACCGAAGAGCGCCTCGAACCAGAGCACGCTCTGCTTCGCGGAGTTGATCGTCTTCTGGATCGTCTGGGTGATCGGAGCCAGTCCGGTGACCGGCTGGTTCGTGCGGAACCCCGTGAACACGCCCTGGTCCTGAAGCGACGCGCTCCCGTAGTTCTCGGCGATGCACTTCAGCCACGCCTGCGCGTGCGGACCGTAGACGTGCGGGTTGAGCACGTTGGGCGAGCCCGTGTTCGCCGGGTACTGGTCGATCGAGCCCTTGCCGCCCGTCACCGCCGGGAACGGCATGAAGCCGATGTTGTTGCGGCCGACCTTGTTCTGCGAGGACAGGATCTCGGCGAGGAGCCACGTGCCCATGTACATCATGGCCGACTTCCCGTCCAGGAACTGGGCGACGGCGGCGTTGTAGCTGAGGTTCGTGATGCCCGGCGAGAAGTAGCCGTCCTTGCCCATCTGGGCGACCTGCTCCGCGGCGGTCATGTACGCGGCCGAGGTCAGCTTCGCCTTCTTGTGCGCGATGAGGTTCATCGCGTTCGGGCCGAGCTCGCGGAACAGCAGGATACCGACCCAGCGACTGATCGTCCAGCCCGAGGCGCCCGAGGCGCTGAACGGGATGACGTGGGCCTTCTTCAGCACCGCCGCGTCGGCGAGCAGCTGGGCGAACGTCTTCGGCTGCGTGAGGTGGTGGTTCGCGAAGATCCTCTTGTTGTAGAAGAGGCCCTCGATGTTCATCTGGAACGGCACCGACGGCACGCCGCCCTGGAACTGCGCCTTCGTCGTCGACAGGGCGAGCGGGGTCATGTCGTTCGCGACGCCGAGCTGGCTGAGCGCGGTCTCGATGTTGAGCACGTCGCCCTTCTTCACGAGCGACCCGCCGGGGATGATGTCGGGGTTGGACGCCGCGTACATCAACGGGAGGCTGTTCTGGGACGCAAGCAGCTGGATCTTGGACTCGATGTTCTGGCTCGGCGTCTGCTGGAGGCTGATCGGCTGGGCCTGCGCCTCGGTCTTGCAGGAGGTCGTGGCCAGCTTCTGCAGCTCGGCCGGCGTCTGCGTGTCCTCGGTCGTCAACAGGACGGAGAAGGTCGACTGGTCCGTCCCGTGCGCGGTCGCGCCGCTCGCGTGCGAGAGACGCGCCGGTGCCGAGCTGCTCGCGCTCGCGGTCGCCGTGGACGCGACGAGTGCGAGCGTGCTCATGCCGACGGCCGCCGCGACGAGCGCGCGGCGCGTCCTGCCTTCGGATGGTGATTTCAAGGCACTTCCCCCCGATCTGTATTGACTGAGATGTTGAAACGTCATAATAGCGGTGCGCGTGATGTTGTCAACAGGTCGTGTGGTCAACCACTTTTCCCCTGCACCGCACGGGTTCTCGCGTGCACGACCCTGTCACAGCTCGCGACGCGGATCACGCGGAGGAGCGACGCTCCGGCCTCCGGAGAAGCCGCGGGCGCGGACGGGCGACGCGTGCGCCGGCGGCGCCGCGGCTCACCCCCGCGGCAGGCGGTCGCGGAGCACGTGACCCACCGCCTCCAGGTTCTCGTAGGTCATCTCCGAGTACTTGCGGGACAGGACCACACCGTCGGCGCCGCCGTCCAGCGCTGCGCCGAGCGCTGCACCCAGCCGGGCGGGGGTCGTCTGCCGCACGTGCGGCGGGGTGGAGACGTTCACGTCGAGCCCCGGGTAGACCTTCGCCGACCCCGCGAGCGAGCCGACCGCGCGCGCAGTCTCGCGACGCACGTAGTCCGCCGACAGGCCGCGCTCGGGCAGCTCGTCGAAGCGCACGTCCTCGTCGTACCCGAGAACCGCCTGGCACAGGTCGAGGAGCAGCTGCTCGCCGACACCCCGGAAGACCCCCGTCGCGAGGGCGCGGACGTGGTGCTGGAGGCGGTAGCCCGCGCAGTCCCCGTACAGGACCGGCTTGACGAAGTCGACGTACCCCGCGACGTCGGAGAAGTCGCTCTGCGCCCGGTGGAGCGGCGAGAAGGAGTTGTGGTGCCAGAGATGCCATCCGACCTGGACCTGCGGGTCCAGGAACTTCACGGCGCCGTAGATGCGCCTCTGCAGCTCGCGGTATCCGTCGTGCCACAGCTGGTCCCACCCGAGGATCTCCGGGTACCGGCCGAGCAGGCGTAGGAAGCGGACGAACGCGCTGTCCCCGGCGGCGGCCCCGTCGTCGGCGGCGCGCACGAGCTCGTCCAGCTTCACGTATGCCTCGCGGGCGCGGCGGCTGTCGAGGCCGCGGCGCTCGCCGGCCGCCTCGCAGTGCGAGCAGAAGCAGTACGGGTTGCCGTTCCGGGCGAAGCCGCCGCCGCCGAGCACGTTGCCGAGGGGCCCTCCCCGCTCCGAACCGAACATCAGCCCGTCGAGCGGGTACGAGGTGACCTGGTCCTCGACCAACGCGAGCCACCACGTCACGTAGTCGGGGTTTCGCAGGCACGCGTCGGTGTCGAGCCGCCCCCACGCGTCGACCTGGAGGACC
The DNA here is from genome assembly GCA_021798745.1 of Actinomycetes bacterium. Lineage (GTDB taxonomy): Bacteria > Actinomycetota > Acidimicrobiia > Acidimicrobiales > Bog-793 > JAJZBW01. Next base: position 5,247 of record JAJZBW010000021.1, read on the forward strand.
CTCGGCCAGCGGGCGACCCCTCGCGTGAGGCCCGAGTGGGTGTTCTCGAGCACGAACGAGTAGACGGCCTGCCCGCGCTCGCGCGCCGCGGGGATCACCCGTGCGAGGACGTCGAAGCCCGCGACCTCCGCGTCACGTGCGCGATGGGCCCCGATCACCGCGGCCTCGTAGAACTCGTCGTGCTGGGTCACATAGGAGCCACCCGAGTGGTCGTCGGGCTCCGCCGGGCCGTGCCCCGGCCACGCACGCCCGGCCACCTGCCGGCCCTGGACGCCGCGGTCGAACGACTGCGTCGCGAGGAAGAGCGCGTTGACGTGGGCCTTCTCCGCGACGAGGTCGAGGACCTCCTCGACCCCCTCGTCGACGAAGGAGACGGCGCCGATCTGGATCCCGACGAGCGGTGCGGATCCCATCCGGTCGGGCCTAGTCGCCGGCGGCGCTCCCCGTCGCGGTCACCTCGGGCTCACGTCGCACCGCGTCGATCCGGAGCATCTTCGCGATGACGCCGTCCAGCTCCTCGTCGTCGAAGATCCTCTTCCAGTCGTCCCGCACGACCGTGCGACGGCCGTAGTCCATCGCGACGAGGCAGCCCTCGGAGAACGGGTTGGAGCCGCGCAGCGAGTTCGTGAGCGCGACCTGCGTGTGCCCGAAGAGCATCGCCCTCGCCGCCGCCTCGGGCACTCCTGCGGTGTGGACCGCCTCGTGGAGCGCGTCCTTCAGGAGACCGCTCACCATGCACGTGATCGTCTCGACGAGAGTCGGCTCGAGCACCGCGAGCTGCTTGACCGTCACCCAGTGGACGTCGATCACGGGGCCGTAGATCGTGCGGATGACCGCGGTCGCGCGCTCGCTCACCGCGTCGTCGCCGGACTCGAGCGCCGCGATGACGTCCTGAGGTGCGGCGACCCCGCCGAAGGTGTCTGCCCACTCCTCCTTCGACGTCCTCTCGAGGAAGATCGAGGGGTGGCACGGATGGGCGACCGCGACGTGGACGTCGGGGCGACGGGCGATCACCCCGGCGTACGCGGCTGCCGGGTCGAGCGTGAGCAGGATCGCCCCGGCGCGAAGTCGCGGCACGATGGCCTCCGACACCTCACCGAGCACGACGTCGGGCACGGCGAGGATGACGACGTCGCTCCGGGGCGCGACCTCGAGGGCGTCGCTGAGCTCGCGACCCGCCGCCCGGACGCGATCCTGGGCAGCGGGGTGGTTCTCGGAGTAGAAGACGGTGTATGAGCTGCGAGCGAGATTGTCCGACACCCGCATGCCCATCTTGCCACCGGCACCGACGACGGTCACGGTCAGGTCAGCAGTCATCCTCGCGCTCTCTCCATGCATCCGGCGGTGCCTTGCCGCACGCGCTGCACCCACGATACCGCCCAACCGTTCGACTGGTCAACCAGTTGGCCGGATGCTACCGTCGGGGGATGCGGCGGACCGGGCGCTCGGCGTCCCCGCTCCCGAGCCGGTGACCCGCGACGGCGAGAGCGGCCGAGCGACTCGGGCCACGAGCTCCGACGCGGCGAGTGACGCCGCCACCGCGTGGGGCGAGTCGCCCGGGGAGGGTGAGGTGCGCCCGTTCGCGTCGGGTGGCTGGACGATGCTGCTCACGGGGCACGGGCTCGAGGAGGTCGCGTACCGAGGGCACGTCGTCTCCCCCCGCGTCTTCTTCTCCGTCCGCGACGAGTCGTGGCGGAGCCCCGAGATACCGATCACCTACGGGCTACCGGTCGGGCTTCCGGGCGGCCGCCCGCCGACGGCTCCCGACGCGACGGGCACCTTCGCCGGTCGGGTCGCGGGACATCCGCTCGCGGTGAGCGGCTCCGTGCAGGTCACGGGGCACGCGCTGCGCGTCGCCTTCGGCCTCGAGGTGGAGTCCGCGGTCGACGTCGCTCGTGCCGGGCCGTGCGTCCTCCATGCCCCGCCGGCACCGGGCGCGCCCATCTCGACGGGTCCTCCAGGCGGCGAGACCTCGGTCCCCGCCCCGTCGGGCATCTCCGCGCGTCCGGTCGTGTCGGGCTTCCACCGGCTGCACCTGCCCGCGGACGGAGTGGACGTCACGGTCGAGCTGGACGGCGCGACCTACGAGATGGAGGACCAGCGCAACTGGGGAGACGCGACGTTCAAGTCCTACTGTCCTCCGCTCAGCGAGGAGCGTCCGCTGCGGCTCGCACCGGGGAGCCCCGTGTCCTTCACGGTCACGCTGTCCACCGAGGTCCGCGCGACGGCGCCCGGCCGGAACCCTCTCGCAGACGCAGAGGTCGGCGACGTCGCCGACCTCTGCGTCGGCTCCCCGGTGGCGACGCTCCCTCCGATCGGCCTCACCCACCCGGGCGGCCCGCTGGACGACGCGACGCTGGCCCGGATCGCGGAGACCGGGCCGGCGTACGTGCACCTCCTCGTCGACCTCGCCGACGAGGAGTGGGTCGACCGCCTGCGATGCGACCTCGAGGTCGCGCGACAGCTCGCGGGGCGCGCGGTGCTCACGGTCGACTGCCCCCGAGGGCGCGAGACGCTGCTTCCCGCGCTCGCGTCGGCGTGCTCGGGCGTCGCGGACGCCGCGTTCCTCTTCGCACGCGACGAGCCGGTCACCTCGGACCGGCTCGCGGAGACGGCGCGCCGCGCTCTCGACGGGAGCGGCGTCCGCGTGGGGGCGGGGACGCGTGGGCACTTCGCGAGCTTGAACATCGCCGGTCGGGTCCCCGACGCGGCCGAGGTCGTCGGCGTCGCGCTCACGGGCGCGGCGCACGACGACGACCGGCGGGCGATCACGACCGGGCCTGCCAGCTACGCGGCGATCGTCGCCGAGGCGCGGAGGATCGCGGCCGGGCGCGACCTGTACCTCGGGCCGGTCGGCCTCGCTCCCACCTTCGACTCGTGGCCCCCGCGCGATGCGGCGCTCCCCGTGCGCGCCGCCTGGGACGGCCCGCACCGCCGGCACGCCAGCCGCTTCGGCGCGACGTGGGCAGTCGCCGCGTACGCAGCGCTCGCCGCGTCTGGACCGGCCCGAGTCTGTCTCGCCGGGACGGTCGGGGGGCGCGGCGTGGGCGCGGTGGTCGACGGCCGCTTCCGGCCCCACCCGGTGCACGCAGCGCTCGCCCGCATCGCGGCGCTCGGGCCGGGGCCGTACGCCGCGCTGCCCCCCGGCAGGAGCGTCGCCGGGCTGATAGGCCTCTACGACGGGCTCGTCGCGGTCATGGGCGAGAGCGGGTGGCGGGTGCCGAGCACCTCGGGTGGCCGACCGGTCGGGGCGCGGACCGTGCTCCGCCCGGCGGTACTCCCCGCGCGCGACGCGGTCGTGGCCGGCCCGGACCTGGTCGCCCTGTCGTGGGGCGACGGACGATCCGCATAGGGAGGACCGAGATGGACCACGCGGTGCTCGGTACGTCGGGGATGCGCGTGTCGCGCCTCGTCCTCGGCACGGCGACATTCGGCGTCGCGCCGCTCGAGAAGGAGGCGGACCGCGTCGTCGGGGCAGCCCTCGACGCGGGGATCAACATGGTCGACACGGCCAACGCGTACGGGAACCTCGCGCACTTCGACCGCGAGGGCGTGGTCCCGGCCGCGCAGCGCACGTCCGCGGAGGAGATCATCGGGGCGGTCCTCGGCAGCCGGCGCGACTCGCTGCTTCTCTCGACCAAGGCGAGCGAGCAGGTCGGTCCCGGTGTGAACGACTCGGGACTGTCCCGGCGCCATCTCGTCGAGCAGCTCGACCGGAGCCTGCGACGGCTGCGCACCGACCACGTCGACCTGTTCTACGCGCACCATCCCGACCCCGACACGCCCCTCGACGAGACGCTGTACGTGCTCGACGAGCTTGTGCGGTCGGGCAAGACGCGCACCTACGGGCTCTCGACCTACCCGGCGTGGCAGACGATGCACGCGCTCTGGATATGCGACCGGCGGAACCTTCGCACGCCGGCCTGCCTCCAGGTCCGCTACAACCTCGTCGCTCGCCAGGTCGAGTCCGAGATCGCCCCGCTCGCGGGCGAGTTCGGGCTCTCGCTCCTCGCCTTCAGCCCGATCGCCGGTGGCCTGCTGACCACGGCGGAGGCGCGCGAGCGCCCCTACACGGGTGAGACGCGCTGGGGTGGGGGGGCGTTCACCGACTCCCAGGTCGCCGCGGCAGCACGCCTCGAGGAGATCGCCCGGCGCTGGGGGCACCCGCCTGCTCGGCTCGCCCTCGCGTGGCTGCTTCGCCGGCCGTCGGTCGCCGCCGCGATCATCGGCCCGGAGTCGGCGGAACAGGTCGCGACCAGCGCGGCGGCGGTGCCGCTCGCGAGGGAACTCGGCGACGAGCAGCTCGCCGAGCTCGACACGATCGGATCGGCCGGGATCGTCGATCCCCGCCCGCGCCCGAGCCGGGCCCGGAGCTGAGCTAGAGCGTCTGCTTGAGGCGCCGGTCGGCGCGCTGCATGAGCTGGCGCATCCGCTTCTCCGCGTCGGCCGGCGCGCGCCTCTCGATCGCGTCGAACACCGCCTCGTGCTCCTTTATCGTCGCCTTCATGGTGCCCTCGACACGGAGCGTGCGGTCGAACCACGCGCGAAGCAGCGATCGGATGCTCTCCAGCAACGCCTCGAGCACGGTGTTCTTGGCGATGATCGCCGTCTCGAGGTGGAATGCGATGTCGGCCTCGACGAACTCCTCGACCGAGGCGTCCGGCGCGCGCATCTGCTCGAGATGGCTCCTCAGCCGCTCGACGTCCTCGTCCGACGCGCGTGCGGCGGCCAGGTGCGCGGCGAGCAGCTCGAGGTGCTCGCGCATCTCGACCAGGTCCTGAACCTCCGGCTGGGCGAGCATCAAGCCCCACTTCAACGCCTGCGGCAGGAGCTGCGAGCTGTCCGCCTTGAGGTAGGAGCCGGAGCCCGGGCGCACCTCGATGATGCCGAGCAGGTCGAGCGCCGCCATCGCCTCGCGGAGCGTGGACCGGCCCACTCCGAGCGTGTCCGCCATGTCGCGCTCCGACGGCAGCCGCGTGCCGGAGACGAAGTCGTCCTTCGCGAGCTCGTCGAGCAGCTGGCGGGCGACGACGCTCGCGGTGGACGTCCGCTCGATCGGCCTGAGCCGGGAGTTCGGGAACTCGATCCTCGCCGTTGGATCGGCCATGTGCCGCGCGCCTCACTTCTGTTCGGAGGGGCAGCTCCGGCGCGCTGCGTCCGCCTACCCGCGAAGGTGCGCCGGAGCTCGGTCCAACGATACCCGCGCCGCGCGGAGCAGCAGCGCCCGACGCGTCCGACGACCGGGGCGCGGGCGGCGCCCCGGTCACGCTCAGCCGCCCGACACGTCCTCGACGCGCTGACGCCCCGCCGAGATGAACGGCATCATCTCGCGAAGCTGGGCCCCGATCTTCTCGATCGGGTGCTCGCGTCCCTGCGCGCGGAGCTCCTCGAAGCGCGGGAGCCCGGCGGCGTTCTCGTCGATCCACTCCTTCGCGAACCGCCCGTCCTGGATCTCGTCGAGGATCTTCCGCATCTCCCTGCGAACGGAGTCCGAGACGATGCGCGGGCCGCGCGTGAGGTCCCCGTACTCCGCGGTCGTCGAGATCGAGTAGCGCATCCCCGAGATTCCCTGCTCGTACATGAGGTCGACGATGAGCTTCAGCTCGTGGAGGCACTCGAAGTAGGCCGACTCCGGCTGGTACCCGGCGGCGACGAGCGTCTCGAACCCCGCGGTCACGAGCGCCGTGAGGCCCCCGCAGAGCACGACCTGCTCCCCGAACAGGTCCGTCTCGGTCTCCTCCGTGAAGGTCGTCTCGAGAACCCCGGCACGCGTCGCGCCGATCGCGTCCGCGTACGCGAGCGCGAGCCCCATCGCCGTGCCGGACGCGTCCGTGGCGACGGCGATGAGGGCGGGCACACCGCCGCCCTCGACGTAGGTCCGCCGGACGAGGTGCCCGGGGCCCTTCGGCGCGACCATCGCGACGTCGATGCCCGGAGCGGGCGCGATGGTCCCGTACCGGATGTTGAACCCGTGCGCGAAGAGCACGGCGTCCCCCTCGCCGAGGTGAGGGGCGATCTCCGTCGCGTACACCGACGGCTGGTCGGTGTCGGGGAGCAGGATCATGACGACGTCGGCCTCCGCGGCGGCCTCGGCGATCGAGAGGACGCGCAGGCCCGCGGCGGTCGCCTTCGCGACCGACGACGACCCCGGACGGAGCCCGACGCGCACGTCGAACCCGGAGTCGAGCAGGTTGAGGGCGTGGGCGTGCCCCTGGGAGCCGTAGCCGACGACGGCGACCTTGCGGCCGTCGAGCAGGGCGCGGTCGGCGTCCTTTGCGTAGTAGAGCTTCGGCATCGTCTCGTCCTTCGTCCTCTCGTCGCGGACCATCGGCCCGTTCGGCACCGGTTGCAGGGTGGCCGGGGCGGCACCCCGGCGTCGCGCGCCGGACCCGCCCCGGGTTCTCAGTCCTCGCGGACCAGCTTAGGTAACGCGATCCTCCCGGTGCGCTGGAGCTCGCGGATCCCGTAGGGGCGCATGACCTCCTCGAAGTCGTCGATCTCCTCGGGGGACGACGCGAAGCGGACGGTGAGCGCGTCCGTCCCGACGTCGACCACGCGTGCCCCGAACACCTCCGCGAGCTGGATGACCTGCGAGCGGCTCACGGCGTCCGCGGACACCGTGAGCAGGAGCAGCTCGGCCTCGCGCGCCTCGAGCGGGTGGAGCTCGGTGATCTCGACGACGTTCACGAGCTTGTCCAGCTGGTCGACGACCTGCTCGAGCGGAGCGGACTCGACGTCGACGACGATCGATATCCGGGAGAAGCGCGGGTCGTGCGTCGGCGCGACCGCGAGCGAGAAGATGTTGAAGCCGCGTCGTGCGAACAGCCCGGCGACGCGAACGAGCACCCCGGCCTTGTTCTCCACGAGCAGCGTCACGACGTGGTGGCGGAGGCGGGCCGCTCCGTGCGGCTCGCCGGCGGCGGCGCGCATCGGGACGACACGGCCCGTGCCGACCGGCTCGCGACGCGCGCTCAACGGAGCTCTCCCTGCTGGCTCGGGTGCACGACGATGTCGTCGTTCGACGCGCCGGACGGGACCATCGGGTACACCTGCTCCATCGAGTCCGTCCGGAAGTCGACCACGACGGGCCGGTCGTCGATCTCGTTCGCCTTCTCGATCGCGGGGAGGACCTCCTCGGGCGAGTGGACCCTCAGCCCGACGCATCCCATGGACTCGGCCCACAGCACGTAGTCCGGGAGGTCCGGGGACAGGTACACCTCGGAGTACCGCTCCTCGTAGAACATGTGCTGCCACTGGCGCACCATCCCGAGGTAGGCGTTGTTCAGGATCGCGATCTTCACGGGTATCTGCTCCGCGGAGGCAGTCACGAGCTCCTGCGCGGTCATCTGGAAGCACCCGTCCCCGTCCACCGCCCACACCGTGCGGTCCGGTCGACCGACCTTCGCGCCGATCGCGGCAGGGACCGCGAACCCCATCGTCCCGAGCCCTCCCGAGTTCACCCACGTCCGGGGCTGGTCGAAGGTCCAGTGCTGGGAGGCCCACATCTGGTGCTGGCCGACGCCCGACACGAGGATCGTGTCCGCGGGCGTCGCGGCCCGAAGCTGCTCGATCACGAACTGGGGCTTGACGGCGGAGCGCCCGGCGCCCGACGCCCCGGACGGCGCGTCGGCGTCGTACACGAGCGGGAAGCGCGCCCTCCACTCGTCGAGCTGCGCGACCCACGGCGCGAGCCGCGACGGGTCCGCCGCGTCGTCGCCGGAGCGGGACGCGATGGCCGCGACGAGCGCCTCGATCGCGGCCCGGCAGTCCGCGACGACGGCCACGTCGGGCCGCCGAACCTTGCCGATCTCGGCCCGGTCGACGTCGACGTGCACGACCTTCGCCCCCGGTGCGAACGCGTCGACCTTCCCTGTCACCCGGTCGTCGAAGCGGCTCCCGAGGGCCACGAGCACGTCCGCGCGCTGCATCGCGGTCACTGCCGTGTAGTTGCCGTGCATCCCGGGCATCCCGAGACAGAGCGGGTGGCTGTCGGGGAACGCTCCGCGCGCCATGAGGGTCGTGACGACAGGCGCCCCGGTGACCTCGACGAGCGCGGCGAGGGCGGCCGAGGCCGACGCCTTCACGACCCCTCCCCCGACGTACAGCACCGGCCTCTCGGCTCGGACGAGCAGGTCCGCGGCGGCCGCGATCGCCTGCGGGTCGGGGTCCACGGGAGGCGAGTACCCGGGGAGGTCGACCGGCCCCGGGTCGGACCACGTCGTCCTCTGGTTCGCGACGTCCTTCGGGAAGTCGACGAGCACGGGGCCCGGCCGTCCGGTCGTCGCGATGTGGAATGCCTCCGCGACGACCCGCGGGATGTCCGACGCGTCCGTCACGAGCCAGTTGTGCTTGGTCACGCCGGCGGTGATCCCCGTTATGTCGACCTCCTGGAACGCGTCCGTCCCGATCGCAGCGCGCGAGACCTGACCCGTCACGACGACGAGAGGGGTCGAGTCCATGTACGCGTTCGCGAGCGGGGTCACGACGTTCGTCGCGCCCGGGCCGCTCGTCACGAGGGCGACTCCGGGTCGCCCCGTGACCTGCGCGTACCCCTCGGCCGCGTGCCCCGCTCCCTGCTCGTGCCGCACGAGCACGTGCCGGATCGAGGAGTCGATGATCGGGTCGTACACGGGAAGGGTCGCCCCCCCGGGCAGCCCGAACATGACCTCGACCCCTTGCTGCTCCAGGCTCTTGATGAGCGACTGCGCACCGGTGAGCTCCATCGTGTCCCCTTCGTCCCTCGCGTCCCGGCCGGCACGCGGCCCGTCTTGCGGATCCACCTCCCGGGAGCCGGCGCCGCCTCGGCGTGTGCCCGGAAACGAAACGGCCCCCCTTTCGGGAGGCCGTGAGCGCACGATCGACGACGACGTCGCCGCGCGCTACGTGACAGGTACGACGATGGTGGAGGTCGTCATCGCCGCAATCGTGCCAGACGCGTCCGTCCGGGGCAAGCCGGTCCCGGCTACGCCTCGGTCACCGCCCCGCGGTCGGCCCCGGTGACGAGCCGCGCGAACTTCGCGAGCACCCCGCTCGTGTAGCGGGCGGGCGCGGGCTTCCAGCACGCACGGCGCCGCTCGAGCTCCTCGTCGGGCACCTCGAGCTCGATCGAGCCCGCGTCCGCGTCCACCACGATCCGGTCGCCGTCCGCGACGAGAGCGATCGGGCCGCCGACCGTCGCCTCGGGAGCGACGTGCCCGACGCAGAACCCGCGGGTCCCCCCCGAGAAGCGCCCGTCGGTGACGAGCGCGCAGTCCGCCCCGCGCCCGGCCCCGGTCAGCGCTCCCGTGACCGCGAGCATCTCCCGCATGCCGGGCCCGCCCTTCGGTCCCTCGTAGCGGATGACGAGCACCGTGCCCGGGCGGATCTCCCCCGCGAGGATCGCCTCCATCGCGGCGTCCTCCCCGTCGAAGACGCGGGCGGTCCCCTCGAAGCGCGAGACGTCGCTCCCCGCGATCTTCACGACGGCCCCGTTCGGGGCGAGCGAGCCGCGGAGCACGGCGGTCCCGCCGCGCACGTGGATCGGTCGGTCCATCGGGCGGACGACCTCCCCGTCGGGCGCGGGCGGGCGGAGGGCGGCGAGGTTCTCCGCGACCGTCCGCCCCGTGACCGTGAGGCAGTCCCCGTCGAGCAGGCCCGCCTCGAGGAGCTCGGCCATGACGACCGGGACCCCTCCGATCCGGTCCAGGTCGGTCATGTGGAACCGGCCGTGCGGCTTCATGTCGGCGAGGTGCGGGACCTTCCGTCCGACCCGGTCGAAGTCGTCGATCGTGAGGTCCACCCGTGCCTCGTTCGCGATCGCGAGCAGGTGGAGCACCGCGTTCGTCGAGCCCCCGAGCGCCATCGACACCGCTATCGCGTTCTCGAACGCGGCCTTCGTCATGACCTGCCGGGGCCGGATCCCACGCTCGAGCAGGTCGAGCACCGCGCGTCCGGAGTCGTACGCGACGACGTCCCGCCTCCTGTCCACCGCGGGAGCGCTCGCCCCCGAGGGGAGCGCCATCCCGAGCGCCTCCGCGACCGATGCCATCGTGTTCGCCGTGAACATCCCCGCGCACGACCCCTCGGTCGGGCACGCGTTCCGCTCGATCTGCAGGAGCGTGTCGTCGTCGATCTCCCCCGCCGCGTGCGCTCCGACGGCCTCGAACACGCTCACGATGTCAAGGGTCTGGTCCCTCCAGTGCCCGGGGAGGATCGTCCCCGCGTACACGAACACCATCGGGAGGTCGAGCCGCGCCGCGGCCATGAGCATCCCGGGGAGGGACTTGTCGCATCCCGCGAGCCCGACGAACGCGTCGAAGCGCTCCGCGTGCATCACGGTCTCCACCGAGTCCGCTATGACCTCTCGGCTCACGAGAGAGGCGCGCATCCCCTCGTGGCCCATCGAGATCCCGTCGGACACGGATATCGCGACGAACTCGAACGGGAAGCCACCCGAGGCGCGGACCCCCTCCTTGGCCCGCTCCGCGAGCCTGCGCAGCGGGACGTTGCACGGCGTGACCTCGTTCCACGTGGAGGCGACCCCCACCTGGGGCTTCGAGAAGTCCTCCTCGCGCATCCCGACCGCGCGCAGCATCGCACGTGCGCCCGCCCTCCGCGGGCCCTCCGTGACGTCCTGGCTGTGGATCTTGAGCGAGCGGCCCGGCGGCGCGGTGTCGTGTGCCATGGGGACAGACTAGGCACGGCCACGCACGCGGGTCCTGCGGGGAGCGCGTCGGCGCGACGGCTCCCCGCCGCGCTCAGGCCCTCCGGGACGCGAGCGCCGCGGCGACCGCCTTCCCGTTCGCCCGCCCCCGCGTCGCTCGCATCACGAGCCCCGTGAGGAGCTGTGCGACCTTGTCGTCGCCCCCCACGTAGCGCTCCCACTCGGCGGGGTGGGAGGCGACGACCTCGTCGAGCACGGCCTCGAGCTCCGCAGCGGGGAGCGCCTCGAACCCGAGCCGCCGGGCGATCTCCTCGGGGTCGCCGCCGCTCTCGAGCACCTCCGCGAGGACGGCCTTGGACTGGGTCGCGGACAGCGTCCCCGCGGATTCGAGCGAGAGGAGCCGTGCGAAGACGCCCGCGTCGATACGACGCGCCTGCTCCGGGCGCTGCGCGGCCTCGTTCGCGGCCCGGCGGAGCGCGAGCGACGCGTCGGCTCCGAGGGCGGCCGCCGCGACGACGAGGTCGTCGAGCCCGAGGTCCACGACGGTCGTGACCTGGTCCGCCGCGGTGTCGTCGCCGACGAGCGCGGACAGCCGCACGCGGCGCGCGGCGGGAAGCACCGGCATGGCGCGAGTCGCCCTCTCGAGCAGCTCCTCGTCGGGCACGAGGGGCACGAGGTCGGGCTCGGCGAAGTACCGGTAGTCGTTCGCCTCCTCCTTCGAGCGCATCGAGGAGGTACGCCCCTCGTCCTCGTCCCAGTGCCGCGTCTCCTGGACGACCCGTCCCCCGGAGCGGAGCACGGCCACCTGTCGCTCCGCCTCGAAGTCGATCGCACGCCCGAGGGAGCGGAGCGAGTTCAGGTTCTTCACCTCGCACCGGGTCCCGAGCCCCTCGGACCCCTCCCGCCGCACGGACACGTTCGCGTCGACGCGCAGCGACCCCTCCTCCATGCGCCCGTCCGACGCGCCCGTCGCGACGAGCACGGCGCGCAGCTCGGACACGTACGACCGGGCCTGCTCGGCCCCGCGGATGTCGGGACGCGAGACGATCTCGACGAGCGGGACCCCGGCGCGGTTGTAGTCCACGAGCGAGTGGTCGGCGTCGTGGATCCTCCCCCCGCCCCCGACGTGCGTCGTCTTGCCCGTGTCCTCCTCGATGTGGGCCCTCTCGATCCCGACCCGTGCCCCCCCGGGCAGCTCGAGGTAGCCGTCGGCGTTGACCGGCTCGTCGTACTGGCTGATCTGGTAGTCCTTCGGCATGTCCGGGTAGAAGTAGTTCTTCCGGTGGAACGTCGACGGACGGATCTCGCAGTGGAGCGCGCTCCCGATCCGCATCGCGAGCTCGACCGCGCGGCGGTTCAGCACGGGGAGGGACCCGGGAAGGCCGAGGCACACGGGGCAGACCTGGGTGTTCGGGGGGGCCCCGAACGCGTTCGCGCACCCGCAGAACAGCTTCGTCGCCGTCGACAGCTCGCAGTGCACCTCCAGTCCGACGACGACCTCGTATCCCGCGACCCCCTCGATCGCCGCGTCCTCCCCGGCCCGGGCGCCGCCGCTCACCGCGCGCCCCTCGCGGGCACCGGGCCGCGTGCCCGGGGGTCCGCTCCCGACTCGACGACCGCCGCGGCCCGGAACATGGCGCGCTCTCCGAGAGCGGGGGCGAGGACCTGGACCCCGACGGGCATCCCGCCCTCCCCGAGGGCGAACGGGACGCTCATCGCCGGGTGCCCCGCGAGGTTCGAGGGGATCGTGAACAGGTCCGCGAGGTACATCTCGAGCGGGTCGGAGGTCTTCGAGCCGAGGGGGAACGCGACGGAGGGGGTCGTCGGGGCGAGGAGCACGTCGACGCCCGCGTACGCGCGGGCGAACGCCCGCGCGACGAGGGTCCGGACGCGCTGGGCCTGCGCGTAGTAGGCGTCGTAGTAGCCGGCGGACAGCACGTAGGTCCCGAGCATCACCCGCCGCTTCACCTCCGGACCGAAGCCCGCGGCGCGCGTCCTCCCGTTCATGGTCTCGACGTCCGGGGCGTCGACGCGAAGCCCGTAGCGGACCCCGTCGTACCGGGCGAGGTTCGAGGAGGCCTCCGCGGGCGCGATCAGGTAGTACGCGGACAGCCCGTGGAGAAGCTCGGGCAGCGCGACCTCCTCGACCGACGCCCCGTGCCCCGCGAGCACGTCGGCGGCCGCGCGGACCGCTCCCGTGCAGTCGGGGGAGGCGTCCGCGAGGAAGTCCGCGACGACGCCGACCCGGAGCCCGCGGGCGCCGTCGTCGAGGACCTCCGAGCACCGCGGGGCCGCCTGCTCCAGCGAGGTCGAGTCCCGGTCGTCGTGACCCGCTATCGCCTCGAGCACCGCAGCCGCCTCCGCCACGGTCGTCGCGAGCGGGCCGATCTGGTCGAGCGAGCTCGCGAACGCCACGAGCCCGTAGCGGGAGACGACCCCGTACGTCGGCTTCACCCCGACCACTCCGCACAGCGCGGCCGGCTGGCGGATGGACCCGCCGGTGTCCGAGCCGAGAGCGACGGGGACCATCCCCGCCGCGACGGCCGCGGCGCTCCCTCCCGAGGACCCTCCGGGGACGCGGCCCGTGTCCCAGGGGTTGCGGGTCGGCCCGGTCGCGGAGTTCTCCGTCGAGGAGCCCATCGCGAACTCGTCGAGGTTCGTCTTCCCGACCACGACGGCGCCCGCGGCGGCGAGCCGGCTCACGACCGTCGCGTCGTACGGCGGGGTCCACCCCGCGAGGATCCTGGACGAGCACGTGGTCGGGGCAGACCGCGTGCAGATGTTGTCCTTCAGCGCGACGGGCACTCCTGCGAGCGGCCCGGGGTCCGTGCCGCTCGCGACGAGCCGGTCGACCTCGTCCGCGCGCTCCCGGGCGTGCGCGTCCGCGAGCGCGTTGAAGCAATGGAGCTCCGGGTCGCGCCCGCGGATCGCGGCGAGCGACTCCTCGAGCACGCTCGCGGCGCTCCTCTCCCCCGCGCGCACCTGCGCCGCGAGGGCGAGCGCCCCGCTGGCGGCGGGCGTCACGGCTCCTCCCCGAGGATCCTCGGAACGAGGAACCTCCCGTCCTCGGCACGCGGCGCGCCCGCGAGAACCTCGTCGCGCTCGAGGCACGGGCGCGGCTCGTCGGCGCGTAGCACGTTTCGCAGCTCGAACGCGTGGGAGGTCGGGGGCACGCCTGCCGTGTCGAGCCTCCGGACCGCGTCGACGTGCTCGAGGATCGCGGAGAGCTGCCCGGCGTAGGTCGCGGACTCCTCCTCGGTGATCTCGAGCCGAGCGAGCCGCGCGATGTGGGCGACCTCCTCGGTCGACAGCTGCCCGCTCACGACGCGACACCCCCAGGGGAACCGGTGGTCATCGCCGTATGCTACCCAGGGCCCACCCACACCCCGCGAGCAGACGAGCGCCCCCGGGCGCGAGGAGAAGCCCGATGGCGAAGTACCCGTTCTTGAGCCCCGAGTGGATCGAGGCGGCCCGCGTCGTGAAGGAGGACCGCGTCGAGACGGCGGCCGCCCCCGGCGCGAGCGTCCGGATGAACCTCGTCGTCGAGCAGGTCCCCTTCGGGGAGCCGACACTCGACGCGCACCTCGACACGACCGGCGGCTCCTACGAGCTGGAGCTCGGGCACCTCGAGGCCGCGGAGGTCACGGTGTCGCTCGACTACTCGACCGCCAAGGCCGTCCTCGTCGACGGCGACGGGCAGGCGGCCATGCAGGCGTTCATGGCAGGGAGGATCCGCGTGGACGGGGACATGGCCGCGCTCCTGCGGTTCCAGGCGGCCCCTCCGAGCGGCCGAGCGCTCGAGGCGGCCGAGCAGATCCGCTCGTTCACCGAGTAGCCCGCGGCCACGGCACGGCGCCCGTCCCGCGTCAGGCGAGGAGTCCCGGGATCGCCTCGGCGAGCTCCGCGACGGTCCACCGCCCGCTCTTGTCGATCGTGTCGCCGAGCGTCCAGGGCTCGAAGAGCTGAACCTGGCCGCCCTGAGCGAAGAACACGCGCCCCGTGACCTCGCACCGGGCGGATGCGAGGTAGGCGACGAGCGGGGAGACGTTCGCGGGGTCCCACATGTCGAACACGTTCGGCTCGGCCGGGGCCTCCACGAGCTTCGCGAGGCCCGGGCTCGTCTCCGTCATGCGCGTGCGGGCCGCCGGGGATATCGCGTTCACACGAACCCCGTAGTGCGCGAGCTCCTGTGCGCAGATGACCGTGAACGCGGCGATGCCCGCCTTCGCGGCCCCGTAGTGGGACTGGCCCGGGTTCCCGACGAGCCCGGAGGTCGACACCGTGTTCACGACCGCCGCCTGGACCTTCTCCCCCGCCTTGGAGCGCGTCCTCCAGTACGACGCGGCGAAGCGGGTCGGCACCACGTGACCTTTCAGGTCCACGTCGAGCACGGTGTCCCAGTCGTCCTCGGTCATGTTCACGAGCGCGCGGTCGCGCAGGATCCCCGCGTTGTTCACCACCACGTGGAGGTCGCCGAAGGCCTCGAGCGCCTGCTCCACGAGGGCCTCGCCCTCGTCCCACGAGGCGACGTCGAGCGTGCTCGCGACCGCCCGCCCGCCGGCGGCGCGGATCTCCTCGGCGACGCTCTCCGCGGTGCCGTCGTCCCCCTCGCTGCCGTCGACGGCCGTCCCGCGGTCGTTCACGACGACGCTCGCGCCCTCGGCGGCGAACAGCAGGGCGTGGGCGCGACCGAGCCCGCGTCCCGCACCCGTGATGATCGCGACCCTTCCGTCCAGCTCACCCATCGGCTACCTCCCGAGTGCCGCAAGCCCGAACGCGCGCCAGGCGAGACGGGCGCGACGTTGCCAGCCGGGACCCGAAAGGTCAAGCGAGAGAGCGTGCCGGGCCGCCCGGGGTCGGCGCGGTCAGGCGACGTAGAGCGTGACCGGGGTCCCCGGTCGCACGTCCGAGCCCGGCGCGGGGTCCGTCGTCGTCGCGTACGTCGCGAACGGCGGTCCGATCTGCTCGGTCACTCGCAGCCCGGCGCGGGTGAGCATCGCGACCGCCTGGGATATCGCGACGTTGCGCACGTCGGGCACGGCGACGGTGAACGGCCCTCGGGACACGACGACCCCGACCCGGCTCCCGACCGCCACACCCGACACGCCGGGGGCGGGCGTCGACGACACGACGTCCCCGCTCGGGACCGTGCTCGAGTACGCGAGCCGCTCGACCGGGACGAGCCGGAGCGCCGCGAGCCGCGCCTCGACCGTCGCCCACGGCGCGCCGTCGAGACCCGAGGGGATCGTCCGGGGCGCGGGCCCCGCGGACACGGTGAGGTGCACGGGGCTCGCGTACGAGGCCGTCCCCGAGGAGGGGACCGCGGCGAGGACGACCCCGGCGGGGACGGTCTCGCTGTACGCGGTCCTCACGACCGGGACGAGGTGCGCGGCGCGCGCGGCGGAAACGGCGTCCGCGCGGCGCACCCCTACGAGACGGGGGACCGCGACGGGCTCGTGCCCCTTCGAGACGACGGCCCTCACGACGGTGCCCGCCCGCTCCCTCGCGCCGGCCGCAGGCGAGGCCGAGACGACGGAGCCCGCTCCGACCGTCGAGGAGTACTCGCTCGCCCGGACCTCGAGCCGGAGGCCCGCGCGGGCCACGTCCGCGCGCGCCTCGGCGAGCGGGAGGGAGGCGATCCCGGGGACGACGTGCGCGTAGACGACGAACCGGACGACCGCCGCACCGGCCGCGCCGAGCAGGACGAGGAGGGCGACGAGGACGACGAGGACCCGTCCGGCGCGCCGCCGGGCCCGCCGGGGGCGGGCGCGCCCCGCGGTGCCGTCGTCCGTGAGCTCGTCGGACTCGCGGTCGTAGACGGGAGACGGCGCACGTCCGGGCGAGCCGGTGCCGGCCGGGTGCGAGCCGGTGCCGGCCGGGTGCTCCTCGGACTCTCGGTCGTAGAAGTGCGGCCGGCCGGCCTCGGGACCCGGGAGCGGGCCGTCCGCGCTCGCGGCGGGTGCTCGCCCGGCGTCCGCCCGGGGTCGGTCCGCCCGGGCCGGCTCCAGCG
>JAJZBW010000235.1 GCA_021798745.1 Actinomycetes bacterium
CGAGGGGAGGCAGGCCGTCCGTGAGCTCCTCCTCGCCGCGCGCCGTGAGGTCCGGGAGGTCGTCGTCGCCCACGGGCGGGTCCGCTCGCCCGCCCTCGAGGAGATCGAGTCCCTCGCGCGGGCCGCCGGGGTACCGATCCGTGAGGTGAGCCCCGGTCAGCTCGCGGCGCGAGCGACGAGCGACGTCCCCCAAGGGGTGCTTGCGGTGGCGGATCCCCTCCTCCCGGTGGACCTCGCGGAGCTCGTGACGGGCGGGAGCCCCTCCCGCGTTCGCCCGCCGCTTCTCGTCGTGTTCGACGGGGTGACCGACCCGCACAACCTCGGAGCCGTGATGCGGAGCGCGCTGTGCGCGGGAGCGACCGGTGCGGTGCTCGGAAGGCACCGCTCCGCGCACGTGACCGCGACCGTCGCGAAGGCAGCGGCGGGCGCCGTCGAGCACCTCCCGATCGCGCTCGTCTCCGGGGTCGGCGCGGCGCTCGAGCAGCTCGCCCGCGCGGGGGTGTGGACGGTCGGGCTGGACGAGCGGGGGGACCGGGTGGTCGACGACCTCGAGCTCGCGACGGAGCCCCTCGCGCTGGTCCTCGGGGCGGAGGGCCGGGGGCTCTCGACGCTCACGAGGAAGAGGTGCGACGTGCTCGCCCGCATCCCTCTCGACGGCCCTCTCTCGTCGCTGAACGTCTCGGCGGCGGCGGCCGTCGCGCTGTTCGCGGTCGCCCGCCGCCGCGCCGCGGCTCGCTGAGCGCACCCGGACCACCGCTCGGGACGGGCGCCGCCGCGCCGGCCCGTCCCGAGAGACGAGGCCCCGGCTCGGCGGCGGCCCGCCGGTCGAACCCGACGAGCCGCCGCCCGGACCCCCCCACGTGATCCTCCGGACCCCCTCCGGTCACGCGCCCCATCTGTATAGCGCATCGCTCGCATATGCGCCAGAGATGTTCCACGGCGCGCGTGCGGCCGCGCCCGGGCTCGCATCCCCCGGGCGTGCGTCTCCTGGCGCGCTAGCGGCGGTCGCCCATCGCCACGTACGGCCGCCTCGCGCTCCCCGTGTAGATCTGGCGCGGCCGGGCGATCTTCGTGTTCCCGTCGAGCATCTCCGCCCAGTGGGCGAGCCAGCCCGCGGTGCGGGGGATCGCGAACAGGACGGGGAACATCGCGACGGGGAACCCCATCGCCTGGTAGATGAGACCGGAGTAGAAGTCGACGTTCGGGTAGAGCTTGCGGGAGATGAAGTAGTCGTCCGCGAGCGCCACCTCCTCGAGCTTGAGCGCGATGTCGAGGAGCGGGTTCTTCCCGGTGACTTCGAACACCTGGTACGCGACGTCGCGGACGATCTTGGCTCGAGGGTCGTAGTGCTTGTACACGCGGTGCCCGAACCCCTGGAGCCGACCGTGCCCCTCCTTGACGGAGCGCACGAAGTCCGGGACCGCCTCGATCGTCCCGATGGAGGTCAACATGTTGAGCACGGCCTCGTTCGCCCCTCCGTGCCGGGGGCCGTAGAGCGCGGCGGCCGCCGCCGCGCACGCGGAGTAGGGGTCCGCGTGGGCCGACCCGACGACGCGCATGGTCGTCGTCGAGCAGTTCTGCTCGTGGTCCGCGTGGAGGATGAAGAGCACGTCGATCGCGCGGGCGAGCACCGGGTTCGCCTCGAAGCTCGGCTCGGCGATCTTCCACATCATCGACAGGAAGTTCTCGGGGAACGAGAGCGAGTTGTCCGGGTACACGAAGGGCATCCCGACGCTGAACCGGTGCGCGGCGGCCGCGAGCGTCGGCATCTTCGCTATGAGGCGGACGATCTGCTTGTGCCGGACGTGCGGGTCGAAGATGTCCTTCGCCTCGGGGTAGAAGGTCGACAGGGCCGCGATCTCCGACACGAGCATCCCCATCGGATGGGCGTCGTAGTGGAACCCGTCGAGGAACCGCTTGCGCATGTTCTCGTGTATGTAGGTGTGCCGGGTGATCTCGTCGACCCACGGGGCGAGCTGCGCGGCGGTCGGGAGCTCGCCGTGGAGCAGCAGGTAGGCGACCTCGAGGTAGGAGGACCTCTCCGCGAGCTCCTCGATCGGGTAGCCCCGGTACTCGAGGATCCCCGCGTCCCCGTCGATGAAGGTGATCGAGCTGTCGCACTCGGCCGTCGTCGAGAATCCCGGGTCGTAGAACCACACCCCGGGGAGCAGCTTCGCCCACTCTGCGGCGTTCACCCCTCCGTCGACGATCGGGACCTCGATCGACTGTCCCGTGCGGTTGTCGGTGATGGTGACGCTCTCGGTCATCCGCCAGGCCTCCTCGTGCTCGGGCCCGCCCGCCCGATCGACTCTCGAGGCGATCCTAGGGCGGGAGGCACCTGGTCCGACAGCCGGGGGGACGCTCTCGGGGCCCCCTCAGGGCAGCTCGACCGCAGCCGCGATCGCCGGCTCCCCGTCCGCGCCTCCCGGGGCCGCCGAGGCGTCGCTGTAGACGTAGCGGCCGCCGCGCAGCCACGAGGAGAACGCGGCGACGAGGCACGCGACGATCGCGAACACGAACGCCTTCTGGAGACCCGAGCGGAACGGGCCGGAGATGAGGGTCGGGAAGAAGCTCCTCCCCGTGAGGACGTGCGCGTGGGCGCTCGACACGTGCGCGAGCACGCTCGGTCCGAGAAGGTGCTGGATCGGGTTGTACCCGAGGAAGGCGGAGAACAGGATCGTCACCGGGGGAAGGTGCGCGACCCGGGTCGCGACGGACGCGGCGACCCCCTGTCCGGTGAGCCCGCTCAGCATCGTCGACGGGAGCGCTGCGGAGAGCCCGACGATCATGAGCGTGAAGAAGATCCCGATCGAGAGCACCTGCGCGGAGTTCTGGAAGGTCGAGTTCATGCCCCCTCCGACGCCGCGGTGCTGCGGCGGGAGGCTGTTCATCACGCCCGCCCTGTTCGGCGACGCGAACGCGCCCATCGCGAGCCCGTTGAGGAACAGCAGGAGAGCAAAGGGGGCGTAGGAGAAGCCGACGGGGAGCGCCAGGAAGAGGGCGAAGCTCGCGGCCGACACGAGCATCCCGCCGGTCGCGAACGGACGCGACCCGTACCGGTCGGACAGCAGGCCGGACAGCGGACCGGCGATGAGGAAGCCCGTCGTGAGCGGGAGCATGTATATCCCGGCCCACAGCGGGGTTCGGACGAAGCTGTACCCGTGCTCGGGGAGCCAGATCCCCTGGAGCCAGATGATGAGCATGAACAAGATGATGAGCATGAACATGAGCCCGCCGCGCGCTATGCCCGACAGGAGCGTGGAGATGCTCCCCGCGGTGAACGCACGGATCCGGAAGAGCGGGAGCCGGAACATCGGGTTCGGAGACCTCCGCTCGATCACGACGAACGTGACGAGGAGCGCGACCCCGCTCGAGAGCGCCGCGAGGACCCGCGGGCTCGTCCAGCCCATGGACGAGGTCCCGTAGGGCTCGATCCCGTAGGTGAGCCCGATCATCACCCCGACGAGGCCGAGCGCGAAGGTCACGTTGCCCGGCCAGTCGATCGTGCTCGGCCTCCGGACGCTCCGCTCCTCGAGCTTTAGGTAGGCCCACACCGTCCCGAAGACCCCGATCGGGACCGAGATGAGGAAGACGAGCCTCCAGTCGATCGGGGCGAGGACCCCGCCGAGGACGAGACCGATGAAGGTCCCGCTGATGCCCGCGACGTTGTTGATCCCGAGCGCGAGGCCCCGCTGGTGCTCGGGGAACGCGTCCGTGAGGATCGCCGCGGAGTTCGCGACGAGAAGAGCGCTCCCGACCCCTTGGAAGATCCGCATCACGACGAGCCAGAGCGCGCCGGAGCGACCGTTCATCCACGTGACCGTCAACAGGAGCGAGAACACCGTGTAGACGACGAACCCGAGGTTGTAGAGCTTCACGCGCCCGTAGATGTCGCCGAGGCGGCCGAAGTTCACGACGAGGACGCTCGTGACCACGAGGAACCCGAGGAGCATCCAGAGCAGGTAG
>JAJZBW010000236.1 GCA_021798745.1 Actinomycetes bacterium
TAGGGGCGATCGTGCCACGCGGTGCGCACGTAGAGGTTCCTCTGGTCGGCGAGCGGGACGGCGGCGAGCGGGACGGCGACGGAGCCCACGGCCCCCCACGCCGCGTCCTCCGGGTCGGGCGCGTCGTGGCGCGACCCGGCGCGACGGCGCACGAGCACGACCGAGAGCGCGAGCGCCGCGGCGCCCCCCGCCGCGACCGGGAGGATCCAGAGGACCGGGTCGGAGGGCCGGAGCAGCTCCGCGGTCCCGAAGCGGGCGACCACGAACTGCTCGACCTGCGCGTCCGACCGCCCGTCGTGCACGAGGGACGCGACGGTCGCGCGCAGGTTCGCCGCCTGCTGCGCGTCGGACTGCGCGATCGACACGTCCGCGCACACGGGGCACTTGATGACCCCGTCGAGGTACGCGATCCGCGCGGCCTCGCTCGGCGGGCTCGGGTGCACGCTCCCGACGGCGAGGAAGGTCGCGACGACGACCGCGAGGAGCGCCCAGCTCGAGCGGCGGGCGAGGACTCTCACGGAGCCGTCCCTGTCGCAGGAGCCTGCACGGCGCGTGCCTGCGCGAGCAGTCGGTCGAGCACCCCGACCGTCACGCCTCCGACGATCTTCGCCACGACCGTCCCGTCCGGCGACACGAGGTAGGACTCGGGCGGGTCGAGGACGCTGTACGCGAGCGACACGCTCCTCGCCCCGCTCGGGTCCTCGATGGCGGGCCACGTGACCCCGTAGCGCTCGAGGAAGGCGCGCCCGTCCGCGGCGTTCTCGTCGATGTCCACGCCGAGAGCGGCGACGTCGCGCTGCGCACGGTGCTCGAACAAGAAGCGCTCGATCTGCGGGACCTCCTGCTGGCACGGCACGCACCAGCTCGCGAAGAAGTCGACGAGAACGTACCTTCCCCGCAGCGCCGCGAGGCTCACGTGCCGCCCCCCCACGAGGCTCGTCCCCGAGATGGCCGGTGCGGGCTTGCCCCCGAGAGGCGTGTACGCCGCGGACCCGGGGGGGACCGACCGCGTCGAGAGCACCGCCACGAGCACCGCCACGAGCGCCCCGACGACGAGCGCCGCGTTGCGAGCCCGGTGCGACCGGTGCGGCGTCTGCCCGGGCGCCGTCTCGGACGCGCCCGACGCCGTCTGCGTCGCCGTCGTCACGTCCGGCTCCCCGCGGGCACTCGCCGAGGCTCGGCGAGACCGGGGAACGGCACCGACGCGGGGTCCGTCGGCCGGCGACGCTTCCCGGGGAACGCCGCGAGCACGGCTCCCGCGGCGGTCACCGCACCTCCGACCCAGAGCCAGAGCACGAGCGGCTGGACGTACACGTCCACGGTCACCCCGTCGCCCGGACGCGGCGAGGACGGGGCGTTGCCCACGCTCAGGTACACGTCGTCGACGAGCGAGGAGTCGACCGCCGGGATGTCGGTCCCCTCGGCGTTCCCGTTGAAGCTGCCGATTCCCGGGGCGAACCGCGAGCCGTCGACCCGGAACACCGCCCGGTACGCGACCTCGCTCGGGGTCACGAGCCGCGTCCACCGCTCGAAGGTGAGCACGTGCCCGTCGAACCGGAGCGTCTCGCCCGGCGAGAACCGGAGCTCCGTGCTGTGCGCGTACGAGGTCGCCGCCGTGAGCCCGACCGCTATGACGACGATCCCGACGTGCACGACCATCCCGCCGTTCGCTCGCCCGACCACGCCGCGCCACGCGCCGAGCCCGTGTCGGTGCGCCGCACGGGCGGCGAGCACGATCTGGCGGCCCGCCACCGAGGCCGCGAACGCCCCGAGCGTGAACGCGACGAGCGGCGTGAGCCCGCGCACCCCCGCAGCGACGCACGCGACGAGCACGAGAGCGGCCATCCACGCGGGGACCGAGAGCCTGTCGCGCAGCACCCCCGGCGCGGCCTTGCGCCACGGGAGCGCGGGCGCCACGGACATGAAGAACAGGAGCGCGATCCCGATCGGCGCGGTGAACGCGTCGAAGAACGGCCGGCCGATGCTGAGCGACTGGTTGTCGATCGTCTGGAGCACGAGCGGGAACACGGTGCCGAGGAGCACGACGGCCGCGAAAGCCGCGAACAGGAGGTTGTTCACGAGGAACGCGCCCTCGCGCGACACGGGGGAGTCGATGGAGCCCGTCGACCGCAGCCGGTCCCCGCGCCAGCCGATGAGCCCGACCCCCGCGGCCGCCGCGACCCCGAACAGGGACAGGAGCGCGGGACCCACTCCGGAGCTCGAGAAGGAGTGGACCGACTGCGTGATCCCCGAGCGCGTGAGGAACGTACCGAGGATCGTGAGCGAGAAGGTCGCGACGAGCAGCGACAGGTTCCACACACGAAGGAGCCCGCGTCGCTCCTGGACGACGACCGAGTGGAGGTACGCGGTGCCGGTGAGCCACGGGAGCAGCGCGGCGTTCTCGACCGGGTCCCACCCCCAGAACCCTCCCCACCCGAGCTCCTGGTAGGACCACCACGCACCGAGGACGATCCCGACCGTGAGGAACGCCCACGCGAAGAGCGTGAACCGCCGAGTCTCCGTGAGCCACGTCTCGCCCACCCTGCCCGTCGCGAGCGAGGCGATCGCGAACCCGTACGGGACCGTGAACCCGACGAGCCCGAGGTAGAGGAACACGGGGTGGAACGCGACGAGGAGGTTGTCCTGGAGAAGAGGGTTCGGGCCCGACCCGTTCGCGGGCACGGCGCCGACCGTCGCGGCGAACGGGTCGGACGGCCCGAGCATGAGCGCGAGGAAGAACGTGGAGACTGCGAGCGACACGAGGAGCGCCCAGGCGACGACCGGGTCCGAGGCGCGACTGCGGAACCGGTACGCGGCAAAGGCGACGTACCCTGCGAGCACGAGCGACCACAGGAGGATCGAGCCCTGCAGGGCGGACCACATCCCCGTGACGTCGTACAGGAGCGGGGTCTGCCTGGAGTTGTTCTGCGCGACGAACGCGAGCGAGAAGTCGTGGGTCACGAGCGCGTGCTCCATCGCGCCGGTCGCGAGCAGGAGGCCGCCGAGCACGAGGTACACGTAGACGCGCGCCCTCTCGAGGAGCGCGACCCGGCGCGTCGCGAGCCCGGCTCCGATCGTCACGATCCCCGCGAGCGCGGCGACGAGCGCGAGGAGGACTCCCGCGTGACCGAGCGCACCGTTCACGGCGAGCTTCGGGGAGCCGCGCCCCGGGTCCCGACGACCGGGAGAGCGACGCTCACTGCACGACCTTTCCGCCGGGCCCGCGCACGCGCCCGGGATGCGCCGCGATGTACGCGTTCGAGTGCTTCACGAGGATCTGGTCCGACGCGAACGTGTCCGTCGCCCCGACGAAGTGGCCGACGAGCACGACCGGAACGGCCGGCTGGAACAGCTGCGGCGGGGCGCCCGTGTTCTCGACCCGGACGCGCGCCGCTCCCGACGCGATCGTGAAGTCGATCCGGTCCGGCCCGCTCTCCCGGACGGACCCGCGCACGACGACCCCCTCGATCTGGAACGTCGAGTTCCCGAGCGCCGCCCGGGACGCGACGGCCTCGCTCGCCGTCTTGAAGTACACGATCGCCGACGTGAGCACCTTGTAGACGAGGAACCCGAGCGCGGACGCGAGGACGAGGCCCGCGAGCGCGAGGCGTCGCCGGGTGCGACGCGCCCGAGACGCCCGGATCGCCGCGACCCGCGCGTCGCGTGCCGCGTCCTTTCCGCCGGCCGGCTCGTCCGGAGCACCGCTCCGGCGCGGTCCGGCGACCGGAGGGGAGGCGCTCACTCTCCCCCCGCGCCCGGCTCGGGCGGGTCCGCGCCGTCCGCGCTCGGCGACGGCTCGATGCGTGCGAGTCGACGGCGGGCGGCACGCTCGCGCATGACGAGCGTCGCCGCGTACGCCGCGAGCGTCCCGAGCCCGATCGACCAGCCCGCCTCGACGTAGCCGCTCACCGTCCGCCCCCGTCCGCCTCGGCCCGCCGCTGCTCGATCGCGAGC
>JAJZBW010000237.1 GCA_021798745.1 Actinomycetes bacterium
CGACGGGGTCCCCGTCGCGGACCTCGAGCTCTGGGACGATCGCCTCGCGGGGTTCGCGACCTCCGAGAAGGTCGCGCTCGCGCTCGAGCTCGAGCGGAGGGTGCGCGCGGGCGACGCGAGGATCCGTGCGGGCGCAGGCCGGGAGTGCGGGGAGGAGGGAAAGAGGGTAGCTCTCGGGGGCCGCACTAGCATTAATGAGGCGAGCCGCCGGACGACCTGCTACCTCGCGGCGGACGTGGTCGCGGGAGCGGGCGACGACACCCAGACGGGCGACGGGTTCACTGTGGGGCGCTGCCCGGCGGACCTCGACGCAGAGGCGGCCGCTCGTGACGCGATCGAGCGCTCCACTCGGATGCTCGGGGCGTCCAAGCCGCCTAGCGCCCGGATCGACGTCGTGCTCGACCGGCGTGTGACCGCGACCCTCCTGGCGATCCTTGCGGGGACGCTGTCCGGGGAGGAGGTAGCGAAGGGGCGCTCGCTGTTCGCGGGGCGCGTTGGCGAGGAGGTCGCGGTCGAGCGGCTGACGCTCGTCGACGACCCGACGGACCCACGCGCCTTCGGGGCAGCGACCGTCGACGCGGAGGGGCTCGCGTGCCGGAGGAACGCGCTCGTCGAGGGCGGAAGGCTCACCGGTTTCCTCTACGACTCGTACTCCGCCCGGCTCGCCGGGACGCGGTCGACGGGCTCCGCGGTGCGCGCCGGGTTCAAGTCGACCCCGGGCGTCGGTGCGCGCGCGCTCTACCTCGTTCCGGGGGACCTCGACCAGGAGGGGATCGTCGCGCTCGTCGGCGAGGGGCTCCTCGTCCAGGGGATAAGCGGCGTGCACTCGGGGGTGAACCCGGTGAGCGGGGACTTCTCGGTCGGGGCCGAGGGGCTCGTCATCCGCGGGGGCTCCCTCGCGGAGCCCGTCAGGGAGATCACGGTGGCGTCGACTATCCAGAGGATGCTCCAGCACGTGATCGCGGTCGGCGCGGACGTCGAATGGCTGCCGAGCAGCGCGGCGGGAGTGAGCCTTGCCATCGGGGACATCGCAATGAGCGGCGACTGAGACGGAAGGTCTGAGCAAAGCCCGGTCCGCTGCTCCGGGTCGGCGAGCTCAGCTCGACGCGGGAGCGCTGCTCGTCGAGGTGCCCGCCGCTGCGGTGCTCGGCGCGGGGGTTGCGGCGCCCGGGGCCGTCGAGGTCTCCGAGGACGTGGTCCCGCCGCCCGAGCCCGGCGCGCCCGTGGCGCTCGTGCTCCCGTCGCTCGCGGCGACCTTGCTCGCAGAGCTCGACGAGCGGCTGTCGGTCTTGTAGAAGCCGCTTCCCTTGAATACGATGCCGACGCTGCCGAAGACCTTGCGGAGTTCGCCCCCGCATGACGGGCACGTCGAGAGCGGGTCGTCGCTGAACGCCTGCACCGCCTCGAGCTGCTCTCCACAGCCCCGGCACACGTACTCGTAGGTCGGCATCTCGCTCCCATCTTGGCACTCGACACCAGAGAGTGCCAAGTATACCCGGGGGGAGATATGGAGCCCCCACGCACGCGCCCGGGACCGGCTGCGGGCGGGGGCGCCGGCCGGCGCCTACACTCCTCTAGGTGCCGGAACGCAGCCTGACCCACGTGGACCCCCTCGGTCGCGCGCGCATGGTCGACTCGACCCCCGGGGATCCGACTCACCGACGGGCGGTCGCGCGCTGCAAGGTGATGATGCTCCCGGAGACGACCGCGAAGGTCGCGAGCAATGCGATCACGAAGGGCGACGTGCTCGGGGCCGCGCGCATAGCGGGGATCCAGGCCGCGAAGCGGACGGCCGACCTCATCCCCCTGTGCCGCCCGCTCCTCGTCGGGAGCGTGCACGTGAACTTCACGATCGGGGACGACCACGTCGAGGTCGAAGCCCAGGTCGAGACGTTCGACCGGACGGGGGTCGAGATGGAGGCCCTCACGGCCTGCACGGTCGCGGCTCTCACCGTGTACGACATGTGCAAGAGCGCGGACCGGACGATGGTCGTCGGCGATCTGTGCCTCTGGGAGAAGACCGGAGGACGGTCCGGGACCTGGCGAAGGATGGACCGGGCACGCGAGGTCGACGGGCTCTGAGGTCCCGGGAGGACCGGCGAGCGGACCTCCGTCAGCTGCCGGGACGTACCGGTGACGCCCCGCGCGGACTACCTGCCATCCACCCGCGAACCCTTCCGTTCCGGTAGTTTCTTGCGAAACCGCGAAGCGCCACTGTCCGGGTGGGCAGCGGCTCGTGGCGAACGAGAGGCTGGGTTGGTCGTACTCCTGCTGGTGGTCGTGTGGCTCGTGGCCCTCGTGCCGTTCGCGCTCCGGAGGTTCTCCGAGTGGCAGCTCACGGCGTCGGTCACCCAGTTCCAGGACTCGGCGGGAGCGATGCGCCGGGCGCGGGCCGTGGCCCAGGCGCCTCGTCCTCGGAGCTCCGAGCCGCCCGACCCCGCGATGGAGGCGGCACGTCAGGCGCGCGAGCGGGCGCGTGCGACCGAGCTCGTGCTCCGGAGGAGGCGGGTCCTCACGGAGCTCACGGCGACCTTCCTCGGGACCCTCGTGCTCGGGGCGATCCCCGGGTTGGGGATCCTCTGGGATCTGTCGCTCGTCGCGTTCCTCGCCACCACGGGGTACGTCGCGTTGCTCGTCCGGTTCCGGCGCGAGGCGGTCGCCCGAGCGGCGGCGACCGAGAGGGCGGAGAAGGTCGTGCCTATCCATCTCGCGCGTCGCGACCGGCCCGTCGGTCCGACCGCACCCGTGTCGCTTCCGCCGGCGCGGCCCTCGTTCGTCCTCGTCGACGTCCGCGCCTGACCGGGAGGCGAGCCCGGCAGGGCGTCACTGACGCGAGGCGGAGCGCGCGCCGAGGAGCCCGGCCAGGGTGTCCACCGCGTCGACGAGCTCGACGCGGATCCGTCGACCCTCGTCGACGAGACTCCGGAGCGCGCTCACGTCGGCCCTGCGGAACGTCTGTGGCGCGGTGAGCGCGGCCCCGGCCCCGTCCAGGGCGAGGCCGGCCGAGAGACCCGAGCGCTCGGGGTCCCCGTTCGCGAGATCGGCCAGGGCGCGGTAGGGGTCGGCGAGCGCGCGCCGTAGGGGCCGCAGCGCGAGCGGCCACCGGGTCGCCGCGGCGAGGAGCACCTGGAGAGCCCCGCCCGCAGCGACGTACCCCGCGGCCTGCACGGCGACCGGAGCGCTCTCTGCGAACCTCCCGAACACGACGAAGGCCATGGCGGCCTGGGTGCCGACGACGGAGCATGCGTCCCCGAGCGCCACGAGCATCCCTCCGGCGAACGCCGACGACGCGAGCACGACGAGGTGTAGGCACGAGACGTTGGCGGTCACCGATCCGATGGAGCTCGAGAGCGCGATCCCGAACGTGGTCGTCACCATCGCCGCGAGCGGGCGGCGACGTGCCCCCGAGAGCGCAGGGATCGACGCGAGCAGCGCGCCGACGGTGGACGCAGCAGCCGCTCGGGGCCCGGTGACAGGGAGCGCGACCACCAGCACGACCGCGCACCCCGCGGCAGACCGGAGCGCAGCACCGGGAGAGAGCGCGTCGAGCTCGAGGCGCGCCGCCGAGGCCACCGATCGCCGGAGGACGTCCGGGTCGGCAGGTCCGGGAGCGCCTCGACCGCCGCCCACCTCCACGATGGTGCCGGCCCTGCGGCCGCTCCGCGTGCCCCGGCCGGGTGTGTGGACGATCGGCGTTCGGGGCGCGGCTATCCTCGTGACGGAGTCGCCGGACGGCGATCCGGCCGCGCGCCGGGCGTCGTACCCCGGGGGTGTAGCTCAGCTGGTAGAGCGCCACGTTCGCAACGTGGAAGTCGGCGGTTCGAGTCCGCTCACCTCCACCCGTTGTTTTGAATCTTCGCGTCTTTCGGGCTGACTGTCCTGGGCTTTCTTGCTGTGTCGTGGCATTCTGACGAGGTTGTCCACAGGGTTTATCG
>JAJZBW010000238.1 GCA_021798745.1 Actinomycetes bacterium
GATCTCCGTCGGGTAGAGCCACGCCCCCGAGTCCCGCCTCCGCACGAGGAGGAGCTCGCCGCGCCCGTTCCCCACGATCGCCCCGACCGAGAGCCGGGGGGTCACGTACCCCGCGACCCCGGGCCTCACGTCCGCGAGCCACTCCGTGACGTACTGGTCGGGCGGACGGCCCGTCGCCGCGCCGTCGCGCCCCGTGCACGTCGCCCGGTCGGCGACGGACGCGATATCCCCCGCGACGGCGAGGACCTCCTCGTAGCGCTCGCGCTCGAACGTGCTCGCCGTGAAGCCGATCCCGGTGCGCGCGATCGCGGAGAGCGCGTGGCTCCAGCGGAGGAGGTCGCTCTCGGGAACCCGCGCGTCGGCCACGGAGGCCGACCCTACCGGGTCGCGACCTCGGGCCGGGGGGACCCGTTCGTAGGGGCCGGAGCGCCCGGCGGGAGCGCGTCCGCCTCCTGGCGCGCGACGATGGTCGTGTGCCCGTACGAGCCGAGTGCCGCCACTACGTGATGCGGAGCGTCCGCTCGGGCGACCGCGTCGAGCGCTGCCGCCTCGGCGCCGCGCCCGACGTGCCCTTCGAGTGCCCGGAGGGGTGCCTCTTCTACGAGTCCCGCTCGACGTCGTCCGCCGGCTGGCAGATCGGCTCCTGGTCGGACGACGACCCGGAGCGCGGGTCCGGCCGGGCCTGAGCCCGGCCCGCTCTCAGCTCTCGACGACGTCGCCGAGCGGCTCGACGCTCACGCCTGTCTCGTGGAGCCAGTCGAGGGCCGCGGACACCGCCCCGGGCTCGCCCCCGAGCTCGCACACGATCCACCCCGAGTGCTCCTCGACCGCAGCGCGGCGGATGTTCGCCTCGACGGCGAAGTCGCGCGCGAGGCGGGCCACCACGGGCTCGCGCACGAGCGCGTCGGGGAACACGAGCCGGACCCTCGTCGTCATGGGGCCCTCCTTCCGGTCGTCACGGGCGGTCGCCCGGCGTCGTCGAGCGCGGCGCGCGACAGGTTCCCGGGCCGGAGCCCGTCGAGGTCCAGCGTCGCGTACCGGTACCCGGCCGCACGGACGGCGTCGGCGACCTCGCGGCGGAGCGCGACCGCGCGCTCGATCTCGGGCTCCGCGAGCTCGACTCGGGCGCACTCTCCGTAGTGCCTGACGCGCAGCTCCCGGAACCCGAGCCTCCGGAGCGCGGACTCGGCGCGTGCGACGGTCCCGAGCAGCTCGACCGTGACGGGAGTCCCGTGGGGCACCCTCGACGCGAG
The DNA here is from genome assembly GCA_021798745.1 of Actinomycetes bacterium. GTDB lineage: Bacteria > Actinomycetota > Acidimicrobiia > Acidimicrobiales > Bog-793 > JAJZBW01. The sequence continues at coordinate 1,254 of JAJZBW010000238.1, forward strand.
GCACGCCGCCGCGGGCTTGTCGGCCGTCCGCAGCCCGAGGGACCGGGAGACCTCCCGCACACGCGCCTTCGTGAGCCCGGCCTCGACGAGCGGGAACGCGGCGCCACGCGCAGACGCGGCCTGCTGCCCGGGCCGGTGGTCGTCGAGGTCGTCGAGGTTCACCCCGAGCACGACGGTCGCGCCTTCCTGCTCCGCGAGCGGCGCGAGCGCGTCCATGAGGCCGGTCTTGCAGTGGTAGCAGCGGTCGATCCCGTTCGCCACGTACGCGGGGATCTCGAGCTCGCGCGTGTCGACGGTCGACCACCGGAGCCCCCACCGACGCGCGAGGTCGGCGCAGTACTCGAGCTCCTCGCGTGGGAGCGACGCCGAGTCCGCGGTCACGCAGTGCGCGCGCTCGCTCCCGAGCTCCGACGTGGCCGCGAACGCGAGGAGCGCCGAGTCCGCGCCTCCCGAGAACGCGACGACGACGCGTCCGAGCGCCGCGAGAACGCCCGCGAGGCGCTCGAGGTCCGCGGGCTCCTCCCCGCGCGACCGGGCTGCCGAGGCGTGCGCGCGGAGCGCGCCCGGCACGGTCGCCCTCACGACCGCGTCCCGTGTACCCCGAGCGTGTCGAGGACCTCGGCGAGCGTGCCGACGGTGCCGACGAGGAACGGCCCGAACTCCGCGTACCGGGCGGACGCCTCGTCGAACCGCATCGTGTACACGCACGACTTGAGCTCGTCGAGGGACACCGAGAACAAGGTCACCCCCCACTCCCAGTCGTCGAGGCCCGTCGATCCGGTCACGAGCTGGAGGACCCTGCCGTGGAACGTCCGTCCCGTCGCACCGTGCCCGTGCATGAGCGCGAGGCGCTCGTCGTAGCCGAGCCGGTACCAGTTGTCCTCGCCCGTCCGCCGCTTCGACATCGGGTAGAAGCAGAACGCCGGCATCGCCTCGGGCGGCAGGACGGGGTGAAGGCGCGCCTCGCGCATCTTCTCGGGAACGCCCGCGGCGTACTCGGACACCTCGGTGAGCGACACGTAGGAGTACGCGACCGTGCACCCCGCGTCGACGAGCCCGGTCTGGAGCGCCCGGAGCGCCGGGAGCGAGGGGCCGAGAGCGAGCACGCCGAGGTCCGACTTGTGCCCGAGCATCGAGGCCGTGACGACCCCGTTCCCCGCGGCCTCGCACGCCTTGACCGCGACCTCGACGCCCGCACGGTCCGTCTCCCTGCCGACGGTGCAGAACAGGTGGAGCGCGTTCCAGCCCGGCGCGCCCGTCGCGCCCGGGCCGCCGTGCGACGGGCCCCCCGGTCGGGCAGCGGCTCCGGAGCGGACCTCGTCGTCTCCCGTCACGGCGAGCAGTCTACGAGACCGGCCCCCTCAGCCGGTCGCGTCGATCCTCGCGGGGGTCGCGGCGAGGGACGCGACGAGGGCCGCGACGAGGGCCGCCCGCCTCCAGGTCTGCCCGGTGAGGACGTGCTCGCTCCTCGCGTGCGCCCCTCCGCCGACCGGTCCGAGACCGTCGAGGGTGGGCGCGCCCACCGCCGCCGCCAGGTTCCCGTCCGACACGCCGCCGACGCGGGCGCGCGTGAGGTCCCCGAGCCCGAGAGCCGACGCGATCTCGCGGGCGCGGGCGAATAGCCCGGCCCCGGAGGACTCGAGGAGCGGCGGCCGGGACGAGACGCACTCGACCGAGACCCGGGCGTCCGGGTGGGCCGTGCCGAGCGACCGGACGGCGTGCTCGAACCCGTCGAGGTCCGAGGGGTCGAAGGAGCGCACGTCGACGGTCAGCTCGGCCCGCTCCGGCACGACGTTCTCGGCGCTCCCGGCCGAGAGGAGGGTCGGGACGACGCTCCGTCCGCTCTCCGGGTCGTGCATCGCGTCGAGCGCGAGCACGAGCCGTGCGACCTCGACGCACGCGTTCACCCCCTTCTCGGGCTCGAGACCCGAGTGGGCCGCGCGGCCCTGGACGAGAACGCGCTCGAGCCTCGACCCCTTGCGGGCGACCTTCACGCCGTTGACCGGTCCGGGCTCGAGGACGAGCACCGCGTCCGCCGACCGTGCGAGGGGCTCCAGCACGCCGCGCGCCGCCGCCGACCCGGTCTCCTCGTCGCTCGTCACGAGCATTCCCGCCCGCTCGGCCGCACCTCGCGACGCGAGGGACGCGAGCGCGTGGACCCCCTGGACGATCCCCGCCTTCATGTCGTAGGCGCCCGGTCCGCGCGCGACGCCGTCCGCGACCGCGAACGGCCAGCTCGCCGCCGTGCCCTCGGGCCACACCGTGTCGAGGTGGCCGAGGAGCAGGACCTGTCCCGGGACCGGGTCCGCGCTCCACGAGCCGCCCGTCCCGAGCGCGCCGAGCAGCACGTGCGGGCGGCCGCCGGACTCGACGACGCGGGCGGGGACCCCGTAGCGGTCCGCCTGGTCCGCGACGAGAGCAGCCGCGCTCCGGCAGAGCGAGACGTCCGACGAGGGCGACTCTCGCCCGACGAGCTCCGCGAGCTCCGCGAGCATCGCTCCCGCGGTCGACGCGACGTGGCCCGCGAGCCGGTCCACGACCTCCCGGTCGATCGTCACGGCACCCGCCGACGCGGCGCGTGCCGGAGCGCCCGTCCCGGGCACGGAGCAGCCCCGGTCGCGCGGCGCCCCCGGGAGCGTC
>JAJZBW010000022.1 GCA_021798745.1 Actinomycetes bacterium
CTTCGAGCGCAGCAACGCATGAGCCAGCGCACGTCCGACTCGCCCGTTGCCGTCGGGGAACGGATGGATGGACTCGAACTGGGCATGAGCCACGGCGGCTTGGACGAGGGGTGGGAGGTCGCTCCTCGACATGAAGGCGACGAGGTCGGCGATCGACGCCGGGACCCGTCCGTGATGTGGTGGCACGAAGTCGGCAAGGTGCGGGCTGTAGTCGCTCCCGCCGATCCAGACCTGCTCGGTGCGCCACGTGCCGGCCCACTCGGGATGCTCGTCCTCCATCAGTGCGCGGTGCATGGCCAGGATCGAGGCCTCGTCCAAGTGGTCGGCGAGCTCGACGGCGGCCGTCATCGCATGGGTGTTGGCGACGATCAACGACGCGTTGCGCCTGCTTCGGTCACCGACCTCGGCCGACGCGATCGCGCGCACCGAGGCGGTGAGGTGCTCGATCTTGGAGGAGGCCACGGACTCGGTCCGAAGGAGGATGGCAGCAAAGGGAGCGATCTCTCCTCCGAGCTCGGCATCGAACCGTGCGACCTCGACCGCGGCGTCTGCGGCCTCGGTGGCAACTGCAGGTGGCAGTGGCACCGGCGCCACCGACGCGATCGGAGGGAGGACGGCCGCCCGATACGGACCGTGGCTCGCCGCTCGGACCCGCCGGCTCGCGGGGATGAACGACGTATCGCTCGAGACCCACTCGCGCGCCTCGTAATCGATCGCCGGCCAGGCCTCGTCGTCGACAAGCTCGACGCCCTCTGCCTCGGGCCGCCTGGTCGGGGCGAAGCGTCCGCCGGTCGGGATGCCGGCGGGCTCTCTCGGCTGGCCCGTGCTCATGGCTTCATGCTAGTCATGGATAGACGACCATCCATGACCAATTGATACTCTTAGTCATGGATGCGTTCACATCCATGACGATGCTTGTCGTCTCCTCATGGCTCGACTTGGCTCGACTTGGCTCGCCTACAGCCCAACGCTCGCCGCGGCCACCTGCTCCCAGCGCTTGCCCGCCCATGCATAGCGATCGCTCCAGACGTGGTCGTCGTGCGGGCCTGCTCGGGGCTGCGACTCCTCGGCGGGTTGTGGTGACGCGTCGCTGAGGGCGCCGTCGTGCACCGCCGGGGCTCGGTTGCCGAGAGGGGCCTCGTCGGACCGGGCGAGCCCCCAGGACGCTCCCGATCGCGCGGCCGGCCCCGTCGTGGGCGGACCGGCTCGGCTGCTGACGCCACGGCCGGTACCGACTCGGCCTCGAGGTAGGACGCGACGTCCTCGGGCCGGAAGCGAAGCTCCTTGCCGACCTTGAGGAAGCAGATCCGGTGCTCGCGGGTCAGGCGGCAGACGAAGCTCTTCGACGCCCCCAGGTACTCCGCGAGGCGGTCGACGTTCCACAGCTCGGGCAGCTGGCTCATGCCTGACCTGTGCAGGCGGCGCCTGCTCGGCTCCCCATTTCGCCCCCGTTCAAGGGGGCGCAGTGGGGGCGAGAGCCGATCGGCGCCAGCTCCAGTTCGGCCGCCTACGGCGCTGAGCTGGAGGTTTCCGGAGCCCGAGGTGGGATTTGAACCCACGACCTGCGCATTACGAGTGCGCTGCTCTGCCACTGAGCTACCCGGGCCCGGCGCTCCGCCCACGACCGACCGTGCGGCCGGGCGCGGAGCGCTCGGAGACGAGATCTTACGCGCTCCGGGGGTCTCCGACGGCCGGAGCGGGACGCGTCCGCGGCGGCCACCCGCGCCGCGGAATCCGGGCGCTCCGACCTGTTGACGCATCGAACACGTGTTCGTATCGTGGGGGCATGAGCAGAGACACCGACCTCGAGATCCGCCGGCGCTCGGCCGTCATGTCGCCGCCCGGGTCCTCTCTCTCGGTGAGCCGCGAGGAGCTCATCGCGGACCTCGCCGAGCTCCAGGAGCTCCGCAGGCGAGCGGGCGCAGCGGGTGACGAGCGCGCCCTCGGGCGCCACCCGAGCGGGTCGCGACCGCCGGGCTGACGCGCCGCCTCGGCCGGAGCGACGGCCGGCGAGACGTCAGGAGGTCGGCGCATCCTCCCGGACGAGCACGACGGAGCAGGTGGCGTGGCGCAGGCAGTTCTCCCCGACCGACCCGAGGAGGAGCCCTGCGAACCCTCCGTAGCCGCGGTCCCCGACGACGAGCACGTCCGCGCCACGGGATGCCTCGAGGAGGACGGTCGTCGGGTTCCCGCGGACGACCTCGAGAACGAGGTCCACGTCGTGCTCGCGTCCGAGCACGAGCTCGACCGCGTGGGAGAGGACGCGACGCGCCTCGTGCTCGAGGCCCCGCTCGCCCTCGGGGAAGTAGCCGAAGCCGGACTCGCGCTGCCACGCGATCACGGCCCGGAGCTGGGCCCCGACGAGCCCCGCGTACCGCGCGGCCCACTCGAGGGCCGCCCTGCTCTGGCGCGACCCGTCGACCCCGACCACGACGAACGGCCGTGCCTTGTGTGTCCCGGTCACGACGGCCTCCCTGTGCCCTCGCCGTGGTCGCCTCGGGGCGCTCCGCCGGGCGCGTTCTCGGCGTAGCGCGCCTCCCGCCCGTCTCGCGCCACTCGTGCGCTCGGCACCATCGTGCTGCGATCGGCGCCCGTCGGGCAGGGCCTAACGTCCCGAGAGTCGCCCGCTCCCCGAGAAGGCGCGCACGACTCCCTCGCTACGTGGACCGTCCGGCGCCCGCGTCGCGCGGGCGGCCGCGGTCGGCGACCCGACCCGCCGCGCCACGAGAGGGGCGTCGGCGCGTCGCCCGCGCGCGCCTGTCGGGCACGAGCTCGGGGACCCGGCTCGCGGGGACCGGATCGCCGAAGGCGGGCCCGTCGGCGAGGTCGCACCCGATCTCGGCGAGCCGCGACCGGACACCCGGGCGGGCGACGCCGTGCGCGGACACCTCGACTCCGAGGTCCCGTGCGAGCTGGACGAGCGCACGGACGATCGCGGCCGCGCTCTCCTCGCGGTCGAGCGCCTCGACGAGGGACGCGTCGAGGCGGATCCCCTGCGCGGGAAGCGAGCGGAGCACGTCGAGGGACGTCGACGAGGAGCCCGCTCCGTCGAGCACGACCCGCGCCCCGATCGAGCGGAGACGGTCCATGGCGAGTCGAGCGCCGGAGAGGTCTCCTCCGCACGCTCCGGGCACCGCGAGCTCGAGCATCCGCGGAGGGAGGCCCCGCGTGGCGAGCGCGCTCTCGAGCTCGGGGAGGACCGAGGGATCCGCGAGCACCGTGCACGGGACGGACACGACGACGGGGACCTCGAGCCCGGCCGACCTCCAGCTCGCGCAGTCCTCGAGCGCGAGGTCGACGACGAGGAGAGCGAGGGAGCGCGCGAGGTCCGCGTGCTCCCCGGGCCCGAGGACGGCGACGGGCGAGCCGGGCTCGCCGTCGGGTCCGCCGAGGTGCGGGTGTGCGACGACCGCGCACAGCTCCCCGCTCCGCGTGCGCGCCTTCGCCCCGTAGCGGAGGGAGAGGGAACGCGAGTCGAGGGCACGGCGGAGCGTCGAGAGCGAGGTGAGGCGATCGGTGCTCGCCGAGTCGAGCACCGCGTCGTAGAACACGTGCGTCGACCCGTCGGACTTCGCCCGGTACATGGCCGTGTCGGCCCTCTGCACGAGCACGTCGACCTCGGTCCCGTCCTCGGGGTACAGAGCGACCCCGATGGAGGCTCCGGCGACGATCGGCACGTCCCCGACGAGGACGGGAGGCGCGAGAGCGCTCTGGATCCGTCGCACGAGCGCGTCGACCCCGTCACGCCCCACGACCGCGGGGAGGAGGACCGCGAACTCGTCACCCCCGAGCCGCGCGACCGTGTCCGAGGCGCGGAGCGCGGACACGACTCGCGTCGCGACCTGCTGGAGCACGAGGTCTCCCGCGTGGTGCCCGAGGGTGTCGTTCACGTCCTTGAAGCGGTCGAGGTCCGCGACGAGCACCGCGAGGCGCGCGCCCGACTCGTCCCGCGACGCGACCCGCACGGCCTCGAGGGCGCGCTCGGAGAACAGCACCCGGTTCGCGAGCCCCGTGAGCTCGTCGTGGGTCGCCTGGTGGCGCGTGACCTCCGACTGCTCCTTCAGCGCCTCCTCGGCGGCCTTTCGCTCGGTGATGTCCTCGACCATCACGATCGCGAGCACCGGAGCGCCGTCCGCGTCGTGCTCGGCCGCGACGTTCACCTGTGCCCAGACCACCTTCCCGGTCCGGTGGACGAACCGCTTCTCGAGCGAGTACGCGACGGCGTCCCCGTCCGCGAGGCGCTCGAAGAGCTCGCGCTCACGCTCGATGTCCTCGGGATGCGTGACACGGTCGAACGGCGACGAGGCGAGCTCCTCCTCGCCGTAGCCGACCATCTCGCACAGGGCACGGTTCGCCGCGACGACGTGCCGGTCGAGCGCGACGCGCGCGATCCCGATCGGGGCGCCGTCGAAGAGGGTCTGGAAGCGGCCGAGCGCCTCGGCCTCGGAGCGCTTCGACTCGTACTCCGCGGCGTGGCCCACCCCGGCGGCGAGCATCCCGCCCACGATCTCCATCGACTGGCGGTGCTCCTCGGTGAGCGGGCGCCCGGGCGAGGAGCTGACGACGTTGAGGGAGCCGACCACGTTGCCCGCGACCGCGAACGGGACGCAGATGATCGAGTGGTCGCCGACACGGCCGGACAGGTCGCGGTTCACGCGCGGGTCGGTCCTCGAGTCGGGCACGAGGATCGGCCGGCCCGACTCGATCGCGAAGCGGAGGAGCGTCGCCGAGAGCGGTCGCCGGTCGCCGAGGACGCTCGCGGCGGTCCCCCCGGCGGCCCGCACGACCATGTCGTCCCCGTCGATGAGGCTCACCATCGCCCCGTCGGCCCCCGTGATCCGCCGGGCGTGGTCGACGGCGAGCTTCATCACCGCATGGAGGTCGAGCCCGGCCGCGGAGATGTCGCGCTGCACCGCGAGGATCTCGGCGAGGCGCTCGCTCGTCGCCTCGAGCGCCCGCCCGACCGCGTCCGCTTCCCCCGTGACGCCCGCGTCCACAGAGCCCATAACGACCGCTCGGACGGTCCGGTTGACGCGTCCGCGCGGGCCGGTAGCCTCGTCCCCGTGGCAGGCGCTCCTCGGGCACTCACTCTCATGGCCGTCCACGCGCACCCCGACGACGAGGCGTCGAGCACGGGAGGCATCCTCGCCCGCTACTCGGACGAGGGCGTCCGGACGGTCCTCGTCACGTGCACTCGCGGGGAGCTCGGAGACGGTCCGGGCGGTGCGAAGCCCGGCGAGGACGGCCACGACGCGGACGCCGTCGCGGCGACCCGCCGGGAGGAGCTCGCCGCGAGCTGCGCGGTCCTCGGCGTCTCCTCGCTCGAGATGCTCGGCTACCACGACTCGGGGATGGCGGGATGGCCGCAGAACGACGCCCCCGGCTCGTTCTGGACGACGCCCGTCGACGAGGCGGCCGGGCGTCTCGCCTCGCTCGTCGAGCGCTACCGGCCCCAGGTCGTCGTCACCTACGACGACAACGGCTTCTACGGCCACCCCGACCACATCCAGGCCCACCGGATCACGGTCGCGGCGCTCGCCGCGACCGACGTCGCGGCGAAGCTCTACTGCACCGCGCTCCCGCGCTCCTCGATCGCTCGGTTCGCCTCGCTGTTCGCCGAGGACGGCGTGGAGGTGCCGGACGCGGAGGAGTTCGAGAGCATCGCGACGGCCGACGAGCTCGTCACCGCCCGCGTCGACTGCTCGACGGTCGTCGGCCGCAAGCGCGCCGCGCTCGCGGCGCACGCGAGCCAGATGGACAACGCGTTCTTCCTCGCGATCGGCGAGGACCGCTTCGCAGAGGTGTTCGCGGTGGAGAGCTTCGTCCAGCTCTCCGGCCCGCGCGGAGGCGCGCCCCCCGAGCAGGACCTGTTCGCCGGCGTCCGCTGACCGGCCGGCCCGCCGCGGCGGCCGAGCAGCGGGCTAGGAGGGCTCGTCCCACCCCCCGCCGAGCAGGAGCGTCGACAGGAGGCTCGCGGTCCCCGGGCCGTCCGCGGGGACGCGCTCTACCCAGACCCGCGCCCTCACGTCGAACTCCTCGAGCATCGCCGTGAGGAACTCACGGTCCGACGAGAGGTCGCGGCGGTCACGGACGAGCACCGCGAAGAGGCCGTGCCGGAGGAGCGCGATCACCTCGTCGTCGGAGAAGACCGCCCGGAGGAGCGAGGCGGTGCGCGCCCGGAGGAACAGCGCGTCGTGCCGGTCGTCGTCGCCCGCGATGCCCACGACCAGGAGCACGTGGCTCGCGAGCACGACACGCCGGGGACCTCGCTGCTCGCGGGCGCGGTCCTGCAGCCGCTGGATCTCCTCGACGAGGCAGGAGAGGTGGGGAAGCCCCGTGACGGGGTCGAACTCGTCCCCGTCGGCGGGAGGCGCCGCGACGGACGCGGCCACTACCGGTCTCCTCGACGGAGGGGCGACCTCGGGCCCCGATCGGTCCGGGCGCTCGTGTCGGCGGGCCAACGGCCGCTCCTCACTCCTGTGGAGCCTCCTGTCGCGCCGAGCCCGGTGCCCGCTCCGCCCGCCCGGACGGGTAGCTCAGGGCGGGTGGGCCGAGCCCGGGCCCACTCGGAGCACGTCCGTGCCCCTTCCCACGCACCGGCCCGCATCCTCGCCGGCCCGTGGAGCACCAAGTGTAGACGGAGCGACGCCGCGAGCGGTGCACGACGTGGGGCTCGGCCCGCTCGGCCCGGGGACGCTCTAGCCTGTCCGCCGATGCCCGAGGACAGAAGGGGACCGCGCGCGCCGACGCAGCGTGCACGGCACGCCATGAGCGACGACGTCGACCGGGCACGGGAGCCCGCTCTCCCGGACGCCGGAGCGCGCCCTGCCGGCGACGCCCCCACCGGGCCCCCGGACGCGCTCGTGCGTCGGCGGACCGTGCGGTCCGTGAGGCGGCGGCGGGCCGTCGAGTGGGTCGTCGTCGCGGCGTGCGCCGCGCTCGTGGCGCTCGCGCTGCGGGCGTTCGTCGTGCAGACCTTCTACGTGCCCTCCGGGTCGATGCTCCCGACCCTCCAGATCGGCGACAGGATGCTCGTCGACAAGCTGCCCTGGGTCGTGGACAACATCCAGCGCGGGGACATCATCGTGTTCCGAAGGACGCCCGCCGACAACTCGACCGACGCGGGAGACCTCGTGAAGCGCGTGATCGGGCTCCCCGGGGAGACGATCAGCTCGAAGGGCGACACGGTCTACATCGACGGCCGGCCGCTCGCCGAGCCGTGGCTCCCTCCGCTCGTCGGGCAGTGCGCGCAGCCCGCGCTGAACATCCCACGCACGACGATCGCGCCCGGCCACTACTTCGTGCTCGGGGACTGTCGGGGGAACTCGGCGGACAGCCGGTTCTGGGGGACCGTCCCGCACTCCTACATAGTCGGGAAGGTCTTCGTGGTCGTGTGGCGCCACGGTCACCCGTGGTTCCACTGGTTCTGACCGGGCCCGACGCCCGTCAGGTGGCCACGCGCCCGCGAGCACGCCGGGTCGTGCGCGTCACTCCCTGCCCGGCCGGAACCGACCCGCGTCCCGCGGGACGTTGCGCGTGAGGTTCACCGCGTGGTCCCCGAGCCGCTCGTAGAAGCGCCCGATGAGGGCGAGCTCGATGGCGATCTGGGTCGGGACCCCCGAACCGACGATCTCGGCGATGAACGAGGTGTGGAGGTCGTCCATCTCGTCGTCGAGCTCCTCCATGCGCGCGGCGACCTCGGGAGCTCGCTCCCCGAACGCGTCCGCGGCGCGCTCCCACATCTGTGACGCGACCTCGCCCATCCGCTCGACGAGCCCCCGCGACCTCGGGGACATCTCGACCGCGATCGGTCGCACCGCACGCTGCGCGATGTGCTCGGCGAGGTCTCCGCTCCTCTCGAGCTCGGGGAGCATCCGGAGCATCGAGATGAGGTACTGGCGGCGCTCGGGCACCGGATCGCTCTCGACGAGCTCTCTCTCGACGAGGCCCGCCACGTCCCGGTAGAGGGCGTCGATGACCTCGTCGCGGCGCACGAGCTCGCGCGCGGCCTCGCGGTCGCCCGTCACGAGGGCGTGGGTCGCCCCGGCGGCGGCCTCGCTCACGAGCGCGAAGAGCTCGACCACGTGGCGGTCGATCGCGGACCTCTCGGGAAGCGGCTCCTCCCTCCACGTCCCACGTCCGTCGTCGCCCACCGCGTCGACCGTACCGGAGTCGCCCGGCACCGGCGGAACCTCGGGGGCGCTCACGCCGGCCCGAGCGCGGCAACGCCTCCGCTCCAGCTCGCGAAGAACGTCCGGATCTCGTCGGGGGGGAGAGGCTCCGCGAACAGGAACCCCTGCCCGCTCGCGCACTGCTCGCCGCGAAGGTGCGCGAGCTGGGGGAGCTCCTCGATGCCCTCCGCCAGCGTCTCGATGCCGAGAGCCCGTCCGAGCTGGACGAGCGTGTGGACGAGCGCCTCGGACTCGCGTCCCTGGAGCATCCCGGACACGAAGCTCCGGTCGATCTTGAGGGCGTCCACGGGGAAGCACTGGAGGTGGGCGAGCGACGAGTACCCCGTGCCGAAGTCGTCCACCGCGATGCGGACCCCGAGAGAGCGGACCGCCTCGAGGCACGCGGCAGAGAGCGCGAGGTCGCGCACGATCGCGGTCTCGGTGATCTCGACCGTGAGGAGCCCCGCGGGGAGCCGTGAGACCTCGAGCGCACCGCGGACGTCCTCCACGAAGGTTCCGCTCTCGACCTGTCGGGCGGACACGTTCACGGAGATCGCGACCTCGTGCCCCGACGAGTGCCACGACGCCCCCTGCCGGCACGCCTCGAGGAGCACCCACCGGCCGACGGGCACGATCGCACCGGTGGTCTCGAGCTGCGGGATGAACTCCCCGGGGGCGATCGTGCCGCGCTCGGGGTGCCGCCAGCGGAGCAGCGCCTCGACCCCGGTCACTCGCATGTCGCTCAGGTCGAACGTCGGCTGGTACACGAGGAAGAACTCCCCGCGGTCGAGCGCCGCCTGCAGCTCGATCTCGAGCTCGAGCCGTGTCCGCGCGGCCCACTGCATCTCGGGCTCGAACGCGACCGCTCGGTTCCTTCCGGACCACTTGGCGCGGTACATGGCGATGTCCGCGTCCCGGAGGAGGTCCTCGGGCGACGTCCGCTCCCCCGCGGCGATCCCGACGCTCGCGGTCACGGCGAGCGGCCGGCCCTCGAGCCCCCCGACGAGGAAGGGCTCGCCGAACGCCGCGAGCAGCTCCGCCGCGACGTCGTACGCGGGCTCGGGACCGGTGAGGTCCTCGAGCAGGACCACGAACTCGTCCCCTCCGAGGCGCCCGAGGACGGACCCTCGCGTCGGGGGCCCGAGACGCTGCGCGACCGCTCGAAGGAGCTCGTCTCCGGCGCGGTGCCCGAGGGTGTCGTTCACGTCCTTGAAGTTGTCGAGGTCCACGAAGAGGGCCGCGACCGTCGTGCGCGAGCGTCGCGCCCGGTCGAGCGCATCCCCGGCACGAGCGAGGATCGCCGCGCGGTTCGGGAGGCCCGTGAGGGGGTCGTGCGTCGCCTGGTGGGCGAGCTCTGCCTGCCGGTCGGTGAGGGCCTCCTGCACGCGTCGTCGCTCGTCGTCGAACGCCCCGCACGCGCGCACGACCGCGTCGTCGCCGATCGCGACGACCTCGGCCGCGACCCGCCCGGCGATGGCCGGGTCGACGCCGAGCCGGCCCCCCTCGGACGCGCACGTCTCGGTGCAGAGCTCCCTCCAGCAGAGCCAGGCGCGCACGACGACGGCGAGGGGCAACGACTCCGCCCGCACCGCGGGGAGCCCGCCCGCGTAGCGGTGCGGTCCCGCCGAGCGGTCGCCTGCGGGCAGGAGCGTGCGGATCCGCTCCGCGAGCGCGAGGGTCGCCCGGCGCACGACGTCCGCCAGCGGAGCGGGATCCGCGCCGTCGGCCGCTCCGAGCGTCCGCTCGACGACCGCGGTCACGAGGCCCGCGGCGCGCGACTCGACGACCTCGGCGAGCTCGCGCAGCGCCCTGACCGACCCCACACGCGCCTCGGACATTGCCGCGCCATGCTAGTTACGCCGGTGCGATTTCCGGTGCATTTCGCGCGGGGCGCTCCGAATGAGCCCCGCTCTCCGGCCTCGGTCGCGAGCACGGCGACCCCCGGAGGGGGCAGGGCAGCCGGATGGCGGAGGGGCGGCGGCCAGCCAGGGGGAGGTGAGTGGTCCTGCGCCGTCTCATCGCCTAGTCTGGCGGCGACGTCCTCGTGTGACGCCTCCCGGCGGGGTGGGCGGGGCCGGGTCGTCGCGCCGGTCCTTGCAGCACGCCGTATCTGCCCGCACGAGCCGCCGTTCGGCGGAGCGAGACCTGGACACACGACTGGACATGACTGCGCTTCCCGAACAGCTCGAGCGCGACGAGGCGAGACAGCGGCTCGCCGTCGTCGGCTCGTCGACCACCTCGGTCGGCCGGGTCCGCGGGCTCGTCGCCGGGCGGCAGGACCACCGGAGGATCTTCCGCTACGCCGCCACCTCGCTGATCGCGCTCGCGGTGAGCGAGGTCTGTCTCGTCGCGCTCGACGCCGAGACCGCCATGGGGGCGACCCTCGCAGCGCTGCTCGCGAACTTCGCGGGGACGGCGCCGTCGTACCTGCTCTCCCGGTACTGGATCTGGTCGGAGGCGGACCGACGGCGCCCCGCGCGCCAGGTCGTGCTCTACTGGACGACCTCCCTCGTGAGCATGGGGATATCGAGCCTCGTGACCGGGGCGATCGCGGACGCGGACCACGCGCACCGCATCCTCAAGCTCCTCGTGCTCGGAGCCGTGTACCTCCTGGTGAGCCTCGCGCTGTGGGTCGCGAAGTACGTCGCGTACCAGACCGTGATCTTCCGGAGCGCTCCCGCACGGTCGGTCCCGGTCGAGTCGATCGACTAGCCGGACCACGTCCCCCGTCGGGCGCGAGCATGGACGGGTGAGCATCGAGGACGGTGGCGCCAGCGGGCCGCCCGGCGCGCCCTCGCCGGGCGGGGCGGGCGGCGGCCACGTCGGCGACTCCGAGGCTCTCGGCCGGCTCGTCCACGGCCTCCACGAGCACATCGAGAAGCTCGAGCGCCTCGTCTCCGCCGAGGGGCGCAGCGTCGAGGCGCGGGTCGTCCCCGCCTGGCAGCGCGCCACCGCCGGGGAGCACCGGCTTCCGGTCGCGGGCTTCGTCGCCGTCGCGATCGTGCTCCAGGTGGTCCTCCCCCCGCGCTACTTCCTCGGGCCCCGGCTCGTCCCCGTGCTCCTCGAGGCGGTGCTCGCTCTCGGGCTCGTCGCGGCGAACCCGCGGCGGATCGACCGCTCCTCACGGACGCTCCGGGGCGCGAGCCTCCTCCTCATCGCGACGATCTCCGTCGCGAACGCGTGGTCCGCGGTACGCCTCATCGACGCGCTCGTCTCCGGCGGGTCCGGTCCGAGCGCCCCGGTCCTTCTCGGAAGCGGGGCCGCGATCTACGTGACCAACATCATCGTGTTCGGCCTCTGGTACTGGGAGTTCGACCGCGGCGGTCCCGCGGCGCGGGCGACGGCGCGTCGCCCCCACCCCGACTTCCTCTTCCCCCAGATGGCGAACCCCGAGCTCGCTCCTCCCGAGTGGTCGACGAGGTTCTTCGACTACCTCTGGCTCTCCTACACGAACGCGACGGCGTTCAGCCCGACGGACGTGATGCCGCTGTCGAGGTGGTCGAAGGCGCTCATGTTGGTGCAGTCCGCGATCTCCCTCGTGACCGTCGCGCTCGTGGTCGCACGGGCCGTGAACATCTTGAAGTGACCGCACGACGACCTCGGGGGACGCGCGCGCCCGTGCTCGGCGACGTGTCCCTCGTCGCGCTCGCCGCGACGCTCGCCGCGGCGAGCGGGGCCGTGCACGCGGCCGGGGCCGGCGAGGTCGCGCCGTTCGTCGTGTCCGGCGTGGCGCTCGCGCTCCTCGCCGCGCTCGTCGGGCGGAGCGTCGACCGGCTCGGGGACCGCCTGGGATCGGGTGCCACCGGCTTCGTCCAGTCCGCTCTCGGGAACCTCCCGGAGCTGTTCGTGGGGATCTTCGCCCTCCGCGCAGGCCTGCCACGCGTCGTGCAGTCGGCCATCGTCGGGTCGATCCTCGCGAACGTCCTCCTCGTGCTCGGCGCCGCGTTCGTCGTGGGCGGCCTGCGCAACGGCACCCAGAGGTTCCACGCGGACGCACCCCGGTCGGCGGCCCTGCTTCTCCTGCTCGCGGTGGCCGTGATCGCCGTGCCCACGCTCTCCTCCCATATCGGAGGCGCCGCGGCCCACCACGAGCAGGCCCTCTCGGACGTCGCGTCCGCGGTGCTCCTCGTCGTGTACGTGCTCTCGATCCCGTCCGCGCTGCGCGCCGCGCCGGTCGCCCCGTCCGCGCTGCGCGCCGCCCCGTCCGCCCCGTCCGCGCCCGCGCACTCCGGGTGGCCCACCTCGGTCGTGGTCGCCGCCCTCCTCGGCTCGAGCGTCACCGCCGCGTTCGTGTCGGACTGGTTCGTCTCCTCGCTCACCCCCGCGCTCGGCGCCCTCCACCTGTCCGCGGCCTTCGCGGGCTTCGTCGTCGTCGCCATCGCGGGCAACGCGGTCGAGAACGTCGTCGGGATCGGGCTCGCAGCGAGGAACCGGCCGGACTACGCGCTCTCCGCGATCCTCCAGAGCCCCGTCCAGATCGCCCTCGCCGTCCTCCCCCTCCTCGTGCTCCTCTCCGGTCCCATCGGGGGGGCGCACCTCAACCTCGTGATGCCCCTCATGCTGCTCGCCGCGCTCGGGATCGGCGCCGCGATCGCGGTCGTCGTCGTGTTCGACGGCGAGTCCACGTGGCTCGAGGGCGCCGCGCTCATCGGGTGCTACGTGGCGCTCGCCGCGGTCTTCTGGTGGGGATGACTCCCGGGACGACCCCCGCGACACCTGCGACCGGCCCCGGCGCGACGGCCCGGGTCGCGGACCCAGCGAGCCGGGCGCTCCGGACGGAGCGCACGAGCGGCTAGACCGTCGTGGTGCCCGCGCTCGAGATCCTCGCCGTCCTCGGAGTCGGGATCGTGGCAGGGACGATGAACACGGTCGTCGGGTCGGGCTCGCTCGTGACGTTCCCCACGCTCCTCGCGTTCGGCTTCCCCGCGCTCGTCGCGAACGTCTCGAACACGCTCGGACTCGTCCCGGGCAACGTGAGCTGGGTGGTCGCCTACCGGCGCGAGCTCTCGGGCCAGGGGCGACGCGTCGCGATGCTCGGGGCGATGTCCGCCCTCGGGGGCACGGCGGGCGCGCTCCTGCTCCTCGCGCTCCCCGGGAGCGTCTTCCACCGGGTCGTCCCGTGGCTCGTGCTCCTCGCGTGCGTCCTCGTCGCGGTCCAGCCGCGAGTGGCCCGGTGGCTCGAGTCGCGGGGCACGCGGCGTGCCCACGGGGGTCCCGTGCTCCACCTGTCGGTCCTCGCGACCGGCGTGTACGGGGGCTACTTCGGCGCCGCCCAGGGTGTCGTGCTCGTCGCGCTCCTCGGGATCTCGATCGAGGACACCCTGCAGCGGCTCAACGGAGCGAAGAACGTGCTCGCCGCCCTCGCGAACGGGTCCGCTGCGATCGTGTTCCTCGCCGAGAGCCACATCTCCTACGAGGCCGCCGGTCTCATCGCCGCGGGGTCGGTCGTCGGCGGCCAGGTCGGCGGGCTCGTCGGGAGGCGCCTTCGCCCGCAGCTCCTCCGCGCGATCATCGTCGCCGTCGGGCTCGTCGCGACGATCACCCTTCTCGCCTGACGACCTCCCTCGCGAGGAGGACGGTCCCCCCGGGCGCGGCCCGTCGCGAGAGGCACCCTTCCGTGCGCCCGCCGGAGCGGCCCGGTCCGGCGACGGCAGGGGTGGAGCGGAGGGAGAGGGATTCGAACCCTCGTAGGCTTGCACCTAAACGGTTTTCAAGACCGTCGCATTCGTCCGCTCTGCCATCCCTCCTCGGTCCGTCCCACCGGGCCCCTCGCCGTCTCCCCGTCCGCCTCCGGTGCGGCCGGCGGGGCCGGTCAGCGCCCGGGCGCCCCCCTTCCCTCCGGGACGGGCGCGCCGGCGACACGTGAGCGGATCTCCTCGAGCCACGCGCTCGACTCCTTCCGGCGCGCGTCGAGAACCTCGCGCCGGGCGTCCGCCGCGTCCCCGGCGACGGGGTAGGAGCCGAGGAGCTTCACCGCCCCGAGGTCCGCGTGGAGCGCGCGGAGGCAGTCGCCGAGCACCTCGTCGGTCACGTGCCCGTCCGCGGTGACGACGAAGCAGTACTCGCCGAGAGCCTGCTTGGTCGGACGGGACTCGATGAAGGTGAGGTTGAGGTCCCGCGCCGCGAACTGCCCGAGGATCGCGTGGAGGCTCCCCGGGCGGTCCGAGTGCTGGAAGCAGGCGAGCGTCGTCCGGTCGTGGCCGGTGGGCGCGGGGACCCGGTGGGGCTCGACGAGCACGAACCGTGTCTGGTTCCCCCCGAAGTCCTCGACCCCGTGCGCGAGGACCTCGAGGTCGTAGAGCCTCGCTGCGAGGGGAGGGGCGAGGGCGGCGACCCCCTCGAGCCGCCCCTCCGCGACGGCCCGCGCGGCGTCGGCGGTCGAGTTCGCAGCGCCGACCTCGACGTCGGGGAGGTGCTCCCCGAGGTAGGCGCGACACTGGGCGGTCGCGTGGGGGAAGGAGAGGACGCGCCGGACGGAACCGACCGTGGTCCCCGGGAGCGCCATCAGGTCGATGTGCACGTCGAGCACGACCTCTCGCTGCACGAGGAGGTCGTCGGAGAACACGAGCTGGTCGATCGTGGCGTTCACGGGCCCTTCGATCGAGTTCTCGATGGGGACGAACGCCGCGTCGACGCGCGCCTCCGCGACGGCGGCGAAGGCGTCCGCGATCGTCGCGACGGCGAGGTGCTCGCCGCACGCGAGGTCGGGCTCGCCTACGAGCGCCTCCTCGGTGAAGGTCCCCGGAGGTCCGAGGTACGCGATCCGACCGGGCGTTCCGGGTGCGACGGCCATGCTGGCAGGATAGTGAGGACCATGGACCACGACGACCTCGTCGAGCTTCTCGACGCCGTGAGCTCCGGTGCGGTCGCGCCCGCGGACGCCGCGACGAGGCTCTCCCGGCTCCCGTTCGCGGACCTCGGGTACGCGCGCGTCGACCACCATCGCTCGCTTCGCCAGGGGATGCCCGAAGCCGTGTACGCGCCGGGGAAGACCCCGCGCGAGTGCGCCGGGGTGGTCGCCGAGCTCCTCGCGCACGGGTCGGGGCCCGTGCTGCTCACCCGGGCCGACGAGCAGCAGGTCGCCGCGGCGCTCGCGCGGAACCCCGGGGGTCGCCGCGACCCCGAGCTCGCCGACCGGGCGCGCCCGACGATCGTCCGCTGGCGGGACGCTCCGGCGCGCACCGGGAGCGTCGTCGTCGTCACCGCCGGCACCGCGGACCTCCCCGTCGCGCGCGAGTGCGAGTCGACGCTCCGCGCGTACGGGTTCGACCCGTCTGTCCTCGTCGACCGGGGGGTCGCGGGCCTCCACCGCCTGCTCGTCTCGGTCGACGAGATCGCGTCCGCGGACGTCGTCGTCGTCGTCGCCGGCATGGAGGGCGCTCTCGCGAGCGTCGTCGGAGGCGTGACCGGTGCACCGGTCGTCGCGGTCCCGACGAGCGTCGGGTACGGGGCGAGCCTCGAAGGGGTCACCGCTCTGCTCGCGATGCTCTCGTCGTGCGCGGCGGGCGTGACCGTGGTCGGGATCGACAACGGGTTCGGGGCGGCGTGCGCGGTCGCGCGCATCCTCCGGTGAGCGCCGGGGCGAGCCGCGGGGCTCGGCGCACCGCGTGGTTCCACTGCTTCGCCGGGATCTCGGGCGACATGGTCGTCGCCGCCCTCCTCGACGCGGGTGCGGACGAGGGAGCCCTCCGGGAGGCCCTCGCGACGCTCCCCCTCCCCGGTTGGTCCCTCGAGGTGTCCCGTGTGCTGCGCGGGGGGCTCTCCGCGGCGCGCGTCACGGTGTCCGCTCCCCCCGCCGGCCCCGCGCGACGCCTCGCGGACCTGCTCGAGATCGTGGAGGGGGGCGAGCTCCCCGGCCGGGCCGCCGCGCGCTCCCGGGCAGCGTTCGTCCGGCTCGCGGAGGTCGAGTCCCGCCTCCACGGGGTCCGCCCCGACGAGGTCCACCTCCACGAGCTCGGAGGCCACGACACCGTCGTCGACGTCGTCGCTGCGATGGTCGGCCTCGAGCTCCTCGGCGTCGACGAGGTGGTCGCGAGCCCGGTCGCGACCGGCTCGGGAACGACGGGTGGCGCGCACGGGACGATCCCGAACCCCGCGCCCGCGTCCCTCGCGCTGCTCGAGGGCGCTCCCGTGTACGGACGAGACGTCGCCGTCGAGCTCACGACGCCGACGGGCGCGGCGATCCTCGTGGCGGCGGGGGCGCGCTTCGGCCCCCTTCCGCCGCTGCTCCTCGGATCCGTCGGCTACGGGGCGGGCGCGAGGGAGATCGACGGCCTCCCGAACGTGCTCCAGGTCGTCACGGGGGCTCTCGTGCCGGCCGACGACGTGGGGGTGGGCACGCGCTCGGCGCAGCCGCTCGTGCTCGTCGAGGCCAACGTGGACGACGCGACGGGCGAGGAGCTCGCGGACGCGCTCGCCGCGCTCCTCGACGCGGGCGCGGCCGACGCGTGGATCTCCCCGGTTCTCATGAAAAAGGGACGACCCGGGTCGGTCGTGAGCGCCCTCGCAGACCTCGCGCTCGAGTCCCGCGTCCGTGACGTGCTCCTCGGTCACACGGGATCGTTCGGCGCGCGGTCCCACCTCGTGGAGCGGCACGCATCCTCCCGGACCCTCGAGCAGGTCGAGGTCGAGGGGACGAGCGTCCGCGTGAAGGTCTCGCGAGGACGCGCGAAGGTCGAGCACGACGACGCGGCCGCCCTCGCCCTGCGGCTCGGGGTCCCCGTCCGCGAGGTCGTGCGACGGGCGGAGCGAGCGTACGCAGACGGGCGAGTCGCGACGCCGCCCGAGCCCTCAGCCGGCGACCTTCACGGCGACCGTGTCGGTCGCGACGGCCCATCCGGGGACGGTCGCGACGACGGTTAGGTCGTAGGTCGTCCCCTTTCGCACGGGGAACGGACCGAGCACGACGAACCGCGCACCTCCCGGCTGCATCGCCCCGAGCCGGCGCGTCCTCAAGCGCGGGATCGCGACCGGCGAGCCCGCGGCGGGACGCTGGGTGAGCGTCGCACCGAGCACGACCGACGCGGCACGTCGGTTCCCGGTGTCCGCCACGACGACCTGGACCGAGAGCGTGGAGGTCGGCGCCACGATGGACACGGACCCCCGGGGCGGGATCTGCAGGGTCGTCGTCGTGGGAGGAACGGTCGTCGTGGTCGTCGACGTCGTGGTCGTCGACGTGGTCGGGTGCGCAGCACCCGTCGTCGTCGGGCCGCGCGGCGCGAGCGTCGTGGTCGTGGTGCTCGTCGTGGTCGTGGTGCTCGTCGTGGTCGTCGTGGTCGTGGTGGTCGGGAGCCCGACGATGCGGAGGACGGGCGGGGTGGTCGAGACTGCGAGGAGGGTGACCCGCTCGAAGGAGCGGAGGCCCGTCGAGGCGACCAGGCGGTCGGCCCACTGCTGGACGCTCGTGCGGCCCCACTCGCGACGCGACGACACCCACGCCGACGCCGGCGGTCGGACGACCCCGAGACGACGGGGCAGCGCCCGGAGGTACTCGCGGTACGCGACGTCGGCCGCCTCGAGGTGGGCACCCGCCGCGAGGAGGTCGCCCTGGGCGCGTGCGAGCGCCGCGTGGTCGTGCACGGGACCGAGGAGTAGCGCGGCTGACCCGGCGATCTCGGTGCTCGCCGCGGCCCGGTCCGCGAGCACGGTCTGGAGGAGAGTGCCGACCCCGGGGGAGGGCGGCGTGAGACCGACCGCCGCGAGCTGCGCGACCTCCGAGGCGCTCCCGGACACGAGCGTCCCGAGCTCGTCGTCGAACGCGACCCTCGTGCACCCCTGCGGCGCGCACACGGGGAGCCCGGACAGGGCGCGCACCGCGTCGAGGGTGCGCACGAGACCGTTCGACTCCTCGACTATCGGGCCGACCGCTGCGACCCAGCTCCTCGCGGCGCGCTGGGATGCGGGCGTCGCGTCCTCGACCACCCGGTACACGAGCTCGCCGACGACGAGCGCGACCACGAGCGAGGTCACGACCGCGGCGGCGATCCTCCGCCGGACGCGCCGGGCGGAGGGGCGCGCGGGACGACCTACGGGGCCGAGCATCGGTGGCGTCCGGCGGTATCGAGCTCGAGAACGGTGGCAGCGGGTCGGGCGTGCCCCGGGCGGTCACCGGACCGGGGCGACGGCGTCACTCGCCGACGGACCCCCCGGCCACGCTCACCTCGGAGCGGGTGACCCGCCAGTTCACGGTCGGCCGGATCGCCTCGACGTTCACCCGGTCCTTGTGCCTCACCGCGAGCTCGACGAGCGAGCGCACGAAGTCGTCCCCGAGCAGGTGCGGCTTCAGGCCGAGCTCGGGGAGCCTCGTCGTGACCGCCTGGTAGTAGTGCTCCTCCTTCTCGACGCGTGGGTCGGGGATGGACTCGATCTTGACGTCCATCGGCGCGACCCGCTGCACCCACTCGGCGAGCTGGCGCACGGAGAAGGACTCGGTGAACTGGTTGAACACCCGGAACTCGCCGGCCTCGGCGGGGTTCAGGCAGGCGAGCTCGACGCACGCGAGCGTGTCGCGGATCTCGAGCATCGCCCGCGTCTGGCCGCCCTTGCCGTACACGGTGAGCGGGTAGCCGACGGCCGCCTGGACCGCGAACCGGTTGAGCACCGTGCCGAACACCGCGTCGTAGTCGACGCGTGTCGCGAGGTCCGGGTGCAGGACCGTCTCGGGGGTCTGCTGCCCGTACACGATGCCCTGGTTGAGGTCCGTCGAGCGCAGGCCCCACGTCCGGCAGGCGAACATGATGTTGTGGCTGTCGTGCACCTTGGACAGGTGGTAGAAGGAGTTCGGCTGCTTCGGGAAGGGCAGGAGGTCCGTCCGGCCCTTGTGCGTGATCTCGATGAAGCCCTCTTCGATCTCGATGTTCGGCGACCCGTACTCGCCCATCGTGCCGAGCTTCACGAGGTGGATGCTCGGGTCGAGTTCCGCGATCGCGTAGAGCATGTTCAGCGTTCCGACCACGTTGTTCACCTGCGTGTACACCGCGTGGTCGCGGTCGATCATCGAGTACGGAGCGGAGCGCTGCTCCGCGAAGTGCACGACCGCCTCGGGCTCGAACGAGCGGAGGGTCTCCGTCACGAACGCGTAGTTGGTGAGGTCGCCGATGAACGGCTGGATCGTGTGGCCGGAGACCTCCTTCCACGTCGACACTCGCCGCTGCAGCTGTCGGATCGGGACGAGCGAGCTCACGCCCATCTCGTCGTCGTAGTGCCGTCGGACGAGGCTGTCGGCGACTCCGACCTCGTGCCCCCGCTGGGACAGGTGGAGCGCCGTGGGCCAACCCAGGTAGCCGTCGCCTCCAAGTACCAGGATCCGCATCGCGGCCATTCCTCTCGTCTGGTCGACGTGCGTCCGAAGGCGGCCCGAGACCCTGGCCGGAGGCGTCAAGGTGCGCGGGCGCGGTGCCGGAGGCACGATCCGCTCTTGCTCGGTCCGCAACACTAGCCCACGGCGTCCGCCGTGCGACATGGCCGTCAAGTACGGTAGATGGACCTGTGCGCTCCCTGTGGCCGGGGTGCCCGGAGGAAGGCAGTCGGTGGACACGAGGCTGTACCTGGACCTGAACCGATTCGCACGCAGCACCGTCTGGGCGCACGGATTCATGCGCGCGTACGCGCTCTACCTCGGTCTCGTCCTTCTCGGCGCCGCGGCGCTCCTCGCCTACGGGCAGGCGCGGAGCAGCTGGCTCGGCGACGGGAGCTCCCGTCGGGTCGCGGCCACTCTCTGGACTCCGCTCGCCGCTCTCGTCGCCTTCGGGATCTCGCAGCCCGTCAGCCACGCGATCGGACGGCTCCGCCCCTACGAGGTGCTCGCGCACGTCGAGGTGCTCGTCCCGAGGGCGCACGACTTCACGTTCCCGAGCGACCACGCGACGGTGGCGGGCGCGGTCGCGGCCGGCCTGTGGATCTCCCGCCGGCGCCTGCTCGCCGTGGTCGGGACCGTTCTCGGCCTGCTCCTCGCGTTCGCACGGGTCTACGTGGGGGCGCACTACGTCGGCGACGTCCTCGGCGGCCTCGCGCTCGGAGCGGTCGTGGCGACCGCCGGTTACCCCCTCGCGGTCCCGCTCCTCGAGCGTCTCGTGGACGGGCTCCGCGCGACCCCCCTCCGGTTCCTCGCGGGAGGGCACCGTCCCTCGCGACCCTCCGGCGCGGGCCCGGCGGCCGTCCCGGAGACGATCCGGGCGACCGGGTCGGTCCGTGTCCTCGAGGGCGGCGACGTCGTCGTCCGGAGGCCCGCGTCGTCGGGCCTCCCCTCGGACGGGGCGCGGCGGGAGGCGAGGAGTTCCTGACGGAGCGGGGCCGCGCGCCCGCGACATCCACGCCGGTGTGGCGCAGCTGGTAGCGCAGGCGATTTGTAATCGTCAGGTCGTCGGTTCGAGTCCGACCACCGGCTCTTCGAGGCCTCCACGCGTGGACGTCCGCCGTCCTCACCTTCACCTTCGCGCGCGCGGCACGGCGGTCGGCCCGTCGGCGGGAAGGTCTCCTCCGCCAGACAGCGGCCGGCGGGGCGAGATCGTGACGTCGCGGCTCTCGGGGTCGCTGCCCGAGACGAGGCGGCGCGGACCGAGGAAGGACGCGTCCCCGCCCGCGCGAGCGTCGACCCCGAACGCGTCGCCTCGGAGAGCCGTCCCGCCCGGCCCCGAGCTTCCCGCACCCCCGGCGCGTGCCACCCAGTGGCTGGGCTGGGCTGGGCTGGGCTGGGCTGGGCTGGGCTGGGCTGGGCTGGGCTGGGAGGAGCTACCCGCAGGCCCGGCGGTCGTGCTAGCGGTAGTCCCTCGGGATCCGGAACACTCCTTCGGGCTCCTCGTCCCCGTCCCGCGCCATCACGGGCACGAGGTCGACGTCGTCGAGCGGGACGGGCTCGAGCTCCGTCTGCACGTACCCCGGGTACTCGGGGGTCGTGACCGTCGAGTACCCGCCGTCGGCGGACCGGACGATCACGTTGTGGCGCTTGCGCTGGCCGGCCCCCGTGGTTCCCTGGAGCTCGAGGCAGATCTTGTAGGCGACGGGGAACACCACGAGCGGGACCACGATGCACAGGATCCGGAACGACCAGAGGACGAACCCGAGGGAGAGCGAGAGGTAGTTCGCGAGGACGTCGGTCGCGCTCGCCCCGAACAAGGTGAAGTAGAAGGCGAACACGGCGGCGCCGATCGCGGTCCGGAGCGGGCGGTCGCGCGGCCTCTCGAGCAGGTGGTGCTCCGCGTGGTCCCCCGTGAGGCGCGCGTCGATGAACGGCCACGCGTATATCAGGCCGAAGGTGATCCCGGGAAGGAGCACGGCGGGGAAGAACACGTTCGGGATCATGTGGCCGGGTAGGTGGATCTCCCAGCTCGGCATCACGC
>JAJZBW010000023.1 GCA_021798745.1 Actinomycetes bacterium
CTCTGCCCGTGCCCCTCCGCGAGCGTCGCGGCCGGCGCGAGGTTCACCGCGGTGTTCACGAGAGATATGTGGGAGAACGCCTGCGGGAAGTTCCCTACGAGCCTCTTCGCGACCGGGTCGTACTCCTCGGAGAGGAGCCCCACGTCGTTGCGGAGCGAGAGGAGCCGCTCGAACAGGGCGCGGGCGTCGTCGTGACGGCCGACGAGCTCGAGGTTGTCCGCGAGCCAGAACGAGCACGCGAGGAACGCTCCCTCTCGGCCCGACAGCCCGTCGACCTCCCCCGTCGCCGTCGTGTCGTACCGGAGCACGAACCCGTCGTGGGTGAGCTCGCGCTCGATCGCAGCGACGGTCCCCGCGACGCGAGGGTCGTCCGGAGGAAGGAACCCGACCATCGGGATCATGAGGACGCTCGCGTCGAGCTCCCTCGAGCCGTAGTACTGCGTGAAGGTGTTCCTCTCGGAGTCGAACGCCTTCTCGAGCACCTCCGAGTGGATCGCGTCCCGTACCGCCCTCCACCGGTCGCTCGGGCCGGGGAACGAGAACTCCTCGACGTCCTTCA
This sequence comes from Actinomycetes bacterium, assembly GCA_021798745.1. Taxonomy (GTDB): domain Bacteria; phylum Actinomycetota; class Acidimicrobiia; order Acidimicrobiales; family Bog-793; genus JAJZBW01. Next base: position 560 of record JAJZBW010000023.1, read on the forward strand.
CGGCCCTGTCGAGCGCGACCCACGCCATGACCTTCGAGTGCGTGAAGTCCCGTCTCGGGCCGCGGACCTCCCAGATCCCGTCGTCCTCGTGCCTCCAGCCGTCCTCGAGGAACTCGACGAGCGCGGTCTCGAGGTCCCACGAGGGCCCCGCAGGCTCCATCCCGCCGCGGCGGGCCTCGTGGAGAGCGGAGATCACCTCCCCGTACACGTCGAGCTGGAACTGGCCGGCCGCGGCGTTCCCGACGCGCACCGGGGCGGAGCCCTCGTAGCCACCGAGCCACGGGACCTCCGCCTCCGAGAGGTTCCTCTCCCCGGCCGGTCCGTACATGATCTGGAGCTTCGAGGGGTCTCCTGCGACCGCGCGGAGCAGCCAGTCGCGCCAGGCCGCGGCCTCCTCGTGGTACCCGGCGACCATGAGCGCGCTCAGCGTGAGCGTCGCGTCCCGGAGCCAGCAGTAGCGGTAGTCCCAGTTCCGCGAGCCTCCGAGCGCCTCGGGGAGCGAGGTCGTCACCGCCGCGACGATCCCTCCGGTCGGGGCGTACGTGAGCGCCTTCAGCGTGATCGCGGAGCGCACGATCGCGTCCCGGTACGGGCCGTCGGCGACAGCGGCGCGTGACGACCACTCCTCCCACCAGTCGACCGTCTCCTGAACGCCGTAGTGCCCGTCGACCGGGCGTGGCGGGTCCGTGTGCGACGGGTACCAGGAGAGAACGAACGGCACCTGCTGGCCCTCCGACAGCGAGAACTCCGCTGCGGACGTGAGCTGCTCCCCGTGCACGTGGACGGGGGTCCACAGGGCGATCGCGTCGGGGCCGGCGACGGCGGTGAGCATCCCGTCGAGGCGGCGGACCCACGGCACCACGGCCCCGTTCCCGAAGCGGACGCACAGGTCCATGCGCATCTCCACCCGACCCGACGTGCACCGCACGGTGCGGACGACCTCCGGGAGCTGCTCGCGGACGGGCATGCAGTCCGTGACGACGACCGTCCCTCCGTCGAGGGCGAACTCCGTCTCGAGCACGAGCGTGTCGCCGTGGTAGCGGCGGGAGGTCGCGAGCAGCGGAGGGCCGAGGCCCGGCTTCGGGCTCTGTGCCGGCGCGATGCGCCAGAACCCGTGGCGCTCGTCGCCGACGAGCCGTGCGAAGCACGCATCGGAGTCGAACCGCGGCAGGCACAGCCAGTCGATCGATCCGTCGCGCCCGACCACCGCCGCGGTGTGCGTGTCGCCGATCACCGCGTAGTCCTCGATAGGGAGCGCCATCGGAGCATCATTGCCCACGGGTGCTGGCGCGCGCTCGGCAGCCCTCCGGACGTCAGCTCGCGCACGCTCCGGTTCCCGGGCGCGCCGGGTGCCTCTCGGCCTCGAGCACACGAGAGCGGACACCGGGAGAGGCGAGCGCGTACCCGATGTCGGTGTTCGTGGACGAGCGCGAGAACACGACGCCGACGACCGTCCCCGACGGGGAGACGAGCGGGCCGCCCGAGTTCCCCGGGCGCACGACTGCCTGGAGCTCGTAGACGGTGCGGACGGTGAGCGCGTTCGCGTAGATGTCCCGTCCCTCGGCTGCGAAGCGCGCGAGGACCCCGGCCGGGACCGCCCGGAACGGGCCGCCTCCCGGGTAGCCGAGGACGGCGGCCGCCGCGCCGCGCTCGACGAGCCCGGAGGACACCGGGAGCGCGGGCTCCCCGAGAGGAGAGCTCGCGAGGACGGCGAGGTCGAACTTCGGGTCGAACAGCACGGTCGAGGCGGGCGAGGTCGCGCCGTCGGGCGCGAGGACCGAGATCGACCCGGTTCCGGCCACGACGTGGGCGTTCGTGACGACGAGGGACTCGCTCCGGGTCTCGGACACGACGAATCCCGACCCCTCCTGCTCCTGGCCGCATCCGATCGCGACGACCTTCACGGTCGAGGACCCGGCCCGCGCGACCGCCGCCCGGAGCTGCGCGGCGCTCGGGACGCGCACCGGCCCGACCGGCTCGGGGAGCACGTTCACGAGCACCTCGGGGAACCCGTCCGTGGACAGGTAGCGCTCCACCGCGGCGAACGCGTTCGGGACGGGGGGCATCACCCGCTCGACTCCCTGGATTATCCGGGACGAGCCGATCTGCCGGGATACCGTGGGGTACGCGCTGTTCACGAGCACGGACGCGAAGAGCCAGCACCCGACGAGGGTCCCCGCGACCGCGAGGAGGAGCCCGAGCAGCGCGTCGGCCGTCCCGAAGCGCGCAGGTCGGATCGCGCGCCACGCCGAGTAGCCGAGCCGCCGGCCGGCGCGGCTCGCCGCTCCCGACGGGATGACGAGAAGGACGAGGGCGACGACCGTCTTGAGGAGCTGCCCGCGCAGGTGCGGCTCGACGAGGAGCACGAGGACCACCCCGAGCGCGAGCCCCGCGGCGAGCCCCGCGAGCGAGAGGAGCTGGACCACCGCCCCGACGCGCCGTCCGTGGAACGCCGCGCCGACGAGCAGCACGACGAGCACGACGTCGAGAGCGTCCACCTAGTCTGCGGGACGCCCCGTGCCGGCCGTCCCGGGCCCGGGGACCGCGTCGATCCCCAGGTCGCGGAACCCGAGGATCGCCCGGTACGGGACTCCCATGGCGGCGAAGAGGGCGCCCGCGGACTCCCCGCGGTCGAGGATCGTGCACGCGAGAGCCACGGTCGCGCCCGTCGCGGCGACGACCTCGACCGCCTCGGCGAGAGAGCGCCCCGTCGTCGTCGTGTCCTCGAACACGACGACACGAGTGCCCGGACGGAGCTCGGCTCCCTCGACGCGTCTCCTGCTCCCGTGCGACTTCTCGGCCTTTCGGACCGAGAACCACGACCGGCCCGTCAAGAGCGCGACCGCGTGGGCGACCGGGTCGGCCCCCATGGTCATCCCCCCGATCGCGTCGTACTCGACGCATGCGTCGGAGAGCACCTCGGCGACCACCTCCGCGGCGACCCGGAGGTCGTCGCCGCGCGACACCGCCCTGCGGAGGTCGACGTAGTCGTGGCTCGTCCCTCCCGAGGAGAGCGAGAACGGGGTGGCGCTCCGCGTGTAGCCGCGGTCGCGGACGACCGCGAGGAGCTCCCCCGTGCGCCCCACGGCGCCCCGCCCGGCGGACGCGACCGCGTCCTTCGCGAAGGGCGTTCCCGTCATGACGGCCCGAGTGTAGGGCCGAGCCGCCCGGTGCGCCCCTGCACGGCCGGGCGCGCGCCCCGGCCGCGCTCAGGATCGGTCGTCGTACCGGTACCCGACTCCCCGGATCGTGAGTATCCGCGTCGGCTCCTCCGGGTCCTCCTCGACCCGCGCCCGGAGCCGCCCGACGAGGGTCGCGACGATCCTCGGGTCTCCCTCGTAGTCGATGCCCCAGACGCGCTCGAGGAGCGCGTCGCGAGTGACGACGCGCCCCGCGCTCGCGAGGAGCTCGCGAAGGAGCTGGAACTCGCGCAACGGGAGCTCGACGGGCTCTCCCCGTACCGTGACCTCGTGCCGGGCGTCGTCGAGCGTCACGTCGCCCACCCGGAGGGCGTCCGGGTGGGCGTGCCGCACCTCGCCCGGGGACAGGGCGCCTGCGGCGTCGTGCGCCCGCCGTCTCCTGAGGAGCGCGCCGATGCGCGCCACGAGCTCGCGCATACGGTACGGCTTCGGGACGTAGTCGTCCGCTCCGACCTCTATCCCGACGACGACGTCGAGCTCCTCGCCCTTCGCGCTCACCACGATGATGGGGGTGTCGTCCCCGCGGGATCTCAGCTCACGGCATATGTCGATGCCCGAAACCCCGGGGAGCATGAGGTCGAGGAGGATCACGTCGGGTCGGAGACGCTCGGCGACGGCGACGGCGTCCCGGCCGTCGCGCACGGCCGTCACCGCGAGCCCCTCGCGCTCGAGACCGACCGTGAGCGCGATCACGTGGGACTCGTCGTCCTCGACGACGAGGACACGCGGCCAGGACGCCCGCTCCACCCGCGACGGATCGGGACCTCCGGACGCGACGTCCGGCGCCGCGAGCGGCGCCGACCACTCTCCGGTCGACACGGAGCGATCGTCGCGAGGGCCGGTGAAGCGAGCGTGCGAACGGGGTGAACGGCGCGTGACGGGGGGGAGAATTCTCGGACGCGCCCTCCCCCGAGCCGAGCACGGACCGCGCGACCCGGGACCCGTAGTCTGGCCCGGACCGGAGCGCTGTCGGCCTCTCCGTGCCGCGCCCTTCCGAGCCCGCACCCCGAGGAGGTGACCGTGTCGAGCGCAGCACCCGTCGTGCTGCTCGTCGCGTCGGTCGCGGGGATGCTCACGCCCCGGCTCCGCCGCGTGAGCTGGCTCCCGCCCGCGCTCCTCGGAGCGGTCGCCGTCGCGTCCGGGGTCGTCCGCCCGGCGGAGGCCTCCGACGCGGTGCGACCGCTCCTCGCGCCGCTCGCGTTCGTCGTGCTCGCCGTCCCCATGGCCGTGATGCTCGACCGGTGGGGGCTGTTCGAGGAGCTCGCGTCCCGGGTCGCCTCGGGGCGACGTTACGTCGGTGCGCTCTGGGTGCTCGCGGCGCTCACGACGGCCGCGCTCAACCTCGACGCGGCGGTCGTCCTCCTCTCCCCCCTCTACGTCCGGGTCGCCCGTCGCCGGGGCTCGTCCGCGTTCGCGCTCGCCGTGCAGCCTGCGCTCCTGTCGTCGCTCGCGTCGTCCGCCCTCCCGGTGTCGAACCTCACGAACCTCATCGCGGTCGCGCACAGCCACGTGCCGCTCTCGACGTTCGTCGCCCGTCTCGCTCTCCCGACCGTCGCCGCCACCGGGGTCGGCTGGCTCGCGTACCGGCTCGCTCTCGGGAGGATCGAGTCCGCGGACCCCGGGGGGCCCCGACGCGCGGAGGGGGCGGGGCGGGAGGAGCGGGTCGGCTCGCGCCGCGTCCTTCTCGGCGGGGGAGCGCTCGTCGTGCTCGTCGTCGCCGGGTTCCTCGTCGCCCCGGCCGTAGGCGCCGAGCCGTACGAGGTCGTCGCCGCCGCGGACCTCGTGCTCGTCGTCGCGACTCGCTCGCTCCCGGTGGCCGAAGTCCCGTGGGACGTCGTCGCCACCGTCCTCGGGCTCGGCGTGCTCGCGAGCGGCGCGGCGGCGCACCTCGGGCTCGGCGGGCTCCTCGGTGGCTCCTCCGTCCCGGCGGTCGCGCGCACGGCGGTGGTCGCGGCAGCCGGGGCGAACGTCGTGAACAACCTCCCCGCTCTCCTCGTCGCGCTCCCCTTCACGGGCCACCACGCGTCCTGGTCGCTCTGGGCGGTGCTCCTCGGGACGAACGTCGGGCCGCTCCTCCTCCCGAGTGGCTCGCTGGCGGTGCTCTTGTGGATCTCGACGATGCGCCGCCTCGGCGTCGCGGCGCGCGAGCGCGACTTCGTGCGCATCGGATGGCGCATCGGGGTCCCGGCGCTCGCGGCCTCCCTCGCGGTGCTGCTCCTCGAGAGGATCGTCGCCGGCGCCACGCACTAGCGTGCGAGCATGGCCGGCACCGAGCGGGGCGTGTCTCGCGGCGCGCGGACCGTCCGTCGCGCGAGCCGCGCCCGTCGGGCGAGGGCGCTCGCCGCGGCGCGCCGCGGCGCGACCCTCGAGCACGAGATGCACGTCGGGGACCACACGCACCGGGACCTTCGGGGTGGGGGGCTGCGCGCGGCGATATTCGGGGTGAGCGACGGGCTCGTGTCGAACGTCTCGCTCGTGCTCGGCACGGCGGCCGCTCACCCGGCTGCCGGGGTCGTCCGGCTCGCGGGGCTCGCCGGGCTCCTCGGAGGGTCGTTCTCGATGGCGGCGGGAGAGTACATCTCCATGCAGGCCCAGCGGGAGGCGTTCCAACGCGAGCTCGCGATCGAGGCCGAGGAGATCCGGCGCCGACCGGAGAGCGAGAGACGCGAGCTCGAGAGGATCTACGAGAGCCGGGGGATCACCCCCGAGGTCGCGAGCGCGCTCGCAGGTGAGCTCATGTCCGACCCCGAGGTCGCTCTCGCGACCCACGCCCGGGAGGAGCTCGGGCTCGACCCGGAGGCGCTGGGATCCCCGTTGCAGGCGGCGGGCTCGTCGTTCCTCACCTTCGCGCTCGGCGCCGTTCTCCCCCTGCTCCCGTTCCTGGGGGGAACGTCGGGCGGCGGCGCGATCCTCGTGTCCGTCGCGCTCACCGCGGTCGCCGCGCTCTGCGTCGGTGCGGTCCTGTCGGTCGTGACGGTGCGGACCTGGTACTTCTCGGCCGCCCGCTCGCTCGCGATCTGCGCGGTCGCGGGAGCGGTCACCTACGGGATCGGCTCCGCGATCGGCACGGCGGTCCACTGAGGTGGCCGGGGCGGCGACGGGCACGACGATCGCCTACCTCGTCCGCCACGCGGAGGCCCTCTCTCGCGGGACGTGGGCCGGGGACGACCGTGACCGGCCCCTCAGCACCCTCGGGCGAGCGCAGGCCGAGGCTCTCGCGGACGAGCTCGCGCCGGCCGAGCGTGGCTCGCCTGCCCGGGCGCTCACGAGCGCGGCGGAGCGGTGCCGGGAGACGCTCGTCCCGACGGCGAGGCGGGCGCGGATCGACCTCGAGGAGCTCGGGGTGCTCGCAGAGGGGGCGGACCCGCTCGGGGCGCTCGAGGCGCTCGTCGACGCCGCGGCGCTGCTCGCCGGGGGAGAGAGCGTCGTCGCGTGCTCCCACGGGGACGTGATCGCCGGGGTTCTCGACACGCTCGCGCCGGCGGGTGTCGAGGTCGTCGGTCCCCGTCGTGCCCCGAAGGCGTCCGTGTGGGTGCTCGAGGTCCGGTCGGGGTCCCTCCGTCGGGCGCGCTACGTCGGACCTCCGGTCGCGCGAGATGCCTGACCCGTCGCCGCCCGGTCCGCTCGCGTTGCTCGGCGGGGGGGAGTGGAGCGAGGGGGTCACCGTCGACGCGCCTCTCCTCGAGAGGGCAGGGGGGGAGGTGCTCGTGCTCCCGACCGCCGCCGCGTACGAGAGCCCGGGGCGCGCCGTGCGGACCGCCGAGCACTGGTTCGCGTCGCTCGGGGGGAGCGTCCGGAGGTGCGACGTCCTCACCCGAGCGGACGCGTCGGACCCGGGGCTCGTCGCGATGGTCCGTGCCGCGCGCTTCGTCTACCTCGGAGGTGGGTCTCCGCTGCACCTCCGGTCCGTCCTCACCGGCTCACCCGTGTTGCACGCCCTTCGCGAGGCCTGGCTCGACGGTGCGTCGGTCGCGGGGTCGTCGGCCGGTGCGATGGTGCTCACGGACCCCATGGTCGACCCGCGAGGCGGAGCGCTCACGGTCGGTCTCGGGCTCGTGCGAGACGTGGCCGTCGTGCCCCACTATGCGGGGGTCCCCGACGCGCGGCTCCGTCGCACCCTCGGGCTCGCTCCTGCGAGCTGTGCCGTCGTCGCTCTCGGCGAGCGCACCGCGCTCGTGCGCGACCCGGACGGGCTCTGGCGGGCCGACGGGCCTGGTCCCGTGTCGGTCTTCGTCGCAGGCGCCGAGTCCGACCTCACCGCGCTCGCAGGCCGCCCGGTCGGCTGACGCCCGGTCGGTCACTCCCTCTCGAGGACCTCGACCGACTCGATCGCGACGCGCTCGCTCGGCTTGCCCGAGCGGCTCCCGACCGACTCGAGCTCGGAGACGACCTCGAGCCCCGCGACGGCCTTCCCGAAGAGCGAGTACGCAGGAGGGAGGCTCGCTCCCTGGGCGCCGCTCACGATGAAGAACTGGCTCCCGTTCGTGTCGGGTCCCGCGTTCGCCATCGCGAGCGACCCGATCTCGTAGCGCCCGGGAGGCGGCAGCTCGTCCTCGAAGCGGTACCCGGGCCCACCCGATCCCGAGCCGGTCGGGTCCCCGCCCTGCACGACGAACCCGGGGATGATCCGGTGGAACACGACTCCGTCGTAGTAGTGGTAGCGGGAGAGGACGACGAAGTTGTTCACCGTGCGGGGCGCTGCGATCGCGTCGAGCGCGAACGTGATCGACCCCTTCGTCGTCGTCATGACCGCGCTGTAGCGCTTCGAGAGGTCGATGCACATCGGCGGGGGGCCGTCGAAGCGCACCGTCCGGGGCGCGGAGCCGTCCGGCGGCGGGCACTCGGTCGTCATGGTCTCGGCTCCGTTTCCCTCCGGCAGCAGCCGGAGCTCGTGCGTCCTTCTGGTCGGCTCCGACCGCGCGGCTACGCCGCGAGCGGGGTGATCGTCACGGAGACGATGTGGTGGAGGACCTTCGGCGTGCCGGCGGAGCTGCCGGGCGGAGCCCCGTCCGCGGCGATCCGCTCGACGACCGGCATCCCGGATACAACGTGACCGATGACCGTGTAGTTCGGCTGCAGCTGCGCGCCGCCTCCCGGCAGGACGACGAAGAACTGGCTCCCGTCCGAGCTCGGCGCGCCCGAGTTCGCGAGCGCCACCGTCCCGGTCGGGTAGCAGCTCGCGGACTTCGTGCAGCTCGCGGGCGGGGTGTTGCCCGTGAAGCTGTACCCCGGACCTCCCGCCCCCGTGCCGGTCGGGTCCCCGCCCTGGACCACGAACCCCTGGATCACCCGGTGGAAGACCGTGAGGTCGTAGAAGTGGTATCGAGCGAGGAACACGAAGTCGTTCACGCCCGCGATCCCGGTCCTCGCGTCGAGGCGCACGACGAAGGTCCCGACGTCGGTGCGGACGGTCGCGTCGAACACGGCGGTCGGGGAGATGCACGTGGGGGGAGCCTTCGTGAACACGATGACCCGCTTCGCCGCCCCCGCCGGAGCCGTCGGGGGGCACACCGGGGCGACGGCCGTGTGCGACACGGGCGCGGTCGTCGGGGTCCCCTTCGGCAGGGTGGAGGTGGTCGTCGTGGTCGAGTTCGGCGGGGCCGCCGCCTTCTTCTTCGGGGTGCTCCCGCTGCTCAGGAGCACGACGAGACCGATCACGACTGCGACGACGAGCACGGCCGCGCCGCCGCGGCGGTAGGAGCGCCGCCGCTTCGTGCGGCGTTGCTGCTCCGCGACCTTGAGGTCGCGCATGGCGCGCTGTCTCGCTCGCTTGTCGCTCGGCACGGTCGCAAAAGCTAGTCGCGTCAGGACGCTAGGTTGGCGGCGTGGCACTCGTCGTACAGAAGTACGGGGGCACGTCCGTCGCGGACGCGGAGCGGATACGCGCCGTCGCGGACCACGTCGCGCGCACCCGGCGCGGCGGGGAGGACGTGGTCGTGGTCGTGAGCGCGATGGGCAAGACGACGGACGGGCTCATCCGGCTGGCGGAGGACGTGAGCGCGGTCCAGCCGGGCCGCGAGCTCGACATGCTCCTCACGGCCGGAGAGCGCATCTCCATGGCTCTCGTCTGCATGGCGCTCGCGGAGCTCGGTGTCGCGGCAGCGTCGTTCACGGGGAGCCAGGCCGGGATCATCACCGACGAGGTGCACACGAAGGCCAAGATCCTCGAGGTGCGCGGCGACAGGCTGCGCGAGGCGCTCGCTCGGGGTGTCGTCCCGGTCGTCGCGGGCTTCCAGGGGGTGTCCGCGGCGCGAGACGTCACGACCCTCGGACGGGGCGGGTCGGACACGACGGCCGTCGCGCTCGCCGCGGCGCTCGCGGCGGACCGGTGCGAGATCTACACAGACGTCACCGGGGTCTTCACGGCGGACCCGCGCATCGTGCCCCGGGCGCGTCGGCTCCCGCGGGTGTCGTTCGAGGAGATGCTCGAGATCTCGGCGACCGGAGGGCGCGTCCTCATCCTCCGCTCGGTCGAGTTCGCCCGCAACCACCACGTCCCGCTCGAGGTGCGTTCGAGCTTCACCTGGGAGCCAGGAACCTGGGTCCTGGAGGAGGATCCCACGATGGAGCAGGCGACCGTGTCCGCGGTGACGAGCGACACGTCGGAGGTCAAGCTCACCATCACGGGCGTGCCCGACCGGCCCGGGATCGCAGCGTCGCTGTTCCGCGCGCTCGCCGACGCGTCGGTCAACGTGGACATGATCGTCCAGAACACCTCCCACGACGGGACCACGGACATCTCCTTCACGGTCCCGCGCACCGAGCGGTCGGTCGCGGTCGGGATCGCCGAGGGGCTCTCCCCGAAGATCGACGCGGCGGCAGTTCTCGTGGACGACGGGGTCGCGCAGGTGTCGGTCGTCGGGGCGGGAATGAAGACCAACCCCGGGGTCACCGCGACCATGTTCGAGGCGCTGGCGGCCGCGCAGATCAACATCCAGATGATCTCGACGTCCCCCATCCGGATCTCGTGCGTGGTCGACGCCGGGTCGGCGGACGACGCCGTCCGGATCCTGCACCAGGCCTTCGGGCTCGAGGGGGCCGCGCCGCGCGCCTGACGTTCCCGGCGGCGGTCCCGGCCCTCGCGGGCCCGGGCTCGGCACGCGCGGGCCCGGTAGTCTGGGGCCATGCGCGTCGGGATCTTCGGAGCAACGGGTCAGGTGGGCGGGGTGATGCGGGCAGTGCTCGCGGAGCGTTCCTTCCCGGTGGAGCAGATCCGGTACTTCGCCTCGCCCCGCTCGGCGGGGCGCTCGCTTGCCTGGGGGAGCGGGGAGGTCGTCGTCGAGGACGCCAGCGGGGCGGACTTCACGGGGCTCGAGCTCGCGCTCTTCTCGTGTGGCAAGTCCGCGTCCCGCGAGCTCGCGCCACGCGTGGCCGAGGCCGGCGCGGTCGTCGTGGACAACTCGTCCGCGTGGCGAATGGACCCGGACGTGCCGCTCGTCGTGCCCGAGGTGAACGCCCACGCGCTCGCTCGCCGCCCGAAGGGGATCGTCGCGAACCCGAACTGCACGACGATGGTCGCGATGCCGGTGCTCAAGCCGATCCACGACGCGGCCGGCCTCCGCCGGGTGGTCGTGTCCTCCTACCAGGCCGTGTCCGGAGCGGGCCTCGCAGGCGTCGCGGAGCTCGACGAGCAGGTGCGCAAGGGGGCAGATCGCGCGGCGCAGCTCGCCTTCGACGGGCGGGCGGTCGAGCTCCCCGCTCCTTCGGTGTTCGCCGCGCCGATCGCGTTCGACGTCGTTCCTCTCGCGGGGTCGCTCGTCGAGGACGGGTCGGGCGAGACCGACGAGGAGCAGAAGTGGAGGAACGAGAGCCGCAAGATCCTCGGGATCCCCGACCTCGCGGTCGACTGCACCTGCGTGCGCGTCCCGGTGTTCACGGGGCACTCGCTCTCTCTCCACCTCGAGCTCGACCGCGAGCTCCCTCCGGAGGCGGCCCGCGAGCTGCTCGCGGACGCGCCGGGGGTCGAGCTGTCGGACCTCCCGACCCCCCTCGCTGCGGCCGGGAGGGACCCGTCGCTCGTCGGGAGGATCCGGCGGGACGCGACCGTCCCGCACGGGCTCGCCCTGTTCGTGGTCGGCGACAACCTCCGGAAGGGGGCGGCGCTCAACGCCGTGCAGATCGCCGAGGAGCTCCTCTCGGAAGGCTGACGCCCGCCCGCCGCGTCGTCGGGACCGCCCGCCGCTACGCTGGGAGCGTGGAAGACACGGACATGCACGAGACGGTGGGCCGGGCGACGGATGCGCACGTGGTCGCCGAGGCCGAGGAGCCCGACGCGGCCCGCCCCGACGGCGCGTCGGCCGATGTGGATGCGGCCGGGCCGCTGTCCCAGGCGGACGAGCTCGAGCAGGCGATCCAGGAGTTCCTCGCAGGCGTGGGGAACGGGACGGTGTCGGTCAGCCGTGTCGTGAACCCGCTCCTCCAGGTGTGGAGCGTCGCGCGAGACGTGGACGCCGTCGTCGCGGTCCCCGTCGAGAACCTCCTCACGGTGCTCGTGGGCCGAGCCCTCACGACGTCGGACGAGCTCGGAGAGACGATGGCCGAGGTGCGCGCCGCTCTCGCGGAGGCCGCTCCTCTCGCGTCGGTCTGACCGGCGCGTCCCGCCCGCCCGGCGACTACCGGCCTGTCCGGCCCGCGGCCCCGAGGTACGTGGCGAGGCGGGAAGCCTGCCACGCGCGCTCGTCGAGCTCGGCGTGCTCGCCTCGCGAGGAGCGGGCGGCGTCGCGTGCGCGGACCGCGGCGTCGCGAGCGGCGACCCACGCAGGCTCGAACCCCTGGAGGTGCTCGGCACCGACCGTCACGGGCCCCCACGGGGTCGTCCACACGGTGGACGGCGCCGGTCGAACGTCGCTCTCGCCCCGTCCCTCGTCGTAGGAGCGCTCGCGCGCCGCCACGTAACGGGGGAGCGCGAAGTGCCGGAGCGCCTCGACGGCCGCGAGCACGGCGTCGCGGGCGCTCGCGACCGTCGCCCACGCCGGGTCGTCGAGCGCGACGACCGCTGACTCGGTGTCCCGGAGGACCGCCTCGAACGCGACGTCCCCGATCGCGCCGCCGGTGCGGTGCAGGCGACGGGCGGCGGCGAGGCGTGCGAGGAGCCCGAGGCGCTGCTCCGCGTTCTCGCTCGCCCGAACGAGGACGTCCCGGGCGTCCGCGATCGCCGAGCCCAGGGTGGAGCCGCCGGGGAGCGCCACCGACGCCGCCTCCCCGAGGACGTGGTCCGCGCAGTCGAGGGCGAAGGACGCCGCCGCGGCGACGTCCCATGCGCTCTCGCCGAGGAGGGACGCGCTCGCCGCGCGGAGCATCCCCGTGGCGTCGGGAGCCCCCTCGCCGTCTCCCGGCACGGCGACGAAGATCCTCTCGTCGAGGTCGTCGAGGAGGGCGCTCGCGGTCTCGAGCACGAACGGGCCGGGCGGCTCGACCGGTGCGCCCGGAGTGCCCGCCTCGTCCGGGAGGCGCCAGGCGACAGAGCGTGCGTCGGCGTGCTGCACGCCGTCGCGGTCCGTCGCAACGTACAGCGTCACGGTCATCTACCGCTCCTCCGCGGGACGCGGCCCGCCTGTCGTCTCGTGAGCCGTGCGTGGCCGTCTCCCGCCGTCGCGCCCGTCGAGGGGGCGCTCCGGGAGGAGGGGCCCTGCGGCATCGTCCGCCCAGGCTAGCGGTGCCGGCGGGCGCGACGGCGTGCCACGGAGGGCGGGGCAGGCCCGTGGCGCCTCGACGCGCGTCCCCGACGCGTCGGGCAGGTTCTTCGAGAGGTCTTGGCGGTGTCTCATCGGACGTTCACGTAGGGATGCTTCTGTTGTGCCGAGTGACGGGCGGCACGGGATCCGCCGGTCGGGAGACAGGGAGGAACGCGATGAGCAGGACCACGAACATCCGTCGGACGATCGCCGCGACCACGGTCGCGGCGGCGACTGTCGCCGGGCTCGCTGTGCTCCCGAGCGCGGCGCAGGCGAGCACCGCGACGGGCGCGACGAACCCGCCGCCCGCGACGCCACCTGCCCCCGGGACGCCTCCCGCCCAGGCGGCCGTGCCCACGACTCCGCCGAGCCCTGCAGCGAGCCGGTACGAGCAGCGGCTCATGAAGCAGCTCCAGCTCCGTGTGACCCAGCTCGGGGACCTCTCGAAGGAGGTCTCGGCGGCGACGGCGCTCACCCCGGGCGACCAGGGGGCGCTCGAGCAGAAGATCGCGGCCTCGACGACGAGCATCAACGGGCTCGTCCAGTCCGTCCCGGCCGACACGCTCCCCGAGCTTCGCGCCGCCTATCGCACGATGATCTACCAGAACCGAGTGTTCGCGGTGCTGACACCCCAGGTGTACGAGGTGATCTCCTCGGACACCGTGGCCGGGCAGGTCTCGACCTTCGTGGCCGAGGAGCCGGCGCTCGAGGCGGAGGTGACCACCGCGCAGGGGCAGGTCGGGTACCGCAACGCCGAGTCCCACTACGCGGCGTTCGTCAGCTCCGTGGCTGCTGCCCAGGCGGAGACGACGCGGGTCTCGGTGACCCTGCTCGCCCAGGTGCCCGTGGACTACCCGCGCGACCGGGCGCTGTTCGTCCGGTCCAACCGGCAGATCCTCGCCGCGGCCGAGGCGCTCGCCCGCGCGGGCTACGACAAGACGATCGTCGCCCTCGCGACGAACGGGTACACGGGATCCTGACAGCGCGGTCGGCCACCGCTAGCGTGCAGCCGCGGTTCACGGTCGCGGGGTGGGGCGGGCGCAGATGAGCGCACACCAGTCACGGGTGCTTGTAGTCGACGACGAGGCCGACCTGCGGCGGGCCCTCGAGCGGGCTCTCGTCCTGCACGGCTACTCGGTCGGTTCGGCGTCCGACGGGACGGACGCCCTCCGCCAGCTCTCGGCAGAGGCGCCTGACGTCCTCGTCCTCGACGTCGCGATGCCGGGAGTCGACGGGATCGAGGTCTGCCGCCGGTTGCGCGCCGCCGGCGACCGGACCCCGGTGCTCATGCTGACGGCGCGCGACGGCGTCGACGACAGGGTCGCAGGACTCGACGCCGGGGCGGACGACTACCTCGTCAAGCCGTTCGCTCTCGAGGAGCTGCTCGCTCGGATCCGCGCCCTGCTCCGCAGGGCCGGGCCCGAGGAGGCCGGGACGGTCCTGCGCTTCGCCGACCTGTCCCTCGAGCCGGGGACCCGGCAGGTGCGGCGCGGCGACCGGCTCGTCGAGCTCACGCGCACGGAGTTCCTGCTCCTCGAGCTCTTCCTGCGGCACCCCGGTCAGGTGCTCACCCGTGCGGTCATCTCGGTGGACGTCTGGGGCTACGACGACGGACCGGCGTCGAACTCGCTCGACGTCTACGTGGGGTACCTCCGGCGCAAGACGGAGGCGTCCGGCGAGCCCCGGCTCATCCAGACGGTCCGCGGGGTCGGGTACGTGCTGCGCTCGTGACGCTTCCGGGAACCGGTTCGGTGCGAGGCGGCTGGAAGGGGGCGGGCCGCGGTCCCGCGCGAGTCGAGGTCCGATCGCGCATAGCGCTCGTCGCCGCAGCTGCGGTCGCTCTCGCGGTCGTGCTCGTCGCGGTGAGTGCCTATGTCGCGGTCCGGGGCGACCTCCTCGGGGGCGTCGACCAGTCGCTCACCCGAACGGCGGTCCTCCTCGAGCACGAGCGGACGTCGCGCGAGCTCGCTCGGGCGTTCGAGACCATCTCGGTCCCCTCCACCGCCCCCGAGCAGACCCTCGTGCCGACGGGCCAGGTCGTCGGGACGAACGGGACCGTCGTCGCGCAGACCCGGGGAGCGAGCCCCCTCCCGTTCACTCCGGACGTGCGCGCGGTCGCAGAGGGGCGTGGCACGGGGTTCGTCGTGGACGCGACCGCGTCCGGTGCGCCGGTCCGTCTCCTCGTCCGGCCGTTCGGGCACGGGCTCGCTCTCGAGCTCGCCTCGCGGATCGGTGGTGTCGACGCGGAGCTCCGCCGTCTCGCGGACGTGCTCCTCCTCGCCGCCGCAGGAGGGGTCGTGATGGCGCTCCTGCTGGGTGCGGGAGTGTCCGGGCTCGCGCTGCGGCCGGTGCGCCGGCTCACGGCCGCCGCGGAGGAGGTGGCCGCCACCCAGGACCTCTCCCGCAGGCTGCCCGTGGAAGGGCGCGACGAGCTGAGCCGCCTCGCGACGAGCATCAACGCGCTCCTCGGGGCCGTCGAGCGTGCCGAGGTCTCCCAGCGCCAGCTCGTGGCCGACGCCTCCCACGAGCTTCGAACCCCTCTCGCGAGCCTGCGGACGAACGTCGAGCTGCTCGCCGGCGCGGACGCCGGCGCGCTCGTGAGCGAGCTCCGCCCGCTCGACGCGGAGACACGCCGGCAGCTCGCGGACGACGTCGTCCGTCAGTTCGACCGCGTCGGGACCCTCGTGGGCGACCTCGTCGAGCTGGCACGCCAGGACCGAACCGCCGTCGTCCGACCGGAGCTCGTCGACCTCGACCTCGCGGCGCTCGTCGCGGAGTCGCTCGAGGATGAGGCGGGAGACCACCCCTCGGTGCGCATCGAGTCGTCGCTCGCCCCGGCGCGTGTCCGTGGGATCCGGGAGGACCTCGTCCGGCTCCTGGCGAACCTCGTCGGGAACGCGGCGAAGTGGAGCCCGGCGGGCTCGACCGTGGAGGTCCTGCTCGAGACGGGCCCACCCGTCCGGCTCGTCGTCTCCGACAGGGGAGCCGGCATCGAGCCCGAGGACCTCGCACACGTGTTCGACCGCTTCTACCGCGGACGCTCGTCGGGCGGAGTGCCCGGCAGTGGGCTCGGCCTCGCGATCGTCCGGCGCATCGTCGAGGTCCACGGAGGGAGGGTCTCGATCGAGTCGACACCTGGAGCGGGGACCCGCGTCGAGGTCCTCCTCCCCGCCGGCGACACGAGCTGAGCCGGGACAGGAGCACGAGACGCGCAGCGACCGGCGACCCGAGGGGAGCGCGTCTCGCCGGCGACCGTATCCTGTCGCGTCGTGAGCGAGCGCCCCGGTTCCGCACCCCGGACGGCCAGCCGCCGGCCGCTCCTCCTGCGAGCTCGCGTATCGACGGCCCGAGAGATGCCAAGCCGGAGCGGACGTTTCTGCGCCGCTCGACGCCTGGCCGGAGCTCTCGCCCCTGTCCTGGCCGCGATCGGGTCGCTCTCGACCGCGGCGGGAGCCGGAGCAGCGACCGCTCGTCGCGTCGCCGGCGCGCCCTGGCCCGAGAAGACCGTGGCGATCCTGCCGGCCAGCGGTGGCTACTTCTCCCCTCTCGGGCTGAGCGCCGACGGTGCGGTCGCCGTCGGCCTCTCGACGACGCAGGTTCCCGCGTTCGAGCGGGTCACGACCGTCGACCTCGCCTCGGGAGCAGTCAGGCGCGGCTCGCTCGTGCTCGACGTCGGCCAGCTCGTCGCCCTCGGGGCTGTCCGTGCGTATGTGGAGCCCCGGACGATGCACGTGACGGCCGACGGATATCAGGTGCCGGGTGGAAGAACGCCCGCGCCGCTGCAGATCCGCGACCTTCGCGGCGACGCCCCGCTCCTGGAGCGGACGGTCGACCTTCCCCTTCCCTTCGGCGACGCCCTCGCGCCCGAGAGCGCCTCGTCGACGGTGGACTGGGTGGGCGAGACCGGAGCGGTGGCGGAGGTGGACGTCGAGACCGGCAGGGTCGTCCGCGTCCTGCACCTTCCCGAGAGGCACGCCCTCTACACGGTCAGCTTCCTCGGGTCCCGGTTGTACGCGATGGCAAGCGCTACCGGCACCGATCCGATGCAGGTGGTCGCTCTCGACCTGCCCTCGGGACGGATCGTGGGGACCAGAGACCTCGCCGGAGTCGGGGGGTCGGTCCTCGCCGTGCCGACCGGTGCCTGGGTGTCCTACCGCACCGGCATGCTCGGGAGCGCCGTGCTCCTCTCCTACCCGCGCCTTGCCACCGTGAGCCCCCCTCCGCCCTCCACGCGGTCCGAGGCTCCGCTGCCGGGAAGCGGTCAGGCGATGGGCGTGTCGGTCACCGTCAGCGGCTCGACGGCGTGGCTCGCGGACCTCAACGGCGTCGCCTGTGCGAGCGCCTCCACCGGCGCAGTGCGAGGAGTCGATGCCTTCCGCTACCCCTACGGTGGCTTCTCCCTCCTCGGCGCCGCCGACCACCACCTCTACGCCCTGACAGGCGACCGTGCGACGGGCGGCAGCCGCGTCGTCGTCGTCGATGCCCCGGGCGCCTGTTGGTGACGGCCGAACGGAGGTGCTCGGGCACGCCGACGTCTCTCGTAGGGACGGAGACGTGCGGCGTGCACCGGGGATCGAACCGGAACCGCCTCGCGCTCCGGGCCACGCACGCGACGGGCGACTCGGCCGACCGGGCGTGACGGCGTGCTCGGCCGGCGGTGCGAGCAGCTCGCTCCCTGCGTCCGGGAGGCGAAGTCCGCGCGAAGACCTGCTCGGCTGCCGCTCCTCACAGTCGGCAGCAGCGTCCGCGGTGGTGGGTGGTCCCACGACAAAGGTCGCGAGACGACGCAGCGAGGTTCAGCGAGGCAGTTGGCGACACCTCTCCTTCCCCGAGGCGAGCACCCGGGTCGTGCTGGTGCTCCCGACCTCGGCGGGAGCGGGCCCGTGCGTGAAGCCGTCGCCGAAGAGGGAGTCGGTGTAGATCGTGCCGTCGGGCGCGACGGCGATGCCGTCCGGCGCGGCCGCGAGCCCGGGGAAGTGGTGTGGCCGGTAGAGGTGGGTCACGACCGCGAAGCGTCCGTCGGGGTTGCGCACGAGCGGCTCGCGGCTGCGGTCACAGCCCACACAGAGGCGCCCCGACCGGTCGAAGGCGATCGCGCCCGGGCTACAGGAGCCCGCGTAGGTCGACACGACACCGACGACGCTGGCGGGCCCGGCGACCTCGTCGAGCAGCCCGGAGCTCGTCAGCCGCAGCACCTCGCTCCGTGCGCTCAGGTCGAGCTCACCGAGTGGGTCGATCGCGACGTCGCCGGGGTAGAGCGATAGGTCGGTCGCGGGCGTCCCGCTCGGGATCGAGTGACCGGGCAGCCTCCCGCCGCCCGCCACGGTGACGATCGTCCCGTCGGGCAGGATCGCGAGCACCCGGCGGTTCCCGGCGTCGACCACGTACGAGGTTCCGTCCGGAGCGAGCGCGAGGGCGGCCGGGCCGACGTGCTCGCTCCTGTGACGGTGCGGCCACCGACGGCCGCGAGCGTGGCGATGGTGAGCGCGAGAGCGCCCGTCCGTCGCCGTCCGTGTCGCACGACGACCGTGGTCCGGTCATCCATGCCCGGAGGAGCCAGGCTCCTCGTGGACCTCCGCCGGCGTTCGCCTGTCGCGCGATCGCTCCGACGCGCCGTCCTCGGGGTGTGATGGTCCTGCTCGCAAGTGGTGCGATCGAGACCAGCTGTCGGACGCCCACGACGATCGAGGCGACCACCAACCCCCCGACGACGACCAACGCGGTCGCCATCGCAGGCACCACTTTCCTCACCACCGCGCCGGCGAGCGCGCCAAGGGCGACGCCCAGCACCGACGACGCGGCCAACAGGAACCATGACGTCACGAAGTTCCCGGGCTGCCACACGCTCTCGGCGACGCCGACCACCTCGAACGGGTGCGCCCACCCGGCCACCGACAGCCCGAGGACGGCGCCCCCGACGGCGACGAACGCCCCGAGCATCGTGACCGCCGCGAGGAGCCAGCGCGTGCGGCCGGTGGCCTGGGAGAAGGCGAACCGGTACGTCCCGGACTCGATCTCGCGTGCGACGAGCGGCGCTCCGACGAAGACCCCGACGACGACCGGCAGGATCTCCAGCACGACGAGGACGGTCGAGATCGGGTCCGTCATGCTCGCGACGTTGTTCGAGATCGTCGGGCACGCCGCCTCGATCGGACCCGCGACGCTCTGGTCCGCAACGTAGGTCGCGAGCATCGAGCGCGCGGACCCCTCTCCGACGAGGACGGCAACCGCGCATGCGACGTAGAGGAAGAGCATCCCGAGGAACGCGGCGCGGTGCTGGAGCCAGACCGCTCGTGCGAGGCGCCTCCACCGGCGCGCGTCTCGGGTCGCGGTGTCGGAGAAGTCGCTCCCGACGGCCGCAGTCGGCGCCACGGTCATGGGGCTGCCCGCCGCGTGAGCGTGCGGGCCGTCGCCTGCGCCCACGCGAAACGGAACGTACCCGACCCGATCTCTCGGGAGACGAGCGGTGCGCCTATGAACACGCCGACGAGCAGCGGCCGGGCGCTCAGCGCGTCGCCGATCGTCGCGAAGGTGGATTCGCCACCGAGGGCACGTGCGGCCGTGTCGCAGGTGCCTGGAGTGAGCTCGTGAGCGACACAGCCGCCGTCGACTCGGGCCCCCTCCACGACGATCGCGATGACGAGCACGACGAATGCAGCGAGGAGTGCGAGGCACGCACCACGGTGCTGGAGCCAGGCGACTCGGGCGAGCCTTCGCAACGTGCCCCCGTGCCGCACGACCCTTGTTGACGTGCCCGAGGCGAGAGGGACCAGCCTCGAGGGCGATCGTCATCGTGCCCGCCCACCTGGTCGCGTCGCGGCGATGGCGACCGGGCCCGAGCGCCCGACGAGCGACGGAGCGCCTGCCTCCCCGCCGCGGGGGGTGCCGATCGGCTGGTCGTGACGGACGAGGAGCTGCACCCTGCGGGCCGCCTCGTCGGCGTGCACCAGACAAAGGTGCTCGGCGACTCGGTGCGCCTCGTCCGCCGGGCCGTTCAGCACAGCATGCTCGGCGAGGATGCCGTCGATGGGACCGACGAGCTGCAGGCGACCTCGGGCCATGAGGATCGCGTAGTCGGCGACCCGTTCGAGCTCGGAGACGACATGGGAGGAGAAGATCACCGACGCCCCGTCCTCCACGGCCATCGTCATGGCGCGCGACCGGGTCGAGGCGCGCGAGCGGCTCGTCGAGGATCAACAGGTCGGGATGACGCCCCAGCGCGACGGTGCGAGCGAGCTGCGCCTGCTGGCCACCCGAGAGCTTTCCCACCCGGCGCTTCGTGGGGATCTCGAGCGCGCGCAGGCGCCCCGCCGCGAAGGGACGATCGAAGCGCCGGTTCAGGCTGGACGCCACGTGGACCATCTCGTTCGCGGAGAGATGCCGGTAGAGAGGCGTGTCTTGTGTGACGAAGACGACCCGGTGCCGTGGCATCGATCGACCCCGCCGGCAGGTCGCGGAGCACGCTGAGCGTGCCGCACGTCGGCTCGGTGAGCCCCACCGCACGGTGGAGGAGCGTGCTCTTCCCCGCACCGTTGGAGCCGACGAGCGCCACGATGCGGCCTTCGGGGATCGCGAGCGTGCAGTCGCGTAGGGCCCAGGTCTGGCCGTAGCGCACGCCAAGGCCGAAGGTGCGAAGGACGGTCATGCCACGCCCTGTGCCCGGCGTGGAGAGCCACCGTGCCGGAGCTTGCGCTCGCGCGCTCCTCCGCTCTGGCTCTCACGAAGATCCCGAAGCGCCGACTGGATGAGCGCCAAGATGCCCTCCTCGTCGAGACCGGCCGCCGCGGCGTCGCGCAGCCAACCGTCGACGAGGCTCGTGCGCAGTGCCTCGAGCGCGTCGAGACCTACCGTCTCGGGCGAGGCCAGCACGAACGTGCCCTGGCCCGGACGCGCGCCGATCAGGCTGTGCTGTTCGAGGTGCCGGTCGGCCTTCTGCACGGTGTTCGGGTAGATGGAGAGGGACGCGACGACGTCTTTGAGACGGGGAAGCTGGTCGCCCTGGACGAGGTAGCCCAGGCGGATCGCATGCTCGACCTGGTGC
>JAJZBW010000239.1 GCA_021798745.1 Actinomycetes bacterium
CGCGCGGCCCCGTCGTGGCCCCGGGCAACGGGGCTGTCGGCGGGCGCGGTCGTGGCGGTGATCCTGGCCGCGGTCGGGGTGCTCGCGTCGCGCGTCGACGTCGCGCTGCTCGCGGTCCCGCTCGTCGCGGCCGTGGGGCTCTCCGGGTCGCGGCGCATCTCCCCGGTGGAGACGGGATCGGCGAGCCTCGAGCTCGGCGAGCCACGGGGCGAGGAGATCGGGTACACACTGACCCTCCTGCCACCGACGGGGGCCGAGATGGCCGTCGTGCGCTACCGGGTGCTCGACGGAGAGCCGCGGGAGATCGTGGTCTGCGGGCGCGGGGCCTCGGAGCTCGTCGGGCGAGTGCCGCTCCTGCACTCCGGCCCCCAGGAGCTCCTCAGGGTCGACTGCCGGTTCCTCGGGGTGGACGCGGCGAGCGTCGGAGCGGCGCTGGACCCGATCGTGGCGAGCCGGGTCCTCGCGCCGCGGCAGGACGCGGTCCGCTCGCTCCCTCTCCCGTGGCGGCTGCAGGGGCTCACCGGGACGCACGAGTCCGCGCGGGCGGGCGACGGAGGAGACTTCCGCGACGTGCACCCGTTCCGTGCGGGCGACCGAATGCGTCGGATCGACTGGAAGGCGACCGCGCGGAGAGGACAGAGCGCGGGCGACCTGTACGTGCGTCGGACGTCGGCGCTCGCGGACGCGACCGTGCTCGTCGTGCTCGACAGCCGGGACGACGTCGGCGAGCAGGTGGCCGAGTGGAGCCGCAACACGGCGGCCGCCAAGGGCGTGAGCTCGCTCGACGTGGCCCGCGAGGCGGCGAGCTCGCTCGCGTCGGCGTACGTCCACGCCGGAGACCGGGTCGGCTTCCAGGACCTGTCGAGCAGCGCGCGGATGGTCCCGCACGGCGGCGGCGAGCGACACCTCTCGCGCGTCCTGCGCGCGATCGAGGTCACGGAGCCCGCGGCATTCCCCTTCCGGCGCGAGCGGGCACCGGTCGTCCCGCCGGGAGCGCTCGTGTTCCTGCTGTCGAGCTTCCTCGACGACGCGCCCGTCCGGCTGGCGCTCACGTGGAGGGGGAGCGGTCACCGGGTGGTCGCTGTGGACGTCCTCCCCTCGGCGCGCTTCGCGCGGACGGACCGATTCGAGCGGATCGCGCACCGGCTCGTCCTCATGGAGCGAGAGGAGCGCATGGAGGTGCTCCGTGCACGCGGTGTCGAGCTGCTCCGGTGGCCCGAGGACGGGACGTCGCTGCCGCGACACGTCCGGCTCCTGCTGCTCGCGCGACCGGCCCGCCGGGGGAGGCCGGCGCGGTGAGCGCCGCGCAGCGTCGTCGGGGCCTGCTTGCGCCGGTCGACCGGCCCGCACCCCGGGCCCGGGTCCCCGCAGGGGCGATCCGCGTCGCGCTCGTCGCCGTCGGGATGGGTCTGTCGCTCGTGGTGGAGCGGTCGCCGGCGCTCCTCGTCGTCTCGTGCGCGCTCGCGCTCGCCGCTGCGCTTGCGCCGCGCTACCTGTGGAGCTGGGCGCTCGTCGTCGTGCTCGCCCTCGGGGAGCTCGTGCACCGGGCGCAGCTCTCGTGGCAGTTCCTCGTGCTCCTCGCGGGCGTGCACGTCCTCCACGCGCTCGGGTTGCTGGCCGCCGAGATGCCCGCGCGCAGCTGGTTCGACCCGCGCGTGCTCGTCGCTCCGCTCGTTCGCGTCGTCGCGATACAGGTTCCGGCCCAGGCGCTCGCAGCGGGCGCGCTCCTCCTGCTCGCCCCGGGCGCGCACGGGCACCGGCCCGTCACGGTCGCCGCGTTCGCCGTGATCGGGGTCGTGGCGCTCGCGGGGATGATGCTCGTGCTGCTCCCGCGGTCGGCCCGCGAGTGACGCGTGCGGACGCGAGCCCGCGCCGCACCGGGCGCTTCGCGGGGGACCGGCCCGCTCTCGTGTCGCCTCGTCCCGGGTCTGGCGCGTCATTCGTCGTCCTTTGCGGTGTGCCCCTCGCCCGGACGGGCCTGCGTCGCAGACCACGCCCGCTGCACGCCCCGGCGCTCCCGCGGGCGCGCGTTCACGGACACGGTGCGCGCTACGACACGAGGTGCGCCCTCTCCCAAGCGGGGATCGAACCGCCGAGTGCGGCTGGAAGGTTGTCGGGCACTGTTCTGCGCAGCTGCACCTGAGCACCCCGTCAGAGGCGGTGCTGCCGTCCGTTAGCGACGCCGTGCTGCGCGTCCTCGCGCACACCGAGAGCCCCGTGAGCGGGCGAGCGGTTGCCGCGACAGCGGGCCCGCACGTCGGATACCGCCGCGTCAGCCAGGTGCTCGCCGAGCTCGTGGACGCCGGCATCGTCCTGCGGGCATCCCAGCCGCCCGCGTTCCTCTACCGTCTCAATCGGGATCATGTCGCCGCGGAGGCGGTCGAGATGGTGGTCGACCTGCGTGATCTTCGACCTTGTCGAATAGGACTCCCGGCTGCCAGTGGCGCACTCCGCTTGCGGGCAGGAGGAGCCGGAGGCCCGTCGCCTCGGCCTCTGTGGAATCCCGCAGCGCGTTCGTGCGGCCGAGGTCGACTTCGGTGCTCTCACGGCTGGAGAAGTCCACCTGGGCCGTCCAGCGTCTCGCGAAGTCGAGCATGGCCCACAAGGCGGCGTAGTGGCGGTTGTGGGTGGCTCCTCGGAGAGCGTCGAGGTCGTTGTTGCGGTAGACGGTGTGGATGGTGATGGGTACCTCGCCCGCTGTCTCCAGCTCGGCGTTCATCATGACGCGCGCCAGCCGGCCGTTGCCGTCGGTGAAGGGATGGACTTCGGCTGTCAGGAGCTGGGCACGCTCCTTGAAACGGCCGGGGAGCTCGTCGGGGCGCCCGCCCATGAGCGTGGCATGGCGGGCCAGCAGGAGGTCCTCGAGCTCCTCGGCCGAGCCGGGCGTGCGGCGCATCTCAAAGCGATCAGCAACGATCTCGTAGGTGCCGAGGATGTCGTGGGCATCCGCGGGCCGGTCCGTCGGAACAGCGCGGTGAAAGACGATGGAGGCGGCCTCGTCGAGGGTGAACTCGGTGCCTTCGATGTTGTTGGAGAAGTAGGCCTCGTAGAACGGCAGCAGCCGGCGGCGGGATTCGTCGGCCTGCATTGCCGGGAGGGTCTCGGGGGCGCGGGAGACGAGATCGGCAGCCAGGGCCTCGAAGGCGGCGATGCGCGCTGCATCGAAGGGCCGGCCCGCCGCCCGGGCCCGGATGCGCTCGGAATGCAGGCTGGGGACGGGCCCGGTGGTGAGGGCGGCGCCGAGGAGCTCGTCGAGGCGTCTGAGCTCACTGTCTCGTCCGAGGACGGGCGCGAGCGCCCGGGCCTGGTCCCGCAGCCCGTCGATCCCCGTCTCGCCTCGTTCGCTGACGAGCGTGTCGAGATCACCCCCGACCG
This sequence comes from Actinomycetes bacterium, assembly GCA_021798745.1. Lineage (GTDB taxonomy): Bacteria > Actinomycetota > Acidimicrobiia > Acidimicrobiales > Bog-793 > JAJZBW01. Next base: position 3,376 of record JAJZBW010000239.1, read on the forward strand.
CCACGCTTATCCCTGCTTCTGGGTGCCGGCCGGCCGCGAGACCGGCACTCCGAGCGCCAAACCGGGCCCGGACGCGCCGCCGGTGCCCACCCATCAGGCGGACACCGGTTGGCTTTTCATGGCAGATCGTGGAGGTGGCGGGAATCGAACCCGCGTCCTTCGGCTTCTTAGTGGACCTTCTCCGAGCGCAGCCGGCGGTGGGGTCTCGGGTCCCGCCTCGCCACCGGCGCCGTGGCGGGACCCCAGCCGACGAAGGTTTCCCCGGCGGACGTGTCGGCGACACCCATCGGGTAAGCCCCACAAGATGACGCCCGGGTTCCGGCCCGCGGGGCTGGGGCCGGTCGGACGTTGCTGCTAGTTAGGCAGCAAGCGCGAGCTTGGGCTCGGCGTTTGTGTTGGTTTCCGGCTCTTTAACGTGGCTCCGGAGACCACGGCTCGCTTCTCCCACCTCGACGACCGAAGTCGAAGCCTGTCACCCCCTGGTGATC
>JAJZBW010000240.1 GCA_021798745.1 Actinomycetes bacterium
CTCAGGGCGGGCGGGAGCGTTATCACGGCGGAGGAGCTCGCCGACCATGTGCGCAGCGCGACGAGAGAGGAGGTCGCGGTCTGATGGCTCTCGAGGTTGTCAGGCAAGAGACCGCGCCCGCGCCCGGCACCCTTGCGCGCGGCAGGGCGCACGCCCGCGAGGTGGTGCCTGCCGGCCAGCCCCCGGCCGCGAGCGACGAGAAGCGCCTGCTGCGCTACGGGATGATGCCCCACATGCTCTGCCCGGGCTGCGGGCACGGCATCATCTTCGAGGCGATGCTGCGCGTGCTCGCGCGCCGCTACGAGACGCTCGACGACGTCGCCTTCGTCGCCGGCATCGGGTGCTCGAGCCGGGTCGTCGGCTACGTGGACGCGTGCACGCTGCACACGACCCACGGCCGGCCGCTCACCTTCGCCACCGGCCTCAAGCTTGCCCGTCCCGAGCTCGAGGTAGTCGTCGTCACCGGGGACGGCGACGGCTTGTCCATCGGCGGCAACCACCTCATCCACGCCGCGCGGCGCAACATCGACCTCACCTGCGTGCTGTTCAACAACGAGATCTATGGCATGACGGGAGGGCAGCTCGCGCCGACGACGATTCCCGGCGCCTATACCTCGACCTCGCCGCAGGGGAACCACGAGCGGCCTTTCGACGCCGCGGCCCTCGCCGAGGCGGCGGGAGCGACGTTCGTCGCCCGCGCACAGAGCTACCGCGCGCGCGAGTTCGAGGAGCTCTTCCTGCGGTCCCTGGACCACCGGGGTTTCTCCTTCCTCGAGGTGATGAGCGACTGCACCGAGTACTTCGCGCGCACCAACCGCCTCGGGAGCGGCGCCGACCTCCTCATCAGCCAGGCGAGGGCGGAACCGGCGATCGAGGAAGACCTCGCTGGCAGGCCGACGCTGCAGGACGTGCCAGCGAGGCCGGTGCGCCCGGTGATGTCGATGGGCGTGCTCCATGAGAGCAGCCGCCAGACCCTGGAAGAGGCGATGGGCATTTCCGGAGACCGGCCGTGAGCTGGCGCGTCGACGTGCGGTGCGCGGGCTCGGGCGGCCAGGGCCTCGCGCTCGCAGCCGTGGTGCTCGCCGAGGCGGGCCTCGCCGCGGGCTACGAGGTCGCGCTCACCCAGGAGTACGGCCCTGAGGCGCGCGGCGGCGCCAGCCGCGCCGACGTCGTCATCTCCGACGCCCCGATCGCCAATCCGCAGTGCGGCGTCCCAGGGATACTCCTCGCCCTGCACGACAAGGCGTGGCGGAGATTCGTGACGGGGGTGCCCGCCGTGACGGCGGCGCTCGCCTCCGGGGCGACGGTGGCGGTCGTCGACCGGGACCGCGTCGCGGTGGATCCCGGCGCGCCCGGCGTGATCGCGCTGGCCTTCGAGGCGGTCGCCCGCGACGAGCTGAGGGCCAAGGTCGTCGCGAACATGATCGCCGTCGGGGCGCTCGGCTTCCTGATGGAGCGCTTCGACGCCGGCGTCGTCGAGTCGGCAGTCTCCAAGCGCTCTCCCGACGCGTTCCGCGAGCTCAACGTCGTCGCGCTCCGGCGCGGCTGGGCGATGATGGACGAGCACCTCGCCGCGACGTCCCCGCAGGAGGTGAGCGCCGGTGCCGGCCTCGCGGGTCCTTGACGGCGTCCGCGTGCTCGACCTCTCCCAGGGAGCAGCGGGGCCGATCGCGGGGATGATCCTCGGTGACCACGGTGCCGAGGTCGTGAAGGTCGACCCTCCCGGAGGAGAGTGGGGCCGCAACCTCGGCCCGCCGTTCGTCGGGAGGGATGCAGCCGCGTACTTCGGCATGAACCGCAACAAGCGGTCCATCGTGATCGACCTGAAGAAGCCAGACGGCGCTGTGGTCGCGCGGGCCCTTGCCCGGCGCTCGGACGTCCTGCTCGAGAGTTTCCGCCCGGGCGTGCTCGAGCGCCTGGGGCTCGGCTACGCGGCGCTCGCTGCCGAGGACCCGCGGCTCGTCTACTGCTCGGTTTCCGCCTTCGGCCAGGAAGGGCCATGGCGTGACAAGCCCGGCGTCGACGGCATCGTGCAGGCGATGAGCGGGATCATGTCCGTGACCGGGGAACCAGACGGCAGTCCCGTGAAGGTCGGTGTCCCGGCTGCGGACACCATGGGGGCGATGGCGGCGGCGCAAGGGATCCTCCTCGCGTTGCTCGGCCGCGAGCGGACCGGGCGTGGCCAGCGCGTCGAGGTGTCGCTCCTCGAGGCCATGCTCATGTTCCAGACCGTGCCGCTCTCGATGTTCCTCGCGAGCGGCACGTCGCCGGGCCGTAACGGAAGCGCCGCGCCCTACTCGGCGCCCAACGAGGCGTTCCCGACGGCGGACGGTCACGTCATGGTCGCCGCTTACTGGCCGGACCGCTGGAAGTCGCTCCTCGAGGTCCTCGGCTGCCCCGAGCTCGGCGAGGACCCGCGCTTTTCGACGGGGGCAGCGCGGGTGGAGAACCGCGCGGCGATGGAAGAGGAGCTCGCGCAGAGGTTCCGCGCACGGCCGACGGCCGAGTGGCTGGCCGCGCTCGATGCGGTCGACGTGCTCTGCGCCCCGATCAACGACTACCGCGCGCTCGCGGAGGAGCCGTCGGTGATGGGCGAGGAGCTCTTCCCGAGCCTCGTGCATCCCGAGCTCGGCCCGGTGCCGGGCGTCGCGACCCCGGCGCGCCTGTCGGAGACCCCGGCGCGTGCCGAGCGCGCCGCGCCCCTCGCCGGCGAGCAGACGACCGAGATCCTGCGCGAGCTCGGGCTCGGCGAGGACCGCATCGACGAGCTCCTGCGGTCCGGTGCCGTGGCGCGCTGGGAGCGCGCCGGCGAGGGCACGGCGGCGGTAGGGGCGTAGCGTGAGACTCGGAAGAAGGATGCCGACATGGACGAGCTGATCGGGGTCGAGCGCTCTGGCCGCGTTGCCCGGGTGACGATCAACCGCGAGTCGGCGCTCAACGCGCTGACGCCGGAGATGCTGACGGACCTGCGTAGCCGCTTCGCCGAGCTCGAAGCGGACGAGGAATGCCGGGCAGTTGTCCTTGCCGGCCAGCCCCGTGCCTTCTCGGTCGGCGCCGACGTGAAGGGGCGCGTCGCCGAGTACGACGCGGGAGGCGGCCGGGACCCCCTCGGTGAGGTGATCCGCGGCTTGCTGGCCGACATCGAGCGGATGACGAAGCCGGTCGTCGCCGCGCTCGCCGGCTACGTGCTGGGCGGTGGCTTCGAGCTCGCACTCGCGTGCGACCTGCGGGTCGCCGACACGACGGCGCGCTTCGGCCTTCCCGAGGCGAAGGTCGGCAGCATGCCGGGGGCGGGGGGCACCCAGCGCCTTACCCGTCTTGTCGGGCCCGGCGTGGCGATGGAGCTCATGTTCACCGGCGAGCGGATGGACGCGGACGCCGCCCTGCGCATCGGCCTCGTCAACCGCGTCGTCCCGGAGGGCACGTTGCTCGACGAGGCGGACCGCCTCGCCGAGCTGATCGCGACCCGGGCGCCGCTGTCGATCGCGTGCATCAAGCGGTCAGTGCACGTTGCGCTCTCGAGCGACATGCAGACCGGCCTCGACTTCGAGAGCCAGTGCCACGCGTTCCTGCGGGGCACGAAGGACCGCGAGGAAGGGATGCGGGCCTTCGTCGAGAAGAGAGAGCCGCACTTCACGGGGCGGTGAGCGACGGACCGGGAGCGCTTCCCGGGGAGAGAGAGGTGAGCGGCATGGGTGTTGCAGGCAGGGTGGCAATCGTCACGGGAAGCGGCCAGGGGATCGGCCAGGGCATCGCGCGGCATCTGGCGGCGCAGGGGGCCCGGGTCGTCCTGAACGACGTCGACGAGGCGCGGGTGAAGACGGCGGCCGACGGCCTTGCTGC
>JAJZBW010000241.1 GCA_021798745.1 Actinomycetes bacterium
CCGGACGCCCACCCCGCCGCCGCGCCCGGGACGCGACCTCGAGCCCCCCGCGCGGGCCGGGCGCGTGCGAGGGTGCAGCCCGACCAACACTGCCGCGTAGTTTTGTGCAGGGTGCGCATTGCCCACGGCGCCTCCCCCCGGAGACCATGCCCCGGTGAGCATCGGCAGCCCTACGACTGCGCCGTCCCCTCCGGCGCGCCTCGCCTCCCGGCGGGGACGGTCCCCGGCCTCTCCGGTGCGGCTCCGCGCGCTGCTCGTCGTCCTGCTCACGCTCGTGACCGGCGTGACCGACGCGATCGGCTTCACGCGGCTCGGCGGAGTCTTCACGAGCGTGATGACCGGGAACATGGTCCTGCTCGGCGTCGCCGTCGGGCGCGCGAGCGCGACGCTCGCGATCCACACGGGAGTCGCGTTCGTCGCGTACGTCGCCGGGGGGTTCGTCGGAGCGCACGTCGCGGGGCACGTGCCGGAGGGCTCGGGCTCCGACGAGGTCTGGCCTCGCCGGGTCACCACGACGCTCGCGGTCGAGCTCGTCGTGCTCGCCGCCTTCGCGGCCGGCTGGGAGGCGAGCGGCGGGCACCCCGCGACGGGCGTCACCTCGATCCTCCTCGCCCTGAACGCGGTCGCCCTCGGGATCCAGAGCGCCGCGGTGCTCCGCTTCGGGGTCGGTGGCCTCTCGACCACCTACCTCACCGGAACCCTCACGACGGTGCTCGGCTCGGTCGCGCGGCGCGACCCGTTCCGGAGCTACGCGCGAAGCGTCGCCGTCCTGCTCGCTCTCGTCGGCGGTGCGTGCCTCGGGGCGCTCGCCGCGATCCACGCGCCGCTCGCCGCCCCCGCCTTCCAGCTCGTCCCGCTCGGCGTCGTCGTCCTGCTCGGAGCCACCTCGTTCCGCGGGCAGCACGACCTCACGCGGGAGGACGACCCTCGTCCCTAGCCGGGCGCGCGACCGGGGCTTCGTCACTACGTCGAAGATCGCGGCCCGGTTTCGTGCACCTCGACCATTGGCGCGTCGACGGCGCGACGCGGAGACTTCCCGGGTGGCGCCGCGCATCGGGGCCCGCTCCGATCCGGGGAGGCGACGATTCCAGCAGACGAGATCCTCCGGGGTGCTCCCGCAGAGCAGAGCCGCTGGCGCGGCGCGGCTCCGCGGCGCGCGAGCGCGATCGCTGCCCGCTCGATGGTCGCGAGCGCCCATCCCGCCGCGACTGCCGTGGGGGCCCGGGTCCTCGAGGAGGGCGGGAACGCGATCGACGCCGCCCTCGCGATGGCCGCCGTGACATGGGTCGCCATCCCCGCCCAGTGCGGCGTCGGCGGCGACGCGTTCGCGCTCGTCCGCGACGGGGGGAGCGGCTCGGTACGCGCCATCCACGGGAGCGGGCACGGCCCCGACGGGGCGGACCTCGCGTTCTTCGCCGCACGCGGCGTCGCCTCCGTGCCCCTCACCGGCCCGTTCTCGATCGCGGTGCCGGGTGCGGTCTCTGCGGTCGCCGCCCTGGGCGAGCTCGGCGCGTCGCGTCCGCTCGCGGAGCTGTTCGCTCCCGCAGCGGCCCTCGCTCGCCGGGGCACGACCGTGAGCAGGAGGAACGCCGTCGACCTCGCCGGCTGCTCCTCGATGCTCCTCGCGGACCCCGGGAGCGCCTCGGTGTTCGCGCGAGGCGGTCGCGTCGCGCGCGAGGCAGAGCTCCTCGTGCAAGAGGACCTCGCCGCGACGATCGACGCGATCGGGTCCGACCCCGACGGCTTCTACCGCGGAGCGCTCGCGGAGCGGCTCGTCTCCGCGCTCCGCTCGCTCGGCACGCCTCTCTCGGGCGAGGAGTGGGCAGACCAGCGAGCGCTCGTGTGCGAGCCTGTCACCACAAGGTACGCGGGCCACGACGTCCACTCGACGCTTCCCCCGTCGCCCGGCTACATGATCGCCCAGCAGCTCGGCCTCTGCGGCTCCGCGCTCGCGGGCTCGGCTCTCCTCGGAGCGGACGCGGTCGCGACGATGGCACGCGCCGCGGCACGGTCCTTCGCGGACCGCTTCTCGGTCGTCGGGAGCGACCAGGACGCCTGGCGGTCGCTCCTCTCCGGCGAGGCCGTCGCCTCGGCCCGCGCCGGCCTCGCCGGGCGCCCCCTCGTCGCGCCCGTGCACCGCGGCGGGGACACGACCTCGTTCGTCGTCGTGGACGCCGACCACAACGCGGTGAGCTTCATCCACTCGAACGCGTTCACGTTCGGCTCGGGCATCACGGTCCCGGGCACCGGCGTGCTCATGAACAACCGGCTCGCCCGTGGCGCCTACCTCCTCGACGGACATCCCAACGCGCTCGCGCCGCGCCGGCGGCCCATGAGCACGCTCGCCGCGTGGATCGCGACCGCCCCCGACGGGTCGCTGCGCGCCGCGGGCGGCACCCCGGGCGGCGACGGCCAGGTGCAGTGGAACGTCCAGCTCCTCTCGCACCTGCTCGACCACGGCCTCGAGCCGCAGGAGGCGGTCGACGCGCCCCGCTTCTCGGTCGCCCCCGGGAGCGACGCGAACGCGATCGAGTCCCCCCTGCGCCTCTCGTGCGAGTCACGACTCGGCGAGGAGGTGGTGGCCTCCCTCGTCGCGGACGGGCTCCCCGCGGTCACCGTCGGCGCGTGGGCGGGAGGCGGTGGAGCCCAGGTCGTCGAGGTGCGCGACGGTGCCCTTTACGGCGGCTCCGACTCACGTCAGGACGGTCATGCGCAGGGGTCCTGACGCCCGGCGCCCTTCCGGGGCCGACGCGCCTCCCCGCGCGCTCCCCCCGTCGCCCGCTCCCCGGGGCGACTACCGACCCGCGGCCTCGGCGGGCGGGCTCGTGTGGTCGGCCGGGATGACACCTCGCCGTGACGGCCGGCTCGTCGCCAGCGGGCGGGTCGGCGAGGACGTGGACCTCGAGTCGGCGCGTGCAGCAGCATCCCTCGCCGCCGCGAACGCGCTCGCCGCGATCGCGGACGCTCTCGGCGGCCTCCACCGGGTGGAGCGAGTGGTCCACGTCACGGTGTACGTCGCCGCGACGCCCGACTTCACCGGGCACTCCGCCGTGGCAGACGGGGCCACCTTTGCGCTCGCCTCCCTGTGCGGCGAGCGGTCCGCGCCGAGCCGGGTCGCGGTCGGCGTCGCCTCCCTTCCCGGAGGAGCGCCGGTCGAGGTGCAGATCGTCGCGGCCGGGTCCCCGGAGCCGGCCGCGGAGGGGTCGTCGCGATGAGCGCGGCACGCGCGGGCGAGCCCTCCCGTCCACCCGTCCCCCGACCGAGAGCCCCAAGGAGCGCCGCGTGAAGATCCTCGTCCTCGTGAAGCAGGTACCGGCACCGGGCTCCGTGAGCTTCCTCCCCCAGCTCAACCGCATCGCACGAGAGGGGGTCGCGTCGCTCCTCAACCCGCTCGACGGGCACGCGCTCGAGGTCGCCGTCGAGATCGCCGGCCCCACGGGCGAGGTCGTCGCCGCGACGATGGGGCCGCCCCAGGCGCGCGAGGTGCTCGAGGACGCGTGCGCCCGCGGCGCGTCGCGCGGGATCCACCTCGTCGACCCGATGTTCGCGGGTGCCGACACCCTCGCGACCGCCCGCGCGTTCGCGTCGCTCGTCGCCCGTGAGCGACCCGACCTCGTGCTCGGCGGCCGGACGACCCTCGACGGCGCGACCGCGCAGGTCGTGCCCCAGCTCGCCGAGCTCGCAGGTCTGTCGCTCGCCACGGAGGCCGAGGCCGTGACGGTGAGCGCCGGGGAGGTCGAGGTCACGAGGCGGAACGGCGCGTTCCGGGAGCGCGTGCGGGCCCCGCTCCCCGCGGTCGTCTCGGTCGTGGCGGCCCCGGGCGCGCCGCGCGCCGTGCC
>JAJZBW010000024.1 GCA_021798745.1 Actinomycetes bacterium
TCGTGTGCCTACACCGTTCGGCTCTTCGACGCCCTCAGAACACCGTGACCAGGGGCGACGTCACAACGCACCCTCGAAAATGCCTACGAGCTGCGGAACTCCGGCCTGCCGCTGGACGAGTCTCCTCGGCGGGATCGGCAACGACGGCGTGCTCACCGTCGCCAGGACGCTTCGCCGGCAGCTGTTCGCACTGCCCGGCCGACTCGTCAACCGCTCCGGTCGACTCACCCTCCGGCTTCCAAAGCATTGGCCCTGGGCGGCGCGGTTCCTCGGTGCGCTCGGGGCTCTTCGCGCCCTGCCACTCGTCACCTGAGTGACCACCAGCGGGCCGGCGCAGCCGCAGACGACCACCGATGCGCTGACAACGACAGAATCGCAGGAGGCGTTGGTCCGTCACGCCCCGGCGGCGGTCTCCGCCCGACTTTGCAGTGCCATCAAGGCATTCTCGCCGGACGACGAACGCTCAAGGGGCGGGCGCGTGGATCCAGCCTGAGAGCAGTACCACCCCGTCGAGGGGGTTGGCGCGGATGAGCTCCTCGGCGACCATGGCGATCAGGTTCCTGTAGAGCATCGCGGTCGGGCGCATGAGCGTCTCCCCGGTGGCGACAACCGGGAACTCGAGAGGAAAGCCGCCGGACTGCCAGACGCCTCGCTACACGGCCTCGGCGACGCGGTGCAGGTGCGCGTTGCACGGCGCGAGCTCCGACCACGTGCTCGCGATCCCGATCACCGGCCTGCCGTCGAACACACGGGGTCCGTAGCCGTGGTTTCGCGTCCAGGACCGGTAGAGCATGCCCGAGCGCCCGGTCGCACCGAACCACGACTGGCTGCGGCGGAAGGCCCTGGGGCCGACAGGCTCGGACATCGCGTGCCTCCTCGTTCTCATGCATGCCGGCGGCGCGCGCTCGACGCTCGCCGTCCCCCGGCGGCCGTCACATCCAGCCGCCGTCGATCACCCAGCGCTGGCCGGTGGCGGCGCGGCTGTCGTCGGCCGCGAGCCAGAGCACGAGCCGCGCGACGTCCGCCGGCTCCAGGCGTAGCTTCAAGCACTGCTTGGCGTCGAGAGCGGCGAGATCCTCGGGCGTGATCACGCCGCGGCGCTGCCGCTCGGTCATCACCCAGCCAGGGATGACGCAGTTGACGCGGATGTTCGCCGGCCCGAGCTCGCGGGCCATGGTCCGCGTCAGCCCCTCGATACCTGCCTTCGACGCGATGTAGCCGGCGAGGTCGACGAAGTCCGCGTGGGCGCTGATGGAGCCGAGGTTGACGATCGAGCCGCCTCCGAGCGCGGCCATGTGCGGGGCGACCGCCTGGATCGCGAAGAAGTGCGGGCGGAGGTTGACGGCGAGCAGGTCGTCCCATTCCTCGGGCGCGAGCTCCGTGCTCCTCGTCCGCCGGTCACTGGCGGCGTTGTTCACGAGCACCGAGGCGGGGCCGAGCGTGTCGGCGGCGTGGTCGAGCGCGACGCGCAGCGCTCCGGTGTCGCGGACGTCGCAGGTGATCGCGAGCGGTTCGCGGTGCCCCTCGGCCGCGAGGCGTGCCGCGAGTGCCCTGCTCTCGTCCTCGGCGACGTCGACGAACGCGACGGCTGCACCCTGTGCCGCGAAATGGGCGACGAGCGCAGCTCCGATCCCGGTCGCGCCCCCGGTGACGACGACGTTGCGGCCCTCGAGGCTCGGGTAGCGGGCGAAGCGCTCGCGCCCCGTCAGGCCGGCATCGGTCGGGTCGTGTTGCGCCGGCGAGCCCGGCCGCGCCGCCACTCAGCTCCCGGGAACGATGACGGCGCGCCCGGGAGCGCCGGCGAGGAGCTCGGCGTAGGCCTCGTTCACCGCGGACAGCGAGTGGGTGGCGCCCAGCAGCCTCTCGAGCGGCATGCGGCTGGAGCGGTATAGGGAGAAGACGCGCGGCAGCTCGAGGGGAGGACTCGCGGAGCCGTAGAGGCTGCCGACGACTCGCTTCTCCTGCTGGACGAGCTCGTTCGTCGGGAGGGAGAAGTTCTCGCCGAGCGCCGCCAGGCCGACGGCGACGAGCGTACCGCCCGGGCGCAGCGCGCTGAAGGCGGCGCGCATCGTCTCGGGACGCCCGACCGCTTCGACCGCCGCGTCGGTGCCGTCCGGGCAGACGCGACGGATCGCGGCGTCCGTGTCGCCGTCGGCGAGGACGGTGTGCGTCGCCCCGAGCGCCGTCGCGAGCGCGAGCGCCTGCTCGCTCTTGTCGACGGCGATGACGGGGAACGCCCCGGCGGTCGCGGCGGCCATAACCGCCGAGCACCCGACGCCGCCGGCACCGAAGACGGCGACGCCCCGCCCCGTGACGTCGCCGAGCGTGTTGAGCACGGCGCCGACGCCGGTGATCACGGCACAACCGGCGATCGCCGCGACTGCGAAGGGGATCCCGTCCGGGATCGGCACCACCGATCGCTCTGGGACCACGCACCGCTCCGCGAAGCAGGAGACGCCGAGGAAGTGATATGCGGGCGCACCCTTGAAGCTGAGGCGTGAGGTGCCGTCGAGCAGCCCTCCGGACGCTGCTTCGACGCGACCGAGCACGCAGCGCTCGGAGTGCCCCGAGAGGCAGGGCCGGCACTCTCCGCAGCGCGGTCTCCAGAGCAGGGACACGGCGTCGCCTGGAGCGACGTGCGCGACGCCGGGCCCAACCCCTTCGACGACGCCGGCACCCTCGTGGCCGAGCACGGCGGGAAGCGGGCAGCGCAGGTCGCCGTTCAGGTAGTGGTAGTCGCTGTGGCAGACGCCGGCGGCCTCGACCCGCACGAGGACCTCGCCGGTGCGCGGCTCGTCGAGCTCGATCTGGCCGATCTCGAGCGGCCGTCCCGGCTCGACGAGAACGGCGGCGGTTGCGGTGGTCGTCACGAGGGCTCCCCTCAGCCGAGCCACAGTTCGGGCGGTGCGGCGAGCTCTTCGAGCTCGGACCAGAGCACCTCGGGAATGGCGAGCTCGCTCTGCTCGAGAGTCTCGGCGACGCGCTCGGGGCGGGTGACGCCGACGATCGTCGCAGTGACGTGTGGCTGGCGGAGCGAGAACTGCAGCGCCGCTGCGGAGAGCGGCACGCCGTGGCGCTCGCAGGCGTCCTGCATCGCCCGTGCGCGTCGGCGGATCTCGTCCGGGGTGTCGCGGTACGCGTACTTCGGCTGGGCGTCCGGACCCTTCGCGAGCATCCCGCCGCCGAACGGCGCGCCGTTCACGGCCGCCACGCCGGCGTGCGCGCACTGCTCGAACAGGCCCAGTGCCGAGCGATCCATCAGCGTGCATCGGTTGTGCGAGACGATGGCCTCGAAGTAGCCGGTCTCGACGAATCGGCGGAGCAGGTGGGTCGGCCCGCCGGCGACGCCGAGGTGCGCGACCACGCCTTCGTCCTTGAGGGCGCGCATCGCAGCGACGGGACCGTCGGGCGCCATCGCCTCTTCGAAGCTGATCCGCTCGGGGTCGTGCAGGTAGAGAACCTGAAGCCGGTCGAGTCCGAGCCGTTGACAGCTCTCGGTGACCGAGCGGCGGGCGCGGGCGCCGGAGAAGTCGAGCCGACCGCCCGCGCTGCCCGGATCGACCTTGGTAGCGAGCACGTAGCCGTCCGGCAGACCGCCGAGCTCGCGGAGCACCGTTCCGATCCGCCGCTCCGACTCGCCGTCCGCGTAGCTGTTCGACGTGTCGATGAAGTTGATCGGGCCGGCGAACGCGGCGAGCAGGGTCGCGTTGGCGCGCTCACCGTCGACCGCGTACCCGTAGAGCTGTGGCATCGAGCCGAGCGCGCTCGTCCCCACGCACAGCGGGGTCACCGACAGCCCCGTGCGCCCGAGCGGTCGCGTCTCCATTGTCACCGCCCTTGTCCTTTCTGCCTCGTCACGAGCAGGCGGCGGCGAGCTGGCTCCGCAGCGGCTCGCGTACCTCGCACGAGGAGAACGCGAACGAGTCCGCGAGGGCGTCGAGCTCGTCGTCGCCGAGGCCCGCGAACAGCTTCGCGTACTCCCCGACGAGAGGCTGGGCGACCGTGATCGTCAATAGCAGCGTCCGGACCCAGTCCCAGCGCCCCCAGGGGTAGGGGTCGAAACCGGGGATCTCGTTCGCGACGAGGTCCTGGACGGGTCGGCTCACCTCCACCGGCCCCTCGGCGTCGCTTCCCCATGCGTCCGCCGCGAGGCGCTCCTTCTTCGCGACGAACGCGTCTACGAGATGACGGTAGGGGGTGTCGGCGCGGAGCGACACGAGGCCCTGGCGACCGATGTCCTTGTAGGTCCACAGGCACCAGCTCGCGCGGTGGTGCCCGTAGAGGTCGAGCTGGTCCTCGAGGATCTGCTGGCGCTGGCGGTTCGTCTCGACGTCACGCGTGTAGGTCGGGCCGAACTCGCCGACCCAGACCGGGGTGCCCGTCTTGCGTGAGAACTCCGTGCGCAGCAGGAACTTCTCCTCGGCGCTCTCCCGGTCGTGCCAGACCCCCCTCGTGTAGCCGGGGTACGAGCCGCCGTAGCCGAGACCGGCCGCGACGTAGTCGTGGCAGACGTAGACGGTGTTGTCCGTGGGCTCGCCGAAGATGTCGAACTCGGTCGAGTAGGTGTTGCCGTCGAGGAACAGGACGTGGTCGGGGTCCACCGCGCGGATGGCGCCGATCAGGCGCTCGTAGAACGGGCCGATCACGGCACGGCTCTCGTCGGCGGGCTCGTTCATCGGATTGTAGCCGGCGACCGCCGGGTTCCCCTTGTAGCGGTCCGCGATCGCCTCCCAAATGTGGACCGTGCGGTCCTGGAAGTGGGGGTGCTCCCAGAGGGACGCGACATGGGTCGGATTGTCGCAGTGCCAGTGGTGGTTCTGGTACCCGGGGAGCGCGTGGAGGTCGATCACCGAGTAGATGCCCTGCGCGGCACAGAGCTCGATCGCCCGGTCGAGGTGGCGGAAGCCGTCCTCCTTCACGACGAAGGGTCGGCTGTCGTCCTCGAGGTGGCGGTAGTTGACCGGGATGCGCACCGAGTTCAATCCGATCGACCCGAGGAAGGACGCGTCATGCTCGCCGAAGAAGGCCGTGAGCAGGCGCTCGAAGAAGCGCTCGTAGCGCTCCGTGCCGAGCACCGCGCGCATCTCGTGGCGCATGAGGCTCTCGTTCGCGGAGTACCCGGTGATGAAGTTCTCCATGTTGAGCCAGCCGCCGAGCGCCGCCCCTCGCAGGACCACGGACTCGCCGTCGCCGTTGATGAAGGTCGATCCCGCGACGCGCAACGGGCTGAGCTTCGATCCGGCCATGCCTCCCCAGGGGATTCGAAAGTTTCGACAGTTGCGTCGACGCGGACGTGCGGATGCACGCTATGGGCGAGCCTCGCTCGCCGTCAACTGCAGCGGCCGCGATCAGGGTTGAGCCAGAGCAATATGACGGCTTCTGCAGCGTAGGACCACGACAGTGGACGGTGTCGAGCATGCGCGCTCCACCCTTGACGGCCGGCGTGCGCTTCGTTACGGTACCGCGTCGGGCCGAAATGCGGGGCAGCAAGACACCGAAATGTCGAAGCGGGTCCGCGATCGGGGTGGGATCCGGCACCGGCGAGGGGGGCTCGTGGTCGAGGTCAACAACCGGGTGACGATGGCCGAGGTGGCTGCCGCGGCGGGCGTGTCGATCCCGACGGTATCCAAGGTCCTCAACGGGCGTGCCGACGTGGCCCGGGAGACCCGCGACCGGATCGAGCGGATGCTCGCCGAGTTCGGTTACGCCCCCCAGCCGCGCAAGACACGCCGTGCCGGCGTGATCGACCTCGTGTTCACCGAGCTCAGCGAGTGGGCGACGGAGATCGTGCGCGGAGCAGAGGAGGCCGCGCTCGCCCTCGGTAGCCGGATCGCCGTGTCCGCGGTGCGCGGCGACGCCGCCGAGAGGAACTGGTGGACGAGCCTCGCGTCGAGCAGGACCGACGGCGTGGTGCTCGTGCTCACCGAGCTCGCACCCGAGCACCGAGATCGGCTTGCCGCGCTCAAGATCCCGATGGTCGCGGTCGAACCCGTCTCGGACTCCGACCCGCGCATCCCCTCGGTCGGCGCAGCCAACTGGGCCGGTGGCCTTCGGGCGACCGAGCACCTTCTCGAGCTCGGGCACCGCCGCATCGGCACGATCACCGGTCGGCCGAGCGTGCAGTGCAGCCAGGCACGCCTCGACGGCTACCGCACGGCTCTGCGGCGGGCGGGCGTTCCGCTCGACCCGGCGCTCATCGCCGTCGGAGACTTCCACTACGAGTCCGCGCTCGCCGCGGCGTCCGCGATGCTCGAGCTGCCCGAGCGACCGACGGCGATATTCGCAGCGAGCGACCTGCAGGCGATGGGCGTCTACGAGGCGGCGCGACGGCACCATCTGCGCCTGCCCGACGATCTCAGCGTGATCGGGTTCGACGACGTCCCGATGGCGGCGTACGCGCCGCCGCCGCTCACGACCATGCACCAGCCGCTGGACGAGATGGCGAGCCTCGCGGTGCGGAGCCTGCTCGCGCCCGTCGGCACGGGCATGAGCGCGCGCGTCGAGCTCGCGACCAGCCTCGTCGTGCGCTCGAGCACGGCGCCGCCGGGCGAAGCGAACACGCCCATGACCACCGAAGGAGCCTGATCGTGCCATTGGTCCAGATCGACCTCGATCGCTCGCTCATGTCGAAGAAGGACGAGATCAGCGACGCGATGCACCAAGCGTTCCTGGACAGCGATCTCCAGGTTCCGGAGGCGGACAAGTTCCAGATCTTCCGTCCGCACGACTCGGGCGAGCTCGTCGCCGACCCGAGCTACAACAACGTCGAGAGACGCTCCGTCACCTACATCCACGTGACGATGGTGCACAAGTACCCGGTCGACGCGAAGTCCCGCCTGTTCCGCAACATCGCCGAGCGAATGGAGGGATGCGGGTTGCGCCGTGAGGACCTGCTCATCTGCGTGGTCGAGAACGGGTTCGAAGACTGGTTCGCCGGCAGGATCCGCGGCGAGTAGCGCACCCGCCCAAGAACAGGAGGCGACACCTATGGCGCCACTCAGGATTCTCTACGTCGGCGGCACCGGCACCATCAGCTGGTCGTGCGTCAAGCGGTCGGTCGCGGTCGGGCACGACGTCGCGGTGCTCAACCGGAACCGCACCGTCGCCCGGCGACCGCTGCCCGGAGGTGTCGAGGTGCTCGAGGCGGACTTCGTCGAGGCGGAGTCGGTCGAGCGGGCGATCCGCGGCCGGCACTTCGACGCGGTCGTGAACTTCATCTCGTTCCGCCCCGACCAGGCGGAGCGCGCGATCGAGCTGTTCGTGGAGCGTACCGAGCACTACGTGCACATCAGCACCGCCGCGCTCTACCAGAAGCCGCCGCGGCGCGTGCCCTATCTCGAGTCGACCGCGCGATCGAGCCCGACGTCGACCTACGCGACGGAGAAGATCGCCGCGGAGGACGTGCTCTCCGAGGCGTACGCGACCCGCGGCTTCCCGGTCACCGTGGTGCGCCCGTCGCACACCTACGACGATGCCCACCCCCCGATCCCCGGAGACTGGACGGTGATCGACCGGATGAGGCGCGGCGACGAGGTGGTCGTCCACGGCGACGGGACCTCGCTCTGGACGGTCACGCACGCCGAGGACTTCGCGCTCGGTCTCGTGGGACTCCTCGGGAATCCTCAGACCCGGGGCGAGGCGTTCCACATCACGTCCGACTTCTTGTACTCCTGGAACCAGCTCTACACGATGGTCGCGGCGGCGATCGGTGTCGTGCCGCGCATCGTGCACGTGCCGACCGACCTGCTGCGAGCCGGTGCGCCTGACTGGTTCTGGAGCGAGCTGATCGAGGGCGATCTGCAGTACAGCGTCCTCCTCGACAACTCGAAGATCCGCTCGTACGTGCCCGAGTTCGCGCCGAAGGTGCACTTCGCCGAGGGCGCACGGCGGATCGCCGCGTGGCGCGCCGAGCATCCGGACGTCGCCGTCGGCGACCCGTCGCTTGACGCCGTGTTCGACCGGCTCGTGCGCGGCTACCACCTGGCCGAGGACGCCTTCCGCTCACTCGCGCCGTGACCGCGGAGGGGACGACGGGTGCGCTTCAGCCGTCCCCTCCTCGCGAGTTCCGCCTCGTGCAACTCAGCAACCGACCTGTCGCCGCACCCTTGGGGGGTATTTCACGATCTTGACGAAGGCCGCATCCGCCATCGGCGCCTGCGCGCTGCTCGGCGGGCTCGTCGTCGTGGGCAACGCCGGGGCCGCGACGACGCAACACGCCAGGACGAGCTACGTGAACGTCGGGACGTTCTCGCCCACGATCTCGTCCGGCGCGGGCGACATCGACCCGTACCAGTCGACTGAAGGCACGGCGCGACAGATCTACGCGTTCGGCTACGACACCTTGCTCGCACGCAGCTCGAGCGGTAGGCGCGTCTCCGAGCTCGCGCAGTCCTGGGCCACGTCGCCGAACAACATCAGCTTCACCTTGCGCAAGGGAGTCACCAGAGACGACGGCTCCACGCTCACGGCGACCGATGTCGCGAAGGACCCGGCGTGCATCAAGAACCCGAAGACGATCTCGCCGTGGCTGAGCTTCGCGCCGCCGATCGACTACGCGCTCGCCGCAGACGACGCGACCCGTACAGTGACGATCACGACGGTGAAGGACTTCGGTCTCCTGCTCCAGGGTGCCGGCGAGCTCCCGATCGTATGCCCGCAGGGCCTCTCGGACCCGCAGACCATCCATGAGCTGCCACCCGTTCTCTGGACAGGTTGGATGTGGTGACCGTGCTGCGGCTTCGGCGGGGGTGAAGCGGGGTTCGAGCTCGACGGGGCTGAGGTAGCCGATCGAGCAGTGGCGTCTCCTCGGGTTGTAGAAGGCCTCGATGTAGTCGAAGATCGCGGAGGCCAGCTCGGCCCGGAGCCGTGTCCGCCGACCACATGCTCGACACGGACCGGAGCGCGCGGAAGGTGATCGCGGACATCTCTTGCGCGAACAGCATCTGTTTCGGTCTCGACGGCCGCACGATGTACTTCACGGACATGCCAACGCGGCGCATCCTCGCCTACCGATACGACGCCGACACCGGCACGCCGCACGATCCGGTGCTGCTCGTCGACGGCTCGGACGGGCCGGGGCTCGACACGCTGTTCGTCACGACCGCCGCGATCTCCGGCGTGCCCGGAGACGACCGCGCGACGGCGGAAGCCAGGGGCCTGTACGACGTCGACGTCACGGGAGCTCACGAGGCACGATCCGGTGTCGACTCCGCGACGGTCGCGACCGGGTGAGGACGAGCACCGTCGGGGACCGGTCCGGCCGCGGCGCGGGCGGTGCCGCGGCCGGGGCGAGGCCGGTGGTCGCCGAGCGCTCGGTCGTGCCCTCAGCGTGCCCGCCGCGGTGGGCCGGTGCTCTCACGCACGACGAGGCTCGTCGCGAGCTCGATCCCGTGGTGCGGCGCCGCCTCTCCCCGCCCGAGCGCGAGGACCAGCTGGACGGCGGTGCTCACCATCTCGCCGAGCGGCTGGTGCACCGTGGTCATCGGAGGCGACGTCCACCTGCTGATGAGCAGGTCGTCGAAGCCGACGATGCTCAAGTCGTCCGGGATCCTCAGACCCCGTAGCCGCGCCGCCTCGAGCACGCCGAGCGCCTGGAGGTCGTTGCCGGCGAAGATCGCAGTCGGAAGGTCCGGGAGCGCCAGCAGCTCCGTCGCAGCGGCAAGGCCGCCCTCGACTTCGAAGTTCGCCCAGCGCACCAGGGCCGGGTCGATCGGGATGCCCGCGGTCTCGAGGGCGGCACGGTGCCCGTCGACCCGCGCGCGGCTGCACATCATGTCCCGGTGGCCCCCGATCACCGCGATCCGCCGGTGGCCGAGCTCGACGAGGTGCCGCGTTGCCGCGAGGCCACCGGACCAGTTCGTCGCACCGACCGTGACCACGTCGGGGTCGGGGTCCCCGTGCGGGTCGACCGCGATGAGCGGGAGCGCGAGCTCGCGCAGCTCAGCGCGGGTGCGCGGCTCCAGCTGCGGCACCATCATGATGACACCCCGGGTCCCGCGGGTCCGGAGGTCGCGCAGCCAGTGCTCGCGCTCGTCACCGTCCGAGAGCGAGGTGAGCACGACTGCGAGCCCCTCGGCCTGAGCGGCGGCGACCGCGCCGCGGATGATCTCGGTCGCCCACTCGGTGTTGATGTGGTCGAAGACGAGGTCGACGAGCGCGGGACGGTCCTCGTTCCGCCCGGTCCGCGGCTGGTAGCCGTGCTGGCGGATGAGCTCCTCGATGCGTCGCCGGGTGCCAGCCGAGACGTCGTGGCGCCCGTTCAGGACCTTGGAGACCGTCGAGACCGACACGCCGCTCTCGGCGGCGATCTGCGCGGCGGTGACCCGTTCGGTCCGCACCGTCCGTCGTCTCGCGACCATCGCGCACCTCGTTCTCGTCTGCTTCGGACGTCCCGGTCGGGCAGCGGCGGCGCCTGACGGCGGCAAGCGTAGCGCAACTGTTTCGATCAGCAGGGCAGGAGCGCGAGTGGAGCAAAGTGGCTGCATCGCCCGAATCTCACCAGGCCGCGTGCGCCAGATCGATGCGTAGGGCGCGCTGGATCCTCCGCCCGTCACGCGCGTCTGCGGTAGCGGTAGCGAAAGTGGGCGAAATGTTGTTGACGAGTGTCGCCGTCTGTCGGTACAGTAGCGGCCACCAAGTGACGGATAAATGCGGATGATCGCAGTCCGAAACCTTTCGCAACTCTTCCAAGGGGGGAGGAGGAGACCGTGCCTGAAGGCACACGCCGGCACCTCCGGGTCTGTGGCACCGACATCGTCGACGGCGCAGGCTCGCCTGTCCGGCTGCGCGGCGTCTGTCTCGGTGGCTGGATGAACATGGAGAACTTCATCACCGGCTACGCGGCGAACGAGTCGATGATGCGTGACGCCGTACGCCGGGCAATCGGCGGTGATCGCTACGAGATGTTCTTCGACCGGCTCCTCGACGTCTTCTTCGCCGGCGCTGACGCGGACTTCCTCGCCCTGCTCGGGCTGAACTCGGTCCGGATTCCCGTGAACTACCGGCACTTCGAAGACGATGGTCGTCCCCTCACGATCCGGGAGGAGGGCTTCGCCCACCTCGACCGGGCGATCTCGCTTCTTGCGAGTCGCGGCATGTACACGGTCGTCGACCTGCACGCAGTGCCAGGCAGCCAGAACCACCACTGGCACTCGGACAACGCGACGCACATCGCCGCCTTCTGGGGCCAGCGTCACTTCCAGGACCGCGTCGTCAACCTCTGGGAGGCGATCGCCGATCGCTACAAGGACGAGGTGTGGGTCGCGGGATACAACCCGATGAACGAGCCTGCCGACGAGAGCCGGGAGGTCATCGGGCCCTTCTACGACCGCCTGTTTGCAGCGATCCGCGCCGTCGATCCCGCGCACGTGCTCTTCGTCGACGGCAACACGTACTCGACCGAGTTCGACGTGTTCGCGGAGCCGTACGAGAACACCGTCTACACCTGCCACGACTATGTCGCCGCCGGCCTCGGTCGGGGCGGGGCGTACCCGGGGGAGACCGACGGAGTCCATTTCGACCGCGATGCCGTCGAGAAGAAGTTCCTCCAGCGGACCGAGTACTGCCGAAAGACCGGAACGCCGATCTGGGTGGGGGAGTTCGGGCCGATCTACACCGGGGACGCCGCGCGCGACGCGCAGCGCTACCAGGTCCTACAGGACCAGCTCGAGATCTACCGTCGCCACAACGCGGGCTGGGCAATCTGGACGTACAAGGACGTGGGCCGTCAGGGGCTCGTCCACATCCGTCCCGACTCGACCTACGCACGCCACTTCGCCGAGTTCATGGCCAAGAAGGACCGGCTCGGTGCCGACCATTGGGGGAGCACCGGGATTGGGGTGGCCGAGGTCACCGAACCCGTCCAGCAGCTCGTCGCAAGGGAGTTCCCCGGCTTCGACCCGTACCCGTGGGGTCGGCGCGACTGGGTGCGCACTCTGCTTCTCAACATCCTCTGCGCGCAGCCGCTCGTCGGCGAGTACGCACGACTGCTCGCCGGCCTCGACGACGACGCCCTGCTCGCGTTCGCGGATTGCTTCGCGTTCGAGAACTGCACGGTGCGCGAGCCTCTCGCGAGGTTCCTGGCGGCGGGCTGACCGGTCCTGCACCTGTTCTGCGGCACATCATCACCAAAGGGAGGAATCACATGCGTCACCACGTAAGGCTGCGCAGGTTGCGGCCACTCGCATTGCTAGCTTCGGCGTGCATCGCCCTGCCGATGGCAGCCCAGGTCAACGCTGGGGCGTCGGTGAAGGCGGGCGCAGCGCACGCGAGGCGCGCCTCGAGCGCTTCAGGGACCATCAACTGGTGGGGGTGGACCCCGACCGACTCGACGCTCGCCAATGACGAGATCGCGCAGTTCCACAAGGTGTATCCGCACATCACCGTCAAGTTCAAGCTCATCACCATCGCGAACTGGGTCACCGCCCTGCGCCCCGCCCTCGTGTCGGGAGCCGGACCGGACATCTTCGAGATGCAGCCTGGTGCGTACGTCACGGAGTTCAATTCCTTCGCGACGAACATGGCGCCGGTCATGAAGCAGGCACTCGGGGCAAACTGGCAGTCGAAGATTGCCCCGAGCGGCGTGAGCGGTCTCACGTACAACGGCAAGCTCACCGCGGCGTCGGTCGGCTCGGTGTACGCGGGAATGCTCTGGATCAACCAGCAGCTCTTCGCGAAGTACAAGCTCACGCCGCCTAAGACGTTGAGCCAGTGGGTGAGCGACTGCAAGGTGTTCACGTCCCACGGCGAGGGCTGCTTCGTGCAGGGCAACGCGACCGAGGGCTTCCTCCAGGACACCCTCCAGTCGATCACGAACTCGGTCCAGCCGGGACTCTGGACCGAGGCCTCGAAGGGCACGGCGAAGTGGAGCAGCCCGGGAATCGTGAAGGCACTTACCGTCTGGAAGCAGCTGTTCAGCAACGGGGTCATGCAGGCAGGATCGCTTGGATACCAGCAGTACCCGGACGCCAACAACGCGTTCCTCACGGGCAAGTACGCGATGATCATGATGGGCACGTGGTACATGCAGAACGTCACGACGGCAGGGATGACGTCCGCGATGCAGGCGGCGGGTGTGACAAACCCGAAGCCGTTCACGGCGCTCCCGATCGCGTTCCCGAACGTCGGTGGCCACCCGAGCGCGTTGTACGGTGACGCCGACTACGGCCTCGCGATCTACAACCGCTCGAAGAACATCGCAGCGGCGGAGGACTTCGTGAAGTGGCTGGCGACCTCGAGCGAGGGTCAGCAGTACGTGGCCAACCAGCTCGACGACCTGCCGTCCCTCCGCTCGATCGACCCGAACTTCGGGGCAATCCAGCTCGTGAACCGCGCCGCGCAACAGGGGGCGATCCAGAACCTCATCAAGAGCGTCGGCTCGGTCACCCAGCCGCGCGAGTCGCTCTTGAGCGCCGACGTGCAAAATGCGATCCTCACCGCGGCACAGTCGGTGGCGAGCGGATCGGCGTCGCCGCAGGCCGCAGCGGACACGCTGCAGAAGGCGGCGGTCGCCGCCGGCGAGAAGTTCAAGTAGTAGGCGTGCAGCGTGGGGAGCGCAGGGATCCTCCTGCGCTCCCCACGGGAAGAGGTGACGCGGTGCCACAGGTCGCAACCGGAGGGAACCCGAAGGGTGCGCAGACGTCCTCCCCCGGCCGGCGGTGGCGCCCGGCGCGCGCGTGGCACCCGAAGGTGCCGGGCGTGCCGGGTGCCACTTCCGGGCGCCGGGGCGTGAAGATCGCGTCAGGGATCCCCTGGATCATGCCTGCGCTCGTGCTCTGCGTCGGGCTCGTCTACTACTGCATCGGCTATACCGGCCTCATCTCGACGTGGAGCTGGGACGGCATCAGCCCGAACCCCGAGCACGTGGGCGCTGGGAACTACAGCGCGATCGTGCACGACCCGCTCTTCTGGGGAGCGGTGTGGCACACGCTGATCTTTTTCGCCGTCACGTTCACGATCCAGACCTTCCTCGGGCTGCTCTTCGCCGTGCTTCTCCACTCGAAGGTCAAGCTGGCGGGGATCTACAAGGTGGTCATCTTCACCCCCGTCGTGCTCGCGCCGGCGATCATGGCACCGGTCTTCCGCGAGATGTTCTCGCCGACGGGCCAGCTGAACTCGGTGTTGCACGCCATCGGGCTCGGCGTGCTCGAGCAGCCGTGGATCGGCCAGACGAGCACCGCCCTGCCCGCGATCATGGCGATCACGATCTGGGAGTTCACCGGCTTCACCTTCGTGCTCTACTACGCCGCCCTCAGCCAGATCGACAACGCGATCATCGAGGCGGCGCGCCTCGACGGCGCGGGGAACTTGCGCGTGATCACGAGGATCGTCTGGCCGAACGTCGCGGGCACGACCTTCGCGCTCGCGACCCTCGGTCTCATCGGAGCGCTCAAGACGTTCGACATTCCGTGGCTCGTTACCTCGGCGGGCCCCGACTACGCGACGAACTTCCTGGGCACCTACATCTACCAACAGATCATCCAACTGGACCATGTCGGGTACGGCGCCGCGCTCTCGGTCATCCTGCTCGTCATCGCCGTCATCTTCGGGGTCGTCCTCCAGCTGTGGCGCAACCGCAGGGCGGACCACTGATGTTCGAGGTCCGGTCTCGATGGAAGAAGGTCGTCCTCCAGGTCGTCCTGACGTTGCTCGTGCTGCCGTACCTGTTCCCGCTGGTCGTGATGGTGCAGGGATCGCTCGCCGGGGCCGGGGTCTCCAACTTCCGGGCGGTCGTCGACGTGCCGGGCTTCTGGCGCTTCTTCGTGAACAGCGGCATCATCGCCGCCAGCGTGATCGCTATCGTCTATGTCGTCGCGATGCTCGCCTCGTACGGCTTCGCGAAGCTGCGCATCTTCGGGCGCGAGGTCTACTTCTGGATCCTTCTCGCCTGCCTCACGCTGCCCGAGGTCGTCCTGCTCGCGCCGTTGTTCACGACAGACCAGAAGCTCAACCTGTACAACACCTACTGGTCGGTGCTGCTCCCCCTCGCGGCGCTCCAGGTGCCCTTCGCCGTGCTCTTGACCAGGAATTTCATCAACGGGCTTCCCGACGAGCTCTTCGAGGCGTTTCGCGTCGACGGGGCGGGAACGGTGCGTACGTTCCGCAATCTCGTCGTGCCCCTGACGCGCCCGATCGCCGCGGCGGTCATCATCTTCAGCCTCATCGGCGCATGGAACGACTACCTGATGCCGCTCGTGTTCCTCCAGTCGCCGAACATGCAGACGATCACTCTCGTCCCGCAGTTCTTCGTGGGCGAGTTCAACAACGACCAGACGAAGATCCTCGCCTCGGCGCTCATCACGGCGATCCCCGAGATCGTCGCCTACCTCGGTCTCCAGCGACTCTTCGAGCGCGGCCTCACGGCCGGGGCTGTGAAGTGAGCGCTGTGCGCCGCCGGTGAACGTCCTCGTCACCGGTGGCAGCGGGAAGCTCGGTCGCGCGGTAGTCGCCGATCTCCGCTCCCACGGCCACGAGGTGCTGAACGCAGATCTCGTCCCGCCGGCCGAGGATGCGAGCCTCTTCGTCAAGGTGGACCTCGAGGACGCGGGAGCGGTCTTCGAGCTCGTCGGCGGGATCGACTTCTGTCCCCGGCCGGACGCCGTCGTCCACCTCGCGGCCATCCCGGCGCCCGGCCATGCCGCCAACTCCGTGACATTCCGGGCGAACGTGGTCTCGAGCTACAACGTCTTCGAGGCGGCGCGGCGTCACCGTGTGAAGAACGTGGTCTACGCGTCAACCGAGATCATCTTCGGCCTGCCGTTCGACACACCGCCCGGGCCGCTGCCGCTGACTGAAGACGCCGCGGAGCGCCCTGAGAGCGCGTACGGGCTCGCCAAGCTGCTCGTCGAGAAGATGGCCGAGCAGTTCTGCAGATGGGACCCGGAGCAGAAGATGTTCGGGTTGCGCTTCTCGAACGTGCAGGAAGTCCGGGACTACGTACGGTTCCTCGGGTTCCAGGAGGACCCGTTCGAGCGCAAGTGGAACCTGTGGGGATACATCGACGTCCGCGACGGTGCGAGGGCTGTCCGCAAGGCCCTCGAGTCGCCGCTGCGCGGCGCGGAGGTCTTCACGATCGCAAACGCGGAGACCGTCGTCGCGATGACGAACGAGCAGCTCGTCGCCCGCTGCTTCCCCGGCACGCCCCTCGACCGCTCGCTCGCGCCGAACGCCACGCTTCTGTCCATCGACAAGGCCCGTCGGCTCCTCGGCTTCGAGCCGGCGTACTCATGGCGCTCCGAGGTCGACGCGGTCGCACGGCACGACGGCCCGACGTGAAGCCGTCGGTCGCGCCGCGGGCGACGGACAACGTGACATGAGACAAGTACAAGGAAGGTACCGATGACCGCTCCGCGCTTCCGAGATGCAGGCCGTCCCGTGGACGAGCGAGTTGAGGACCTGCTCGCCCGCATGACCCTCGACGAGAAGCTTGCGCAGCTCGGGTGCGTCTGGATCAGCTCGCTGGTCGACCAGGACGGGTTCAGCGAGGTCCGGGCGAGGGAGGTCGCGCCGCACGGCATCGGCGAGATGACGCGGCTCTCGGGGGCCACGGGCCTGCTTCCCCTCGACACCGCACAACTGATGAACTCCGTCCAGCGGTACATGGTGGAGCAGACGCGTCTCGGAATCCCCGTCCTCGTCCACGAGGAGGGGACGGGTGGCTTCCTCGCGCGCGGTGCCACGGTCTTTCCCCAGGCGCTCGGGCTCGCGGCGAGCTTCGACCCCGAGCTGGTCGAGGACGTCGCGACCGTCATCCGCGAGCAGATGCGCGCCGTCGGGGCGCGCCACTGCCTCGCGCCGGTCCTCGACGTCGCGCGCGACCCGCGCTGGGGTCGCGTCGAGGAGACCTTCGGGGAGGAGCCCTTTCTCGTCGGCACCCTCGGCGTCGCATACGTCCGCGGGCTGCAGAGCACGGACGTCGCCGGCGGGGTGCTCGCCACCGGGAAGCACTTCCTCGGCCACTCGAGCCCCGAGGGTGGCCGCAACCACGGTCCGATGGTCGTCGGCGAGCGGGACTTGCGCGACTTCTACGGCGAGCCGTTCGCCGTCGCCATCGCGCAGGCGGGTCTCGCGACCGTGATGAACTCCTACAGCTCGGTCGACGGGCTCGCCCCGGCGGGTTCCCGGCGGATCCTCACCGACCTTCTCCGCGGCGAGCTCGGCTTCGGAGGGATGGTGGTCGCCGACTACTTCGCGATCTCGCTCTTGATGACGCACCAGCACGTGGCCGGGGACAAGCGCGGTGCTGCGGTGCGGGCGCTGGAGGCGGGCCTCGACATGGAGCTCCCGGCGACCGACTGCTTCGGGGCTCCGCTGCGCGACGCGATCGCGGACGGCGAGGTCGGTCTTCCGGTCGTCGACACTGCGGTCCGGCGGGTCCTGCGGGCGAAGTTCGCGCTCGGTCTGTTCGAGTCGCCGTACGTCGACCCAGGCCTGGCGACCGCCGCGTTCGAGACACCTCCCCAGCGTGCCCTCGCCCGTCGGGCGGCGCAGGAGGCGGTGGTGCTCCTCACGAACGACGGGGTGCTCCCGCTCGCGCCCGGAATACGCAGCATCGCCGTCGTCGGGCCCGGTGCGGACGACGTGCGCCTCCTCCAAGGCGACTACCACTACCCGTCGCACCATCGGAGTGCCGACGGGCCGGTCGAGCTCGAGAGCGAAGCCGGTGCCGCGCTCTTGCTGCTCCCGACCGCGAGCGGGGGCGAGTGGCAGCCCGGCGCCTACTACACGGACCACATCACGCCGCTCGCGGGCCTACGCGCCGCGCTCGGCCCCGACGTGGACGTCGCGTGGGCGCCCGGATGCGCGGTCACCGGACGCGACCGGAGCGGGATCGTCCCGGCGGCCGAGCTCGTCGGTGCGGCCGAGGTCGGCATTGTCGTAGTCGCCGGCAGGTCGGGCCTCGGGCGCTCGTCGACGGTCGGCGAAGCGCGCGATGCCACTGACCTCGGCGTGACCGGTCTCCAGAGCGAGCTCGTGCGCGCATGCGCTGCGACCGGGACGCCGCTCGTCGTCGTGGTCATGAGCGGACGCGTCCACTCCCTCGTCGACATCGAGCCGCACGCTGCCGCGTTGCTGTACTGCGCGCCACTCGGCGAGGAGGCGGGGACGGCGCTCGCCGACGTCCTGCTCGGCGCGGTATCGCCGTCCGGCCGCCTCCCCGTGACGCTCCCGCGAAGCGCCGGTCAGGTGCCGCTCCACATCGGCCACCGGTCCGGGGGGTCGACGGCGATGTTCTACGGCGAGTACAGCGACGCGCCGACGAGCCCGCAGTTCGCCTTCGGTCACGGTCTCAGCTACACGAGCGTGGAGTACCGGGACCTGCGGATCGTGGCGGGTGACACGCGCGACGAGGTCGTGGTCCGCTTCGTCCTCGAGAACGTCGGCGGGCGTGCGACCGCCGAGGTCGCCCAGCTCTACGTCCGCGACCTCGTCGCCTCCGTCGCGCGTCCGGAGCTCCAGCTCGTCGGCATCGCTCGGATCGACCTCGAGCCCGGTGCGTCGAGCCCCGTGACGTTCCGCGTGCATCCGAGCCGCCTCGCGTTCACCGATGCCGACCTCTGCCGGGTCATCGAGCCCGGGGGCTTCGCGTTCTCCGTCGGGGCGTCCTCGGCGGATCTCCGCCTCAGCGACGTCGTGGAGATTCCCGGCGAGAGGGTCGAGTTCCCGCTCCGCGACCTTCGCCCTACGACGGTCGTGCTGGGTGAGCCG
The DNA here is from genome assembly GCA_021798745.1 of Actinomycetes bacterium. GTDB lineage: Bacteria > Actinomycetota > Acidimicrobiia > Acidimicrobiales > Bog-793 > JAJZBW01. The sequence goes on from JAJZBW010000024.1 coordinate 18,706, forward strand.
CTCCTCCCCCCGGCGGCGGTCGCCCTCGACTGATCGCGCGCTCCTCCGCGCCCGCAGCGCGACATCGGCGCCCCTGAATGGCACGGAACGGGCCACCAGCTCAGCCGGCGAGGGTCAGGTTGCTGCGCACGGACTCGCAGCGCGCCGGGCGGACGAGCTCGGTCAACTCCGTCCGGCTGGGCATGGCAAGGAGCTGGCGCAGCCTCTCCTCGCGGCACATGGTGCTCGCCGCCCGGCTGGCGTAGCGGACAGAGCCGGGACTGCGAGGTGACCGGACCGGCGCGTCGACCGCGTCGGGGGAGCGGGCGACGTCCTCGGGACGTTAGAACCGGTCCCGCGGGCACGGGCCCGCTCGCGGACCTCCGGTGCCACGCTCGTCGTTCCTGTCAACGTTCGCGTAATCCCGCAGCCCGAAGCTCACGAAATCCATCACCGGGCTCCTGGGTTCGTGTCTAGGGCACTGTTGGACGATCGCGCCTGCTGAGGGTGCTCGCGATTTGCGCTTCTGTCAGCAAGAATTGCCCCCATGCAGGGAAAAGCCTCTCCGGAGCGGCAGCTGCTCGATGCGGGGATCTTCTGTCGGGGACTTGTCGAGGAGGGCTCGATCTATGCCTTCTTGGCCGACCACCGCCATGAGCTCTTCCCCGACCAGGAGTTCGCCGACCTGTTTCCCTCAGGACGCGGCCGGCCGTCCACGCCCGCAGCGCTGATCTGCTCGGTGATGGTGCTCCAGGCCCTGGAAGGCCTGTCGGATCGCGACGCGCTGCGCCAGCTGCGCAACCGCATCGACTGGAAGGTCGCCTGCGGGCTCTCGCTCGACGATGCGGGCTTTGACTTCACCAACCTCACCTACTGGCGCGCCAAGCTGCGCAGCAGCGAACGTCCCGAGCGGATCTTCGATGCCGTGCGCAAGGTGGTGCAGGAGACCGGCGTGCTGCAGACAAAGACGCGCCGTGCGCTCGACTCGACGATCCTCGATGATGCGGTGGCGACCCAGGACACCGTCACCCAGCTCATCTCCCAGTCCCGGCGTGTGCTCGGTGCCGTCCCCGCACTGGCGAGCACCCCGCTCGCCCATGACTACGCGAGCATGCAAAAGCCGGTCATCGACTGGTCGGACAAGCAGATGCGCGACCGGCTGATCACCGAGCTCGTGAGCGACGCGACGGCCCTTGTCGACGCGGGAAGCGCGCTCGATCTCGACGAGGACCAGTCCGCCGCGCTCGCCCTGCTCGCCCTCGTCGCGGGCCTAGACGTGGAGCCCGGCGAGCAGGACGGCAGCTGGAAGATCGCCCGGCGCGTCGCGAAGGACCGGGTGATCTCGACCGTCGATGTCGAGGCGCGCCACGGCCACAAGTCGGTGTCGGTCAGAAAGGACGGCTTCAAGGCGCATCTCGTCTGCGAGCCCGACACCGGCATCGTGACCGCGGCCAAGATCACGCCGGCCCATGCCCCCGACGGGCCGAGCGGGCTCGACCTGGTCGCCGACGAGGCGCCTTGTGAGATCCTCGCCGACTCGGCCTATGGATCCGGCGCAACGCGCGCCGCGCGCAGCGCAGCTGGGCACGGCCTCGTCATCAAGCCGGTCCCGACCCGCCCGGCGGTGCCGGGCGGCCTCTCGCGCGACGAGCTCGTCGTCGACCACGAGAGCCGCAGCGTCACCTGCCCCGCCGGTCACCTCGTCCACCTCTCGAAGAAGGGCACCGCACGCTTCTCGCCGCACTGTGGGAGCTGCGGCTTTCGTTCCCGCTGCACGAAGGCGAGCGCTCGCAGCTTCTCGGTGTCGATGAACGACGCCGAGCTCGTCGCCGCGCGTGCCGCCTGGGGAGACGAGACGATCACCACCGCCTATCGCCAGCACCGACCGATGGCCGAGCGCACCATCTCCTGGCTCGTCGCCAAGAACAACCGCCGCCTTCGCTATCGCGGTGTCCCCCGCAACGAACAGTGGCTGAAGGTGCGCGTTGCCGCCCTCAACCTCCGTCGCCTGCTCGCCCTCGGGCTCGTCTTCGATCGTGGCTGGCGGCTCGCGGGCCCATAGGGCCGGGGGACAACAGCACCGCGCACGACGACGGCATGCAGAATGCACCCGCCAAGCACCAGAGCCGGCTGTCGGCAGTCGCCCCTCGTGCCCGGCGCCCCGTCGTCGGTCCCTTCGCAGCGGAGCGCTCGACGCCTTGCCCAGCAGCGTCCTAGACACGAACCCAGGAGCCCGGTGATGGATTTCGTGAGCTTCGGGCTGCGGGATTACGCGAACGTTGACAGTCGGTAGCACTCGCCGCCGGTGTAGCCACCCGGTCCGATCGGGCGCAGGTCTCGACGGTCTGCCTCGCCCACGAGCCCCAGGCGGTCGAGCAGCT
>JAJZBW010000242.1 GCA_021798745.1 Actinomycetes bacterium
CCAGGCGCTCGTCCTGGCCCGAGCGGTCGCGGCCGAGGCGCTCGATCTCGCCGGCGAGCTCGCGAAGGGCCAGATCGCGCGGCGAGGGCCCGGGGTCTGCCGCGCGCTCGCGCTCCGCGAGCACGAGCGCGGCCCGGTCCGGCCAGCACGCCTCGAGCACGGCGAGCTCGTGGCTGCGGTGGCGGGCGCGCTCGGATCCGTCCCGCGCGGCGCGCGCCCGGTCGCGCAGCTGCCTGCACCTCTCCGCGACCGCCGGGTAGGAGAGCGCGCCTGCCCGGAGACCGGCGAGCTGGCGGTCGAGCTCGTCGAGCTCTCCCCGCAGGCGGTTCGTGACCGCGGACGGCTGGCGAGGCCGCACGAGCACCTCGCGGCGCTTCTTGAGCGCTTCCCGCGCCCGGGTCGCCGACCGGCCCGCGCCGAGCACGCCCGCCGAGAACACGAGGTCGCGGACCTCCTCGGCGTCGAGCGCGCGGATCGCCGCGAGCTCGTCGAGACCGAACGCGAAGATGCTCTCGAACACCTTGCGGTCCACGCCTCCGAGGAGCCTCGGGAGCGCGGAGTCCGCCGCCACGACGCCGCCGGGGCCGGTCACGACCGCGTCGGCCCGGTCGTGACGCTCGACCGTCCAGGCGAGCCCGTCGTCGTCCGCGAGGAAGAGCGTGCCGCCGTACCGGCCGCCGCGCCGGGGCGCGCGCTTCGGCGTGCTGCCGCCGGGGAATCCGAAGAGCACGTCGCGGACGAAGTCGAGCAGGGTGGACTTGCCCGCCTCGTTCGGGCCGTGGACGATCGTCAGGCCCGGCGGGATCTCGTCGACCCGGTGGTCCGCGAGGACGCCGAAGCCGTCGACGCGCCAGCCGGTGATCCTCACGGCTCCCCGCCCGAGAGCTCGTCGAGCGCGAGGCGCGCCGCGGCCTCGACGAGCTCGGGAAAGCGCCCGGGGTCGCGGACGATCGCCTCGACCTGCGCGCGGAGCGCGCGTGGCACCGACTCGACGAGCCCGCGTGCCGCGCTCGCCGCGGCGTCCGGCTGCACGGCGAGCACGTCGGCGACCGCGAGGAGGTCCGAGGAGAAGTCGCGCCGTGCGCGTACGTCCGCGAGCTCCACCGGCGCGCCCGAGCGGTCGACGACACGGTCCCACCAGCAGAAGGGCGCGCGTCGCGACGTCCCGCTCCTCAGGTGCTCGAGCAGGTCCTCGAGCGAGCCCGGTCGGGCGAGGTCGCGGTGGAGCGGGCCCCGGCCGACCAGGGTCGCGTCGACGACGACCGACCGACCGTCCCCGGCGGCGAGCGCCTCCGCGGCGAGGCTCTCGAGCCGCTCCTCGAGCTCGTCGAGGGCCTCGACGTCGTCGAGCGGGCACTCGAGCGCGTGGAAGCGCACCCGGTCGCACGCGACCGGCTCGACGCCCGTCACGACCCCGGCGCGCACCTGCACGACGAGCGCGCCCTTCGGGCCGCGCTCGCCGGGTCGTGCCGATCGCGCCTGGCTGGTCCCTGGGTACGCGACCCACGGGTCGCCGGGACCGCGTCCCTCGGCGAGCACGCGCTGCTGGTGGACGTGGCCGAGCGCCCAGTAGTCGAGCCTCGCCCGTCGGAGGTCGTCGAGCGTGCACGGGCTGTAGTCCTCGTGCCCCCCGCCGGCGCCCGAGACGTTGCAGTGGAGGAGGCCGACGTGGACCCCGGGCCCCTCTGGTCGAGCGAACCGGAGCGCGAGGTTCTCGGTCGTCGCGTGGGTCGCGTAGCTGATTCCCTGGACGGTCGCGATCTGGACGCCTCCGCGCACGACGGGGACGACCCCGACCGCGTCGTGGCCGAAGATCGTCACCTCGTCGGGGAACGAGACTGCCGCCCAGCCGGTAGTGACCGGGTCGTGGTTCCGGTGGACGACGAAGGTCGCGATCCCGGCGGCCGCGAGGCGGGCGAGACCGTCGCGGAACCGCAGCTGCGCCCGGACCCCTCGCCTCGCGCCGTCGTAGATGTCGCCGGCGATGCAGCAGAACGCCGCGTCGCGGCCGAGGGCGAGCGACACGATCGAGTCGAACGCGTCGAGCGACGCCTCCCGGAGCGCGGCGGCGACCTCGGGCGCGCCCGCGTGCACCCCGACGAAGGGCGTGTCGAGGTGGAGGTCCGCGGCGTGCACGAAGCAGAACGTGTCGTCCGCGTGCCCGGTCATCGCGGGCCGACACTACAGACGGGGCGTGACGGTCGGGCGGGGAGCTGCTGGGACGCGAGGGCGCGCGCCGGTAGGATCGGGCCGATGCGAGCGACGCGGGCGGTCCGGTGAGCTTCGACCTGCGCGCGTTGCTCGACACACGCGGGGGCGACGCGTTCTCGCTGTACGGGGAGAACGTGAACCCCCAGCTCGTCCGCGTGCTCCGCACGATCGGTTTCGACCGCCGCTACGTGCGCGCCGAGGGCTGCTACCTCTACGACGACTCGGGCCGGAGCTACCTGGACTTCCTCGCGGGCTTCGGGGTGTTCGCCCTCGGCCGGGCCCATCCGGCGCTCAAGTCCGCGCTCCACCAGGCGATAGACGCAGACCTCCCGAGCCTCGTCCAGATGGACGCCCCGCTTCTCGCGGGGCTGCTCGCGGAGCAGCTCCTCCGACGTTCCCACCCGGGAATGGGGCGTGTCTTCTTCACGAGCTCCGGGGCCGAGTCGGTGGAGGCAGCCCTCAAGTTCGCGCGCTACGCGACGCGGCGACGGCGGGTCCTGCACTGCGACCACGCCTTCCACGGGCTCACCTACGGAGCGCTCTCGCTGAACGGCGGAAAGGAGTTCCGAAAGGGCTTCGGGCCGTTCCTTCCCGGGTACGACGAGGTCCCCTTCGGAGACGCCGCAGCGCTCGAGCGAGAGCTCTCGCACCGCGACGTGGCCGCGTTCGTGGTCGAGCCGATCCAGGGCAAGGGGGTCCACGTCGCACCCCGTGAGTACTGGGACTCGGTCCAGGAGCTCTGCCACCGGTACGGGACCATGCTCGTCGTCGACGAGGTGCAGACCGGTCTCGGGAGGACCGGCCGGCTGTGGGCCCACGAGCACTGGGGGGTCGTCCCGGACATCGTGACGACCTCGAAGGCCCTGTCGGGGGGCTACGTGCCCGTCGGGGCGATGATCTGCTCCACCGAGGTCTCGGACAAGGTGTACTCCTCGATGGAGCGGGCGCTCGTCCACTCGTCGACGTTCAAGAACAACGTGCTCGCCATGGTCGCCGGGCTCGCGACCCTCCAGACGATCGACGACGAGGACCTCGTCGCCCGGGCGCGGATGACGGGGGAGGCGTTCGCGAAGGGTCTCGCGCCGCTCGTGGACAAGTACGAGCTGTTCCACCTCGTCCGGGGCGAAGGCCTCATGATCGGCCTCGTGTTCGGAGAGCCGCGCTCCCTCGCGGTGCGCTCGCGCTACCGGCTTCTCGAGCTCGCGCACCGCGGGCTGTTCTCCCAGCTCGTGGTCGGGCCGCTCTTCCAGCGCCACCGGATACTCACCCAGGTCGCGGGCGACTCGATGAACGTCGTCAAGCTCCTGCCGCCGCTCGTCGCGGGCCAGGACGAGGTGGACCGGTTCGTGGAGGCCCTCGACGACGTGCTCGCCGACGCGCACAAGAGCTCCGCTCTGCTCGGCTTCGCGACGTCGCTCGCCAAGGGCGCGTTGCGCCGCGACCACTGACGGCCGAACCGGCTCGTGCGTCGCGCCGTGACGAGCGACGCGGGCCGACCGCGCGCACGCGCCGGGCTCGGGGCGCTCGTCGTGTCCCTCGGAGTCCTCGCCGCCGCGTGCGGGAGCCCGTCGAGCGCGCCGCCGCCGACGA
>JAJZBW010000243.1 GCA_021798745.1 Actinomycetes bacterium
GGGACACATCAGGTGGATGCTTCAGTGAGGGGTGGGTACTTCCCCTGGCCACCAGTGGGGACTTTTGCTGGCCACCAGTGGGCCCGTCATCTGGCCACCAGTGGGGACTTTCTCATGGCCACGGACATGTTCGACGGGTCTCTCGAGATCGAGGGAAGGACCGTGCAGGCGTCGACGGGCGCGGTCGTCCGCCCGGACGAGCCGCTCGCGTTCACCGCAGGACCGGCGGGAGCAGAGGCGCTCGTGCTCCAGGGCCGGCCCATCGGGGAGCCGGTCGTGCAGCACGGGCCGTTCGTGATGAACGACAGGGCCGGTATCGAGCAGGCGATCCTCGACTACCGGAGGACGGGCTTCGGCGGCTGGCCGTGGGCGGCGGACGATCCCGTGCAGCCCGCGGGCAGCGGGCGGTTCGCACGGCACGCGGACGGCACGGTCGAGGCGCGGAGCGCGATCGCCGGGTAGGGACCGACCTCCCGAGGGCGGTCCCGGCGGCCGGGCCTCCCCGGTCGGAGGCGCTCAGGAGCTCGCCGCGAGCAGGTCGACGTGCGCACGCGACCGGTCCTGGGACCACCAGAGCGAGATCTGACGACGCGCGTAGAGGCGGACCGCCGGGAGCCACAGGGCGTCGCGGGCGCGGGCGCGGACGCGCTCGGGGAGCGCCGAGCCGAGAAGAGGGGCGATGTCCTGCCAGCGCTGGGCGGAGGCGAGCCGGATCGCCGTCGGGAGCCTCCGCAGGAGCGCGGGGCGTGCGCACGCGGTGAGGTCGGGGAGGTGTGAGAGCGTGCTCGCGATCCCCGTCGCGACGATGCGCGGCCAGGAGTAGAAGCGGCGCATCGCGTCGAGCACCTCGAGCTGGAGCTGGAGCGGGGTCGTCTGTGCCGGGGACATCACGACGTGGTGCCCGTCGAACAGCGACCAGTCGTCGCTGAGGAGCCGGTGCTCGGCGACCACCCGGTCCCACAGGCGCGTCCCGGGCAGCGGGGTCTCGATCATGAGCTGGAAGGTGTCGATGTCGAGGCGGCGGGCGAAGGCGGAGGTCGCGGCGGCCGCGCCCGCCGCGTCCGTGTCGAGCCCCGCGACGAACATCCCGTGGACGGAGATCCGGTGGTCGTGGAACGCGTGGATCGAGTCCTCGACGGTCGACACCTTCTGACGCTTCGCGACGTGAGCGAGCGCCTCGTCGGTGATCGCCTCGATGCCGATCATGACCATGGTGCAGCCTGCACGGTGCATGCGCTCGAGGAAGTCGTGGTCGATCTCCGGGCGCGCCGGCGAGACCCGGGCCGAGTCCGCGCGCACCTGTGCGAACCAGGTCGGCGTGAGCCCGGTCGCGGCCATCGAGTCGAGGAGGGCACGTGTGCGGGCCTTGTTGACGACGAAGTTGTCGTCGTGGAAGAAGACCTGTCTCGCGTCGAGCGACGCGAGCTCCGCGAGCACCTGGTCGTTCCGGCGGTGGCGGACGGAACGGGAGAACATCGCCGTCACCGAGCAGAACTCGCAGTCGAAGGGGCACCCCCACTGGGTCATGACCGGCTTCGTGCTCATCTGCTCGTGGCCCTCGATGAGACGGAGGTCCGGAGCCGGGAGGAGCTCGAACTCCGCCTGGGTCGCGCGCGGCCGGCTCGGGTTGTGGCGAGCTGCGCCGGCGGAGTCCCGGTACGTCAGTCCGAGGACCTGGTCGAGCGGCAGGCCGCGCTCGAGGGACGCGACGAGCTCCACCATCGTGCGCTCGCCCTCGCCGCGCACGACGTACGGGGCGTGCTCGAGGGCCTCGTCGGGCCGGAACGTCACGTGCGGCCCGCCGAGCACGACGGGGACCTGTGCCGACGCGAGGAGGTCGGCGAGAGCGTACGCGGCGGACGAGGTCGCGGTCGTCGACGAGATCCCGACGAGGTCCGCCGAGAGGCACTCGCCGAGGTCGACGGGCGACAGGACCTCGCAGTAGACGCGCACGTCGTGCCCGAGCCCGACGAGCATCGACCCCATGAGAGGAAGGCCGAGCCGAGGGAGCAGGACGAGGTCGTAGACGTTGTGCCCCGCGGGACGGGGCTCGACGAGGCGGATCTTCAGGCCCATGTGCTCAGACGCCCGACGGCGACGGGTGCCGCGGCCCCGACGGGGCGCCCGGTGGGGCAGGCACCCCGTCGGGGGCGGACCGCAGACCAGTCGCGGCACGTGCCCGAAGGCGCGGCCACGCGGCACCCGGACCTGCGGTGGGCAGAGCGTGCGCTCCGGGCTTGCGCCGCGTCACCACGCCACCTCCTGACCGCCGTCCGACGCCTCACTATCGACCACGTTCCGGTGTCTTGTCAACTCAATCGCTCTACGTAGAGTGAATCGTGGAGCATATGCGAGCAGGGAGAGACCGGGTCGCGCGCAGCACGGCCGGGGGGCGACGCGCCCGCGGGACGGCCGGGGGAGCGACGCCGTTGCTAGTGTCGTCGGTCGACGCAGGGTGCCCGGTGTCGCCGGGCTGAGAGAGACCTGTCGAACCTGATCTCGTTCGTACGAGCGGAGGGACGTCGCGTATGCGCAGCGCACTGTCGTGGAACGACCACCGGGTGGCGGTCGCGGTCGGGACGCTCCGGGAGCGCACGCCGCTCGTGCACTGCATGACGAACGTCGTGGTCGCGGGGTTCACCGCGAACGTGCTGCTCGCGGTCGGCGCGTCGCCTGCGATGGTCGAGAACGCGCAGGAGTCGGCCGAGTTCGCAGCCGTCGCAGGGGCGCTTCTCGTGAACCTCGGGACGCTGTCGCGCGAGCGGGACGAGGCGATGCGCGCGGCGGCGTCCTCGGCGCACGCCCACGCCCGGCCGTGGGTGCTCGACCCCGTCGCGGTCGGGGCGCTCTCCTACCGGACCGCGCTCGCCTCCGAGCTCGTCGGCCTCTCGCCCACGGTCGTGCGAGGCAACGCGTCCGAGGTGATGAGCCTCGCGGGCGCGAGCGCAGGCGGACGCGGCGTCGACTCGACGGTCGGGTCGGAGGAGGCGCTCGCGGGCGCGAGCGCGCTCGCAGGCGACCTGGGGTGCGTGGTCGCGGTGAGCGGTGCGGTCGACTACGTGACCGACGGGGCGGACGTCGTCGAGGTGCCGGGCGGTGACGTGATGATGACCCGCGTGACGGGCGTCGGGTGCGCGCTCGGCGCGCTGGTGGCCGCGTTCGCCGCCGTGGAGGACGACGCGCTGTTCGCGGCAGCGGCGGCCTCCGCGGTCCTCGCGGGGGCGGGCGAGCGCGCGGGGGTGCGGACCGGGGGGCGGGGCCGCGGCACCGAGATCCAGGATCGCGAATCGGGTCCGGCGTTCGGAACGGAGGGCGGGGGGCGGGGGGCGCAAACGCCGCGCGCCGGTGCCGGCCGGGACGGTCTAGCCCGGAGGCCGCGCAGCGTGGCCCCGGAGCCCGTCCGCTGGGCTTCCGGGGAGGGCGCGCGTCAGTTGTTCAGCACCACCACCAGGCGGCTCACGGTGAGCACGCCGCTCGCGCCGTAGGTCCCCTGTGCCGACACGCCCAGCACCGAGGCAGTGCTGAGATCCGTGTTGAGCGCCGTGGTCAGATCCGCGAAGGTGCTGAAGCTGTCGGTCGTCTGGCTCATCGCGTGTGCGATGGCGAAGGACGTGTCCTCGCCGTCCTCCGTGCTGCCGCTCTGCGGTACCAGCTCCAACCCGCTGGCGAGGCTCGAGGGGTCGATCGAGGTGTCTTCGATGCGCAGGACCTGGGTCGAGGCCGCCTGCAGGGTGGCCTGGTTGATCAGCAGCCCGGTGGAGCTGAGCCCCGAGAACGCCGTGGGCGTGCCCGGCGAGGC
>JAJZBW010000244.1 GCA_021798745.1 Actinomycetes bacterium
CGGGCGCCAGGGCTTGCTGCGCTCCGGGTCGAGGCCGCGCTGGGAGAGCCGCAGCCAGCCTTGCGCGACCGGCGCGGCGCCGTCCTGGGCACCCCGGAAGCGCACCTCGGTCCCGCTCGGCTCGAAGAGGCGCAGCACGAGGAAGACGTCCGCATCCTCGGCGGTGCAAGAGAGGTGCAGGCGCGCCGACAGCGGTCCGGTGATCTCGGTCTCCTCCACCGCCGGGGCGGCGAGCAGCGTCACCCCGGCGCCGAGGGCGTCGTAGCTGCAGGAGGACGCCACGGCCGGCGGCGCCCCCTCCAGGGCGGCGGCCGCAAGATCGAGATAGGCGCGCGTCCAGGCGGTGCGGGCGAGCGGCCACTCCTGCTCCTTGCGGGTCACGAAGCGGTCGACGTGGCGCACCTGGAGCAGCACCCGCCAGTCGCTCGCGAACACCTCGATCCCGGGCGCCGGGGGCTCCTCCTTCAAGAAGCGGTCGAAGAAGGCGCGTTGGAGCGCCACGCCCGAGGCGCCCGAGAACTCGCCGAAGTGGCTACCGCCGTGCACCTCGAGGAACTTCTCCGTCGACGCCGCCTCGGTGAAGGCCTCGAAGTTGCCCCGCGCGTGCAGGCCATGGCCGCCCCAGTTCGCCGCCGACAGCAGCGGCACGCGCACCTGGTCCCACCTCGGCGAGCGGGCCCGGTGGTAGTCGTCATCGAGCGGGTGCGCCCGCAGGGCGCACACGAGGTCGACCCGGCGCGCCACGAGCTCGCCATCGGAGAGCGTCGCTGGCCCGGCCACGGTCTCGCCGGTGACGTCGCTTCTCGGCCCGCGCGCGCCGGTCCCGTGCTGGACCGGCAGGACGCGGCGCTCGTACCACGATGCCCAGAAGCTGGAGAGGATCCCGCCGTGGCGGGTGAGGTCACGATAGAAGTCGGCGCCGCCCTCCCAGGGACAGATCGCCGCGAGGTGCGCGGGTGCCGCGCTCGCCGCGAGCCACTGGTTGATCGCGAGGTAGGACACCCCGAGCATGCCGACGCGTCCGGTGCTGAACGGCGCGGTGCCCGCCCACTCGATCACGGTGCACAGGTCTTCGACCTCGCGCGGCGACAGCGGGTCGAGGGTCCCTTCCGAGCGCCCCGTCCCGCGGCTGTCGACGCGCACGCACACGTACCCGAAGGGCACGAACCGCTCGGGATCGGGCATCTCCCAGACCTGGTCGCGGTTCGACGAGCCCACGAGCACCTCGGGGTGCTCCTCGACGAGCTCGGCCCAGGCCTCCGTGCGCCCGGTCGGGAACGAGAGCCCCTTGGCGTAGGGGCCGCAGCTCACGATCACCGGGTAGCGGCCCGCGGCGAGCGGGCGGAAGACGTCGGCGCGCAGGACGACGCCGTCGTCCATCTCCAGAGGCACGTCGCGATCGGCCGCGATCCCCCCGCCCCGCCCGGCGCACGCCTCCCCCGTCTCCGACGGAGCTCTCACGGGTGGCGGCGCGTGCCGGGGTGCGCTGCGTCACACAGCGCACCCCGGCGGCCGGCGGGCGTCCGGGTCCGGCAACCGCAGGGAACCGCGCGCGAGACGGCCCCGAGGGTCACCCGGCCATCTTCTCCGCAGCGGCGCAGTAGGACCCGTTGTAGACCTGCGCGAAGGTCGGGGCCTTCGTGATCGACTTCTGGGTCAGCAGCAGGTGGCTCGTGAACGCGACCGACTGCGGCGAGACCGCGCAGCTCGTGTTCCACAGGTGGATCGAGCGGTCGAAGGTGATCGCCGACTGGACCGCCGCCTTCGACTCCCCGGAGCTCGTCACCGCGAGCGCCACGAAGCGGGCGTTGTTCTTCGGGTTCATCATCCACCGGTCCGCCATCATGAGCGCCGCGATCGCGTGCTCGACGACGGTCGGGTTCGCCTTGGCATAGGCGTCGCGCACGTTGAGCGACCCGTACCAGTAGAGCGGGAGCGTCTTGTACTCGGTGTCGATGATGTGGGCGCCCTTGATCGAGTGGAGCACCGCGTAGGCGTCGTCGGCGTGGAAGACCGCCGCCTGGATGCGCCCCGTCGCCAGCGCCGGGACGAACTCGGCGCGCGTCATCGTGATCTCCTTCACCTGAGAGGGCTTCACCCCTCCGGCCGCCAGGCAGGCGTTCATCGTCGTCTGGGAGAACCCGCCCGCGCCCGTCGAACCGACGGCCTGTCCGACGAGGTCCTTGACCGACGTGATCTTCGGCCCCCCGATGCAGACGAGGTCGAGCTTCTGGTAGTCCACCCACACGGCGTGGATCGGCGCGCCCTGGGCGGCCGCCTCGATGCTGTCCGAGCCGGCGGCCATCCCGAGGGTGATGCTCTTCGCCGTCGTGCCCAGCTCCGACTCGAGCCCGTTCGGCATGTAGGCGATGTGCACGTTCAGGTTCTCCTTGGCGAAGAAGCCGAGCTCGTTCGCTATGAACACCGCCTGCTGCGGCACCAGCGGTGGGCTGAGCGGCTCACCGATGATGATGCTCGTCGCCGCGGCGCGCGGGTGCGCGCTGGCCCCAGCGGTGCCGACTGCGACGAGCGGGACGGCGACGAGCGCCGCTCCGGCGGCCGCGACCAGCGCCCGGACCCCTTTCCCCCCAAAGTGTGAACGCTCCACCATGGACCCCCCATTCAGTTGTGTGTGTCGCCGCGCGCGGTGGTTGCCCACCGCGTGCACATCGCGGCGCTTCGGTCTGACCTCTTCGCACGCTGTGCGCCCGTTCGAGCGCTGTTCGGGACCTTCGCCTACATTCCTGTGCCGATTTCCTCCCCCCTTCGGTCCGATGTCGATCTCGGTCACCTAGCGCGAGCGCCGCACGCCCGTCACGAGAGCGGTGGCGTTCTCCTCGAGCACGAGCGCCGTGTCCTTCGGGCTGAGGCCGAGCGCGTGCACGTCGCCCACCGGGTCGTCGAGGCCCATGTCGAAGGGGTGGTCGGAGCCGAGGAGCACGTGACCAGCGCCCACCGCGGCGACGAGCGCCGACAGCACGGCGCGGTCGTGGGTCACGGTGTCGAAGTGGAGCCGCGAGAACGAGGCACGCGGGCCTTCGCGTAGCGCTTCCCGGGCCTCGCCGCGCACCGCGAAGGCGCGCTCGAGCCGGCCGACGAGGCCGGGCAGGACCCCGCCGCCGTGCGCGAGCACGACGACGAGCTCGGGGTGGCGCTCGAGGGCTCCCGCCATGACGAGGTGCGCCGCCGCGCTCGCGGTCTCGACGGGGTTGGCGACCGAGTTCCACAGGTAGTAGTCGCCATACACGTCGAGCCCGAGGCCGTGGGTACCCGGGTGCACGAAGAGCGCCGCCCGTCGCTCGGCCGCCGCGGCGAAGAAGGGCTCGAGCGCCGGGTCGCCGAGCCAGCGGTTGGCCACGCTCGGGGTGATCTCCGCCCCGACCAGCCCGAGTCCGAGCGCCTCGTCGAGGACCTCGGCGGCGAGCTCCGCCTCCTGCAGGGGCACGGCGCCGAACGCGAACACCCGACCGGGATGCTCGCTCGCCGCCTGGGCGAGCGCCGCGTTCTGCACGCGACAGATCTCTGCGGCAGCTCGCGGGTCGAGCTCGAGGGGGAGCGTCGAGACCCACGGCGAGATCACGAGGCGATCGACTCCCCGCCGGGCGCTCTCGGCGAGGACGACCTCGAGGTCGGAGAGCTCGTTCACGATCGAGCGCATCTCCCGGCCGTTCAGCTCGACGCGCACCTGGCGACCCGCGCCGTCGCGCACG
>JAJZBW010000025.1 GCA_021798745.1 Actinomycetes bacterium
CCGATCTGGAGACGCTCGAGCGCGTCTCCGAGCCGCTCGATCGACAGGGACTCGCTGACGGTCACGTCGACCGGGGCGTCGTCGCCGGCGAGCAGGTCGCCGAGGGTCGCGGTCGCCTCGCTCGCGACGGGCTGGTCGAGGCTCGCGACGACCCGGGGGAGAAGGGGAGAGGAGTCGACCCCCTCGCGCTCGGCCGCTGCCTCGGCGGCGATCGCGTCCTCGGGAAGCCGGATCGCGCGACCCTTGGACTGCACGGCGCGCTGGAGGGACTGGCGTATCCACCAGGTCGCGTACGTGGAGAACTTGAAGCCCCGGCGCCAGTCGAACTTCTCGACCGCGCGCATGAGACCGAACGTCCCCTCCTGGACGAGGTCCGTGAGGTCGACGCCGCGTCCCTGGTAGCGGCGGGCCCAGTGGACGACGAGCCGGAGGTTCGACGCGATCATCTCGTCGCGGGCGACGGGGTCGCCGGCCTCGACGCGCTGCGCGAGGGCGGTCTGCTCGTCGGAGCTGAGCAGCGGGTGCCGCCCGACGTCGTCGAGGAAGAGGCGCATGAGGTCGGGGCCCGAGCCGGCCCGATCCATCGTGTCGTCTGCGAATGTCGTGGTGGAGATGGTCTCGTCCCCTTCGCTACGTGTGGGCCGGCGCTCGCCTCGTCCGTGCCGTCGGACCCGTTCTAAGGTTGCACCGTTCCCAACACCACTTCGGCGCGGTGCATTCCTGCGGATGCCGACCGATCTTCGGAGACCGGTCGGTCGTGCCGGGCGAGGACCCCATGAACCCCCTTCGTCGTTCTCCCAGCTTGACGGCGTCTTCTCGGACGGCACGGACCGCCCCCGAGTTGAGCCGCGGGGCGGGGCGCCCGCCCCGGGCAGGTGCGCGGTGAGCGCGTCGGGCGATGCTCGCCCGCTGGTGCTCGTCCGACACGGGGCGACCTCGTGGAGCGCGAGCGGGCGGCACACGGGTCGCACGGACCTCCCGCTCGACGAGCTCGGCCGGGCCCAGGCCGAGACCGTGGGCCGCAGGCTCGAGGGGAGGAGCTTCGCGGCGGTCCTGACGAGCCCGCTCGAGCGGGCTCGCTCGACGTGCCGGATCGCCGGCCTCGCGGACGGAGCGGAGGTTCACGAGGAGCTCGCGGAGTGGGACTACGGGCGGTACGAGGGGCTCACGACCGAGGAGATCCGCGCCGAGGACCCCGGCTGGCAGGTGTTCGTCGACGGGTGCCCGGGAGGCGAGTCCCCCGAGCACGTCGCGGCGCGGGCGGACCGGGTCCTCGAACGGGTCGCGTCTCTCGGGGAGGCGGCGGGAGGGAACGAGAAGGAGCCGGTCGTGATCTTCTCCCACGGGCACTTCCTCCGCGTCCTCGCGGCACGCTGGCTCGAGCTCGCCCCGCGGGAGGGAAGGAGGCTCAAGCTCGACACGGGGAGCATCAGCGAGCTCGGCTTCGAGCGCGGCGTGCGGGCGATAGCGACGTGGAACTCGTGAGATGCCGGCCGGGAGGGGCCGAGCGGCGACGCCCGGGGTCAGTCGACCGGGGCGAGCACGGCGTTCGGGTCGCGTGCGCGCGCGACCATGTCCGCGAGCGTGAACGAGTCGAGGTGCCGGCGCATGTGGGTCCCCACCTCGGACCACACGGCGAGGAGCACGCACTGCCCCTCGTGGTCGCACGCGCCGTTCTCGTGGGGTGCGCCGAAGTCCCCGACGGCGATCGGGCCGTCGGTGGCGCTCACGATCTCCCCGAGGGTGATCTCCGCGGGCGGACGCGCGAGCACGTACCCGCCGCCGACCCCCCTCTTCGACCGCACGAGGCCCGCGCCCTTGAGGGCGAGCAGGATCTGCTCGAGGTACGGCTGGGGGAGACCCGTCCGCTCGGCAATGTCCCGGACGGACGTCGGCCCCTGGCTGTCCGCGCGGAGCGCGAGCGAGAGCAGGGCCCTGCTCGCGTAGTCCCCGCGGGTCGAGACCTTCACGCCGTACATGCTACGGCGAGCGTGCCCCCCGCCGTATGCTGGCCACGATGGACGACGGGGCGGAGCGGCCGGCGGCGTCCACGAGCGTGACGGGAGCGTCCGTGCCGGAGCCGGTCGGTCGCCCGCGACAGGCGGGCTCCCGCGGGCCCGTGCTCCCCGACTACGAGGGGGCGTGCCTGAGCGGCGTGGTCCCCGCGCTCCTCGGACGCGAGAGCGCGGCGTGCCCGGAGTGGGTGCCCGCCGCGGCCCGACGGGCGGAGCAGCTCGTGCTGCTTGTCCTCGACGGGCTCGGGTACGCGCAGATGGAGGAGCGGCGGGCGCTGCTCCCCACGATCTCCTCGATGGAGGGGGGGGCGATCACCTCGGTCGCACCGACGACGACCGCGACCGCCCTCACCTCGCTCGCGACGGGGCTCGCGCCCGCAGACCACGGAGTCGTCGGCTACCGGGTCGCGACCCCGGGCGGCGTCTTGAACGTGCTCCGCTGGACGACCCCGACGGGCGACGCCCGCTCGACGCTTCCTCCGGGGATCTTCCAGCCGAACCTGCCCTTCCTCGGAAGGCGGTGCCCCGTCGTGTCGCGGGCGGAGTTCGCGGGGAGCGGGTTCACCGAGGCGCACCTTCGCGGCACGCGCCTCGTCGGATGGCGCCTCGCGTCGAGCGTCGCGGTCGACGTGGCGTCCGTGCTCGCCGAGGGCGAGCCGTTCGTGTACGCGTACTACGACGGGGTCGACAAGATCGCCCACGAGACGGGGCTCGGGGTCCACTACGAGGCGGAGCTCCGCGCCGCGGACCGTCTCGTGTCCGAGCTGCTCGACGTGCTGCCCGCGGGAGCGGCCCTCGTCGTGACCGCGGACCACGGAGAGGTCGAGGTGCGCGACGCTCCGATCGTGCTCACGAAGGAGATCGCTCGCGAGGTCGTCGGGCTCTCGGGGGAGGGGCGGTTCCGGTGGCTCCACGTGGCGCCCGGCGCGTCCGACCGCGTCTCGCGGCGCTGCGCCCACGCGTACGGAGACGTGGCATGGGTGAGGACGCGCGAGGAGATCGTCTCGGAGGGGTGGCTCGGCCCGACCCCGCCGTCCCCCGAGGTCGAGGCCCGGCTCGGGGACGTCGCGCTCGTCGCGCGCGAGCCGGTCGCGTTCTTCGACCCGGCGGACACCGGCGAGCTCCGCCTCGTGTCGCGGCACGGGTCGCTGACCGCGGCGGAGATGTACGTTCCGCTCGTAGCGGCAGGGCGCTGACGTGCGGATCTACACGCGTCGGGGAGACTCGGGGACGACGAGCCTGCGCACGGGCGCACGGGTCCCGAAGGACAGCCTCGCGGTCGAGGTGAACGGGGCGGTGGACGAGGCGCAGGCCGCGCTCGGGCTCGCGCGTTCGGAGTGCCCGCCCGGAGGGGAGCTCGACAGGACGATCCAGGGCGTCCAGCGCGACCTGTGGATTCTGATGTCCGAGGTCGCGACGGAACCGGGCCGCGAGGGCGACCTCGACCCGGGACGGACCGCGGTGACCGACGCGATGGTCGCCGCGCTCGAGTCGAGGATCGACGCGGTCGTCGCGACCGTCGAGCTCGAACGCGAGTTCTCCGTGCCGGGAGCCGGTCGGTGCTCGGCCGCGCTCGACCTCGCGCGGACCATCGTGCGTCGCGCCGAGCGGCTCGCGGTGTCCCTTGCCCGGGAGGGGGGGCTCCCGGAGGGGTCGCGCGTCGGCCCCTATCTCAACCGCCTCTCGGACCTCTGTTGGGCGCTCGCGCGCTCGGCCGAGAGCGAGAGGCAGCTCGCGGTCGACGTGCCGTCGGACGCGCGGGAGAAGGACGTGGCGACGAGACCCGGGGAGACGCCCGGGCGAGACGAACAGGAGCGAGCCGAACGATGACGACGGTGACCGTGGCGACGTCCGTCCGAGAAGGGGTCGACGCGACCGCGTGGCTCGTCGCGTCCGACGTCGTTCCCGTGTCGCGCGGGCTCGAGGTGGACCGTGAGCGCTGCGAGCGCCGGGGCTTCGAGGGCAAGCTCGCGACGACGGCGGTGCGCGAGCCGCGTGACGGGCACGGCCCGACGGAGATCCTCGTCGGGCTCGGCGCGCTCGACCGGGTCGACGGGGAGGCCCTCCGCCGGGCCGGAGCGGCGGCGGTGCGCGCCGCGGGACGGGCGCGGTCGCTCTCGGTCGTGCTCGACGGGATCGAGGACGCGGGTCTCGGGCACGAGACGGCCGCCCGCGCGTTCGCCGAGGGCGCGCTCCTCGCCTCCTACCGCTACGACCGGTTCCGCTCCGAGCCCGAGCCCGCGGCGATCGGGGAGATCGAGCTCGTCGCGTCCGACTCGGACGCGGCGTCGCGGGGAGCCACGGTTGCCCGCGCGGTCGCCGACGCCGTCTGTCTCGCCCGCGACCTCGTGAACACGCCCGCGGGGGACTGCACCCCGGCGTCGTTCGCGGCCGACGCCGCGGACCTCGCGGCGCGCGAGGGGCTCGCGATCGAGGTGCTGGACGAGGCGCAGATCGCGGCGGCGGGGCTCGGGGGGCTTCTCGCGGTGGCACGCGGGTCCGCGGAGCCTCCGAGGCTCGTGCGCGTCGAGTACGTGCCCGAGGGCTCGGCCGGGGGAGCGGTCGCGACCGTGGTGCTCGTGGGAAAGGGGATCACGTTCGACTCGGGCGGCCTGTCGATCAAGCCGGCGACCGGGATGATGACGATGAAGACGGACATGAGCGGCGCTGCCGCCGTGCTCGCGACGCTCGGAGCGTGCCGCAGGGTCGGGGTCGCGGTCCGGGTCGTCGGGCTCATGCCGCTCACGGAGAACATGCCCGGCGGACGGGCGACCAAGCCCGGCGACGTGCTCCGGGCGAGGAACGGAAAGACGATAGAGGTGCTCAACACCGACGCCGAGGGGCGGCTCGTCCTCGCGGACGCTCTCAGCCTCGCGGTCGAGCTCGCACCCGACGCGGTCGTCGACCTCGCGACTCTCACGGGAGCGTGCGTCGTGGCGCTCGGGGACGAGATCGCGGGCCTCATGGGCAACGACGACCGCCTCGTGGACGCGGTGGGAGCGGCGTCCCGGCGTGCGGGGGAGGCCACGTGGCACCTCCCGCTCCCCGAGGGGTACCGGTCCCACATCGAGTCCGAGATCGCGGACATGAAGAACATCGGGACCGCGGGCCAGGCGGGGACCCTCTCCGCCGGGCTGCTTCTCGAGGAGTTCGTCGGGACGACACCGTGGGTGCACCTCGACATCGCCGGCCCGGCCCGCTCCGGCGAGGACTCCGGGTACCGGCGAAAGGGCGGGACGGGATTCGGGGTCCGGACGCTCGTCGAGCTGCTCCTCGGGTACGAGGTGCTCGGCGGCGAGGTCTCGGGTCGCGCGAGCGGGACGGAGGTGCTCAGGTGAGCGAGGACGCGCTGCACGGGGACGAGCCGGGTGCGGAGGTGCCGGGCGGGACGCCCGCCGGGGACGAGCAGGCCGGGGACGAGCAGGCCGGGGACGAGCAGGCCGGGGGCGAGCAGGCCGGGGGCGAGCAGGCAGGGGGCGAGCACGGGATGGGTGAGCACGCTGTCGACGGGGGCGACGGGGACGAGCACGGCGCGCCGGGGGGGGACGCCGCGGCGCCGGGCCCGAGGACGCTCGCGATCGACGTCGGGGGGACGGGGCTCAAGGCGGCGGTGCTCGACCCGGAGGGTCGGATCGTGGCGGACCGCGTGCGGGTGCCGACGACCTACCCGCTCCCTCCGGACGCGTTCGTGGAGGCCCTCGTGCGCCTCGTCGCGCCCCTTCCCCACTACGACCGCGTGTCGATCGGCTTCCCGGGCGTCGTCCGGTCCGGACGGGTGCTGACGGCCCCGCACTTCGTGACCTCGTCGGGTCCCGGCTCCGCGGTCGTGGACTCCCTTCTCGCGGCCTGGACGGGATTCGACGCGACGGCGGCTCTCTCCGGGAGGCTCGGCCGCCCGTGCCGCCTCGCGAACGACGCGGACCTCCAGGGTCTCGCGGTGATCGCGGGGACCGGGCTCGAGCTCGTCGTGACGCTCGGCACCGGCGTCGGGACGGGGCTCTTCTCGCACGGGAGCATCGCTCCCCACCTCGAGCTCGCGCAGTCGCCGTTCCGGAAGGAGCAGACCTACAACGAGCAGCTCGGGGACGCGACCCTGCAGAGGATCGGCGTCGCGAAGTGGCGCAAGAGGCTCGTCCACGCGCTCGACAAGTTCCACGTGCTCATGAACTTCGACCATTGCTACATCGGCGGCGGGAACGCCCGCCACGCGCAGGGCCACGTGGACGAGAAGTTCACGATCGTGGACAACGTCGCGGGGCTGCTCGGGGGGATCAAGCTGTGGGACGGCGACGCGACCCACGCGATCTGAGCACCGGGACCGTCACGGGAGAGACCTCCCGGGCGCGGTCCCGTCGGTCATCCCCCCGTGCCGAGGGTCTGCGCGCACTCCGCTCGGAGCGCGGGGAGGAGGTCCGACTCGGGCACGCGAGAGCTCTCCGAGAGGGTCGCCCCGAGCGCCTGCCACGTCCCGTCGCTGCTCGCGGCGAGCGCGGCGAGCGGGACGGCCCTCTGGATGAGGGTGAGCGCGGCGGCCCGGTCGCGCGCGGCGGCCGCCCCCGGGGAGTGGCTGGCGGCGGCGTACCTCCGGATCGAGGAGGCGACGTCGAGGCACGCACGGTGGCCGAGCGACGACGCGCCGCCCCCGACGCAGGCCGTCGCGACCGCTCCCGAGGTCGTGAGGAGCGCGGCCGCGCCGAGCGCGCGTGCGATCCTGCGGGGGAGGCTCACCCCGGGACGGTCACGGGGCAAGCCACGCGGGGGCGGCGTCGAGGAGGAACTTGCTCACGGCGAGTGCCCTGTCGAACGTGTCGCACAGGAGCTCCTCACCGGCGAGAACCCGCGCGAGGGAGACGTCCTCGCGGGCGACGATCGTGAGCCTGCGGACCGGCGGGTCCGTGACGGACCCGAACGAGTCTGTGGCGGATATCTCGAGCGGGAGGTCGACGCCCCCGACTCCCGCGAGGTCGATCGCGAGCCGGAGCAGGTCGGGGCCGTTCGGGAGGGGGGGGACCCCCCAGTTGAACGTGAGCGGGAACGACCACTTGTCCGGGGGGTCCGCGTCGTCGGGGAGCGCGACGACGGCGTCCTCGAAGTCGAGGAGCGTCCGCGGGTCCACCTCGAGCGCGAGGTGGAGGTCGATCGGCCCGCCGCAGCCCTCTTCCGGGTGGAGGTCCACCTCCCAGAACTGGCGGAGCGAGTAGGTCTCGACGAAGTGGCGCTCGTCGTGGACGTGGAAGCCGTGGTCGACCGCGTGGTCCTTCAGCTCGGTCACGTACCCGGCGACGTCGATTACCGCCATCAGGGTCACGAGTGTAGGCCCGGGCCGGGAGGGGGCCGGTAGCCTCGGGGGAGTGGACCCCGACGCCCTCCTCGAGCCGCTCTCCGAGGCCGTTGACGCAGTGGCACGGGCGCTCTCGTCTCTCGACGACTGGGGCCCGGCGGGGACCCGGCCGGGCCAGTACCGGAGCGACCTCGCGGCGGACGGGGCAGCCGTCGAGGTGCTGCTCGCCGCGGGTCTCGGGGTGCTGAGCGAGGAGTCCGGGGTGCACGAGCCGGGCCGTCCGCTCTGCGCCGTGCTCGACCCCGTCGACGGGTCCACGAACGCGTCGCGACGGCTCCCGTGGTACGCGACGAGCATCTGCGTGCTCGACGACGCAGGACCGCTCGCGGCTCTCGTCGTGAACCAGGCGACGGGAGCGCGCTACGAGGCCGTGCGAGACCGTGGCGCGCGCCGGGACGGGCGCAGGATCGGCCCCTCGGGCGCCACACGGGTCCGGGAGGCGACGGTCGGGCTGTCGGGGTACCCCGGGCGCCATCTCGGCTGGCGCCAGTACCGTGCGCTCGGGGCGATGGCGCTCGACCTGTGCGCCGTCGCAGAGGGGGCGCTCGACGGGTTCGTCGACTGCGTGAGCGGGCCGCACGGTGGGCCGTGGGACTACCTCGGAGGGCTCCTCGTGTGCGAGGAGGCAGGCGCGGTGGTCGCCGACGCGGCGGGGAGGGACCTCGTGGTGCGGGACGGGTCCGAGTCCCGCTCCCCGGTCGCAGGGGCGACCCGCGAGCTGCTCGACGGCCTCCTCGGAGCGCGGTCGGACGCGACGGGCGCGCCGAGCCGGTAGCGTGCCGCGGATGGGAGACGCGGGCTCGGGCGGCGACGCGACCGCGGTCGGGGGTTCGCCTCTCGAGTGCCTCCTCGCGCTCCAGGACGCGGACGTGCACGGCGAGCAGCTCGCGCACCGCCGTGGCCACCTCCCCGAGCAGGCCGCGCTCGACGCGATCCTCCGTGCGATGGCGACCCTCGACGAGCAGTCGAGCGAGCCGCGAGAGCGCCGCGCCGAGCTCGCGGCTCGGGAGGCGGAGCTGGAGCGCGAGACGGGAGACGTCGTGGCGAGGGTGGCGGTGATCGAGTCCCGTGCGCGCTCGGGGGCGGCGTCCTCCTACCGGGACCAGGAGGCGATGGCAACCGAGATCGCCGCTCTCGGGAAGCACCGCGAGGACCTGGAGGCTCAGGAGCTCGAGGTGCTGGAGGCGGCGGAGCCGCTCGACGCAGAGCTGGCGGAGGCGGACGGGCGGCGTCGGGAGCTCGAGCTCGAGCTCGCGTCCGCACGCGCCGCGCTCGACGCCGCCGCTGCGTCGCTCGACGAGGAGGTCGTGCGGGAGCAGGCGAGGCGGGCGGAGCTCGCCGCGCAGGTGCCCGCGAGTCTGCTCGCGCAGTACGAGCCCCTCCGGGCGAGGCTCGGCGGGGTGGGCGTCGCGCGGCTCGTCCGAGGAGTGTGCGCGGGGTGCCATCTCGCGCTCCCGGCGACCGAGGTCGACCGGCTCCGGCACCTCCCCGAGGGAGCCGTCGCGCACTGCGAGCAGTGCGGCCGGATGCTCGTCCCGTGAGGTCGCTCCCCGGAGGACGGCTCCGGCGTGCCGCGACAGGGATGGCCGTCGCGGTGCTCGTCGTGGCCGTGCTCGCAGTGGCCGTGCTCGCGTCTCCCGCGGAGTCGCTCGCAGCACCGGGGCGTGCGGGTTCGCGGGCCGGCGCCGACCTGGTGCGGAGCGCGGCCGCTCCGGACGCGGTGCTCCCCGTCGCCACCTTGAGGAGCCGATACCTCGCGATCGTCGCGCCGGCCGACCGGGCGTTCGCCGGCTTCCAGCCGAAGCTCGAGACGCTCACGGCCGCGGTGAGCCCATCGCGGCTGCGTGCGGCGCTCCGCCCGGTCGCCGGCGCGATCGCACGGGCCGGGCGGGAGCTGTACGCGCTGCGGAGGGAGGCGCCCGTCCGGATCGCGCGCGACCTCGTGGCGGTCGTGTCGGGCGACAACGTCGTGTGGCAGGGCCTCGAGGACCTCGGCCGCTCCTGGGGGAGCCGGTCGTTCGACCTCGCCGGGTGGCAGGGGGCGTTCGCGGCTGCGGTCCGCCGGGCGGACGCCTCCGCGGCGAGTCTCCGGCACGCCCTCGGGATCCGCCCCTAGGGAGTTCCGTGGGTGAACGGGGCGCGACTCTTCGGTGAATCTCCGCGCGATCGCGCGCGAACCGCGCGTTTCGCGCGCGTGTCGTTCGTGGGATCATCGCAGGGTGAACCGCTACGAGGAGCTCTTCTCCATCCAGCCCGGCCGGTGCTTCCGGTACGTCGAGGACGACGACGGCCGGCCCGTGGGCTGCCCGGCGCCCGTGGAGTGGCGTGGACACTTCCAGCCGCAGAGGGGAACGGCGCGGCTCGTGACGGCGTGCGACGCGCACTCGGGCGGGCTCTACCGGCCCGACCCTCTCCCCGTCCGCCGCTAGCCCCGTCCGGCGTCTCCCCGGTCGCCGGTCTCCCCGGTCGCACGGTGCGCCGGTGGGCCCGTGCGCAGGCGACGGACGTCGGGGCAATCCCGCCGGCCGTGTGACCCGTAGTCCTGGGGTCGGGACGAGCACGGGAGGTCGTGATGGGACGAGCAGGTGCAGTGGACGGGGGTCGCGACGGGGGGGGCCGGCCGATCCGAGCTCTCGGGGCGCTCGCGTTGTCGTGTGCGCTCGCGAGCGGTGTCGCAGTGCCGCTCGTGCTCGTCCCGGCGACGGCGAGCGCAGCGTCGGGCGCGGCGCGCTCGGCGCACGCCGCGAGCCGCGCCGTGGTCGACGTCGCGGCGCGCGGCAAGCTCGGACGCGTTCTCGTCGACGGATCCGGGATGACCCTCTATCACTTCACGGCCGACTCGGTACACCATCTCGCGTGCACGGGAAAGTGCCTGTCGATCTGGCCCCCGCTGTACCTCGCGAAGGGGCAGCGGGCCGCCCTGGCGGGCAAGGGCGTGTCCGGGCTCGGGACGGTCGCGCGTCCCGGTGGGAAGCGCCAGGTCACCTACCACGGAGAGCCCCTCTACGAGTACTCGGGCGACACCAAGGCCGGGCAGACGCGCGGCGAGGGGATCTTGGGAGCATGGTTCGCGGTGAAGCTCGCCGCGGCCAAGCCGACGCACGCTGCGTCCTCGGGCGGATACGGCTACTGATCCGTGCACCTCGTGGGCGGCGAACGCTCCTCGCGCGTGACCCGGTGGTCGGGGACCGTCTCCGACGAGGCGCTCGTCGCCGGGATGGCCGCTCGCGACGAGAGGTCGGCCGAGGAGTTCGTCCAGCGCTACGAGCGGAGGGTCTACGGGCTCGCGCTGTCCATGCTCGCGGACCGGGCGCTCGCGGAGGACGTCGCGCAAGAGGCGCTCCTTCGCGCGTGGAGGCACGCCGCGGTCTTCGATCCCGCACGCGCTCCGGTCGCGTCGTGGCTGCTCACGATCGCGAGGAACCTCGCGATCGACGCGCTCCGCCTCCGGCGGAGCGTGCCGGTCGACGATGAGGAGATCGCTCGGCTCGGCGGCGACGACCGCTCGGCGGACCGCGCGATCGAGGCGGCGCTCGCCCTCCCGGGCCTGAAGGACGCGCTCGGCGGGCTGCCACCCGAGCAGCGTCGGGCGCTCGTGCTGGCTCACGCCTACGGGTACACGGCGGCGGAGATAGGACGGATGGAGCGCATCCCGCTCGGGACCGCGAAGACGCGGATCCGGACGGGGATGGCGAAGCTCCGGGACTCCCTGGACGGCGGGTCCGAGGAGGGAGGTGGTCGGTCGTGAGCGTCGAGGGGCCGATGCCCGGAGGGAGCGCGTGCGCGGACGTCGCCCCGGACCTCGCGGAGCTCGCTCTCGGGGTGCTGACGGGGGAGGACCGCGCACGCGCTCTCGCGCACGTGGAGCGCTGCGAGGAGTGCGCCGCCGCGCTCGCCCGTCTCGGGGCCGTTGCGGACGGGCTCCTCGCGGCGCACCCCGAGGCGGACCCTCCCGAGGGGTTCTCGCAGCGCGTCGTCTCGCGGCTCGAGCCCGGAGAGCCCGTGGCGCACCGTCCGGTGCCGGGAAGGCTGCGTGAACGGGACGTAGCCCGTCCGCCCGTCGCAGTGGTCGCTGCCGCGGCGGCGGCGGTCGCTGCCGTCGCCCTCGTCGCGGGGGCAGGGTTCGTGCTCGGGCGGACCACGGGCGGTCCGGGCGGTTCCGTCGCGCCGCCCGTCGGGGCCGCGCGGCCGCTCGGGATCGAGGTCGCGGGGCTTCGTGCCGGGGGGCGGCGGGTCGGACAGGTCTACGCCCACGGAGGGTCGAGCCCGTGGCTCCTCGTGAACGTGGACTCGCTCTCGGGGGCGCGCTCGGTGACGTGCGAGGTGACGGCGACCGACGGTCGCACGGTCGTGCTCGGCTCGTTCTGGATCGCGTCGGGCCGAGGGTCGTGGGCCGTCGCGGTTCCTCTCTCCGCAGGCCCGCTGCGTGGGGCGCGGCTCGCCGGGGCGGGCGGAGCGGTGCTCGCGAGCGCTACGTTCTCCCCGTGAGACGGGCGAGGGCGTCGGCGTTCGCGCTCGTCCTCCTCTCGCTCGTCGGGCTCCCGCTCGCGGGTCCGCCGCGCCCCTCGGCCACGCCGGGCCGCGTGGTCGGGTCCGTCGCAGCCCGCTCCCGGGCGGTGGCGGCGACGGCCGGACCCTGTGGGCGGACGCGCTCCGTCCCGCGCTACTCGCACGTCGTGTGGATCGTGATGGAGAACAACGGGTTCTCCCAGGTCGTCGCGAACCGGGCGGCTCCGTTCCTCGGGCGCCTCGGGCGCGAGTGCGGGCTCGCGACGGACTACCTCGCCGTCGCGCACCCGAGCCTGCCCAACTACCTCGCGCTCACCTCGGGAAGCACCGACCAGGTGACAGACGACGCGGACCCCGCGGCGCACCCGCTCCTCGTGCCGAGCATCTTCTCCCAGCTCCACGGGTCCTGGCGGGCGCTCGAGGAGGCGATGCCCCGCGCGTGCGACCGGGTGTCCGCGGGTGAGTACGCGGCCAAGCACGACCCCGCTGTGTACTACGTGGACCTGGGAGCGACGTGCGCGAGGGACGTGGTCCCCCTCCGTTACCCGCTCGACCTCTCCGCGCGCTTCACCTTCGTGACCCCGGACCTGTGCAACGACATGCACGACTGCCCCGTCGCGACGGGCGACGCGTGGCTCGCGCGGGTGGTGGGCGACGTCGTGGCGAGCCCCGAGTACCGGTCCGGGACGACCGCCCTGTTCATCGTGTGGGACGAGAGCGAGTCGGCCGGGCCGAACCGGGTCGCGGCGTTCGTCGTCGCCCCGTCCGTCCCTCCCGGGACCCGGGTTGCCGCGCCGTTCACGCACTACTCGCTCCTCGCGACCGCCGAGGACCTCCTCGGGCTCGCGCGGCTCGGGAACGCGCGCACGGCGCGCTCGATGGTCGTCCCGTTCCACCTCTGACGGTCCGCGGGGCCCGTCGGCCGCCGGAGCGGCAGCCCGAGACGCGGCGACCGACCGGGCGGGTCTTGCTCTGCCGGCCGGACGCGGCGACGCGGGGCGGGCAGCCGTATAGGGAGGTAGCGTCGGCGGGTGGAGCGCGCGGAGGTCGGGTCACGACGAGGCCGGGCCGGTGAGATCCCCGGGCCCGACGACGTGGCGAGCGCGCTCGCGAGGATCGCCCCCTACCGGAGGCGGACGCCCGTGTTCCCGGTCGAGGTCGCGGGGCGGCAGCTGGTGCTCAAGCTCGAGCACCTCCAGCTCAGCGGCTCGTTCAAGCTGCGAGGAGCGCTGAACGCGCTGCTCGCGAGTCCCGGCGCGACCGAGGTCGTGACCGCGTCGGGAGGGAACCACGGGCTCGGGGTGGCGGTCGCGGCGCGGCTCCTGTCGCGCCGGGCGACGATCTTCGTGCCCGAGGACGCGCCGGACTCGAAGGCAGCGAGGATCGTCGCGGCGGGAGCGGAGCTCGTGCGCGCGGGAGGGACGTACTCCGAAGCGGTGGAGGCCGCGCTCGACCGGGTCGAGAGACGCGGGGGGAGGTACCTCCCCGCGTACGACGACCCTCTCGTGGTCGCGGGGCAGGGAACGGTGGCGGCGGAGGTCGCACAGGACGCGCCGCAGGTCGACGCGATCGTCGTGGCGGTCGGGGGTGGAGGGCTCGCGGCAGGGAGCGCGCTCGGCGGCGGTGGCAGGAAGGTGGTGGCGGTCGAGCCCGAGCGCTGCTGCTCGTTCCACGACGCGCTCGTGGCGGGGCGTCCCGTCGACGCCCCGACCGACTCGGTCGCGGCGTCGGCGCTCGGGGCCACCCGGGTCGGCGAGGTCCCGTTCGCGGTGCTCTCGGCGGGGTCCGCCGAGAGCGTGCTCGTGAGCGACGAGGAGATGCTCGCGGCCCGCGACGCGCTGTTCGAGGAGCTCCGGCTCGCGGTCGAGCCCGCGTCGGCAGCAGGGTACGCGGCGTGGCTCGCCGGTCGCGTCGAGGCGGAGCTACCGTGCGTCGTGCTCTGCGGGGCGAACACCGAGTGGGTGCCGAGCTGAGGACGCGCGTCGGTGCCGCCCGCGGGCCGTCCGCGCCCGCGCCCGCGGCGCTCGCCCCGAAGGTGGTGGCGGCGCTCCCGTCGCTCGCCCCCGAGGAGAGGGTCGTCGGGCTTGCCCTGTACGGGCTCCTCGCAGCCGGAGCGCCGTGCACGGCCGAGGAGCTCGCGTCCCGCTCGGGGCTCACGGCCGGGCGCGTGGGCGAGCTGCTCGCGTCCCTTCCGACGGCCACCGTCGAAGCTGGGGCGGTGACGGGGTTCCTCGGGCTCCGAGTCGGGGAGGGTCGTCACCGAGTGCGGTTCCTGCTCCGGCAGGGAGGTGAGGAGGGCACGGAGCTCGCGGCCTGGTGCGCGTGGGACGCGCTGTTCATCCCCTCCCTCGTCGGGCTCCGGGCCGAGGTGCGGTCCCGGTGCCCGTCGACGGGCGCCCCGATCTCGCTCGAGGTCGACCCGCACGACGGCGTCGTGCGTGCGTCCCCCGAGGGAGTGGTCCTCACGTTCCTCACGGACCCGGCCCCGTTCTGCGGCGACCTCGTCGCGGGCTTCTGCCGTTGGATCCACTTCTTCACGGGCGCCGAGGCGGCAGCGAGATGGAGCGGGGGGGCCCGTGCACGCGAGCGGGGCGGTGCGCCGGGGATCGCGGTCCTCTCGCTCGCCGACGGGATCGCGGTCGGTCGACTGACGAACGAGGCGATCTTCGGTGCGGCCGCCCCCACCGGGGCGGCGCCGCGCGGCTAGCGTCTCGCCGTGCTCTTCATCTTGCGCAAGATCTTCCGTCTCTTCCGGCGCTGGCGGAGCAGGCGCCACTGACGGTCGTGCCGTCGGAGCCCCGCCGAGGTGCTCTCCGGTCGTGTCGCCGCAGCGACGACGGCGCGACGAGGCCCTCCTCGAGGGAGGACCTCCGCGTGTCACCCCGGCGGACGGCGAGTCGGCCTATAGGCGGGGTTCTGTCCCCGGCCGGAGCCGGGGGGTGGCCATCCATCTACGCGGCCTACCTGGGGACATCGGACGGGCCGCCCGTCCCGCGCTTGGCCTTGCTCCGGGTGGGGTTTGCCGAGCCGCCCGGGTCGCCCCGGGCGCTGGTGCGCCCTTACCGCACCGTTTCACCCTTGCCTGTGCCCGCTCGCGCGGGCCATCGGCGGTCTGCTCTCTGTTGCACTGTCCTGCGGGTCACCCCGACTGGCCGTTAGCCAGCACCCTGCCCTGTGGAGCCCCGACCTTCCTCGACCCGCCGCGCCGTACGGCGCGACGGACCGCGACCACCCGGCCGACTCGCCGCCACGGCGAGTCTCCCACGCACGCGGGCTCCCGTGCGTCGGGTGGGCGACCCGGTAGCCTGCACGCGTGGCCGGAGGTGGTACGCCCGAGGAGCAGCGGTTCGACTTCGGGATGCCGTCGCTCGACGAGGCGCGGGCGCGTCCCCGGACGCCGCGGCGTGCAAGGAGCGCCACGCCACGACCGACGGAGCAGGCGGGCGAGGCAGGCGACGGCAGCGCACCGGCGGACGGCGTGGACGAGGGCGAGGCGGGGCGTGCGCTGCAGCGGCGCGTCGAGGAGGTCGCGGCGGTCGCGCACTCGGGACGCGTGACGCGGCTCGAGAGGGCCGGGGCCGCCGACCACTCCCGAGCGGGTGCCCGCGAGCCCGGCACGGACGAGGACGACGAGGAGGCGGACGAGCCAGGCGAGGAGTCGCTCACCGTCGCCGAGTTCTACGAGCGGGTCAAGCGCGCTCTCGCCCGGGCGTTCGTCGGAGAGGTGTGGGTGACGGGCGAGATCCGCAACCTCAACGAGAGGCGCGGGCACCGGTACATCGAGCTCGCCGACGAGGGAGCGGAGCCGGGAGCCCGGGCGGCCCAGCAGCTCGAGGTCGTGTGCTGGGCACGAGAGTGGCCCACGGTCGCGGCCGCGCTCGACGAGGCGGGGGTGAGCCTCGAGATCGGGCGTGTCGTCCGGGTGCGCGGGCGCGT
This sequence comes from Actinomycetes bacterium, assembly GCA_021798745.1. GTDB lineage: Bacteria > Actinomycetota > Acidimicrobiia > Acidimicrobiales > Bog-793 > JAJZBW01. The sequence goes on from JAJZBW010000025.1 coordinate 15,802, forward strand.
GTCGGTGTGGGAGGGAGGGAGCAAGCTCCGGTTCAACCTCACCGCTCTCGACGTGGAGGCGCTGCTCGGGGGGATCGCGGCCGCCCGGCACCGTCTCCTCCAGGCGCTCGAGCGCGAAGGGCTCCTGAACGCGAACGCGAGGCTCGCGCTACCGCTCGTGCCGCTCCGGATCGGGATCGTGACGAGCCCGGGGTCCGAGGCCCACCGGGACTTCGTCGGGCAGCTCACGCGGTCGGGGTTCGCGTTCGAGGTCCACCTCGAGCAGTCGCTCGTCCAAGGGCCGGAGGCGCCCCGTCAGGTCGCGGCGGCGCTCGCGCGCCTCGGGAGCGTCGCGCCGGACCTCGCCGTGGTGGTGCGCGGTGGGGGAGCGCGTGGAGACCTCGCGGCGTTCGACAGCGAGGAGGTCGCCCGGGCGATCGCGACCGCTCCGTTCCCGGTGTGGACCGGCATCGGGCACACGGGCGACCGGTCCGTGGCCGACGAGGTCGCGCAGCGAGCGCTGATCACGCCGACCGCGTGCGGGGAGGCAGTGGTGGCGGTCGTGGCCGACTACCACGCGGGCACCCTCCGGCGCGCGTCGGTCCTCTCGGGCCTCGCACGCGCCCAGCTCGACGGTGCGCGGGTGCGGCTCCACGGGGACGCGAGCTCGCTCACCCGGGGGACGCGTCACCAGCTGGACCGTCGCCGCGACGAGCTCGTCTCGGCGCGCGCCGGGGCGACTCGTGCGGCGAGCGCGATGCTCGTGAGGGAGCGCGCCCGTCTCGCCGCGTCGGCGTCGCTCGCGGGCCGCGCCGCGCCGCGTGCGGTCGCGTCCGCCGAGCAGCACCGGGACCGGTTCGCACAGGTGCTTCGCGCGTACGACCCCGCCCGACAGCTCGAGCGGGGCTGGTCGCTAACTCGCGACTCCTCCGGTCGGCTGCTCACGTCCGTCCGCGGGATCGGACGCGGCGAGACGGTCGTGACGCGACTCGCGGACGGGGAGCTGCGATCCTCGGTGTCCGAGGTGCGGGAGCTCCCGGCCGGAGCGCAACAGCCGGCCGCCGGAGCGGCCACGACGAGCGACGAGGGGCAGACGTGACTGGAGAGCGAGACGAGGACGTGGTGCCCGCGACCGAGCTCGGCTACGCGCAGGCGTCCGCCGAGCTCGACTCGATCATCCGCGAGCTCGACCAGGGTCTCGTGGACGTGGACGTGCTCGAGGCACGCTTCCGTCGGGCCATCGAGATCGTGGAGGAGCTCGACCGGAGGATACGAGGGGCGCGGGAGAGGGTCGACGCGCTCCTTCCCCGGCTCGAGGCGGTCGGAGCCCGAGACGCGGAGGCCGCGCCGGGAGCCGCGGAGCACGCCCCGCCGGCCGGCTGACCGTCCGGGCGGCCCGCGCCCGGAGCGTGCGACCGGACGCCGGGTACGCTCGCGTGGATGGCGGGTCGAGGGGAGGGCGCGGCCGCTCCGGAGCTCGACGCGTCGAGCACCGTCGTCGTGGTCGGGGCGTCGCTGTCGGGGCTGTGGGCATGCGAGGGGCTTCGCACGGCGGGGTTTCGCGGCCGGATCGTGCTCCTCGGCGAGGAGCACCGGCTCCCCTACGACCGACCGCCCCTCTCGAAGCAGTACCTGTCCGGGCGGTGGGACGCGGGACGTCTGCTGCTCCGCTCGCCCGATCGCGTCGGGTCGCTCGCGCTCGACCTCCGGCTCGGGGTCCGGGTCGCCGCGCTGGACCTCGCACGGAGGGCGGTCGCGCTCGAGGACGCGACCGCGGTCGCGTTCGACGCCCTCGTGGTCGCCACGGGGGCGAGGCCGCGCCCGTGGCCGGCGACCGCGCCGCCCGGGGTGCTCACGCTCCGGACGCTCGACGACGCGGACGTGCTCCGCTCCGAGATCGGAGACGGTGGGCGTCGCCTCGTGGTCGTGGGGGGAGGGTTCCTCGGGATGGAGGTCGCCGCGACGGCACGTGCCCTCGGCGCGGAGGTGGCGGTCGTCGAGCCGCTCGCGACGCCCCTCGGCCGTGTGGCGGGCCCGGTTCTCGGGGAGGCCGTCCGCTCGCTCCACGAGGCGCACGGGGTGTCCGTGCGGACCGGGGTCGGGGTGTCCGGGTTCGTCGGGTCCGCCCACGTCGAGGGGGTCGTGCTCGACGGCGGCGAGACCCTGCCGGCGGACGTCGTGCTCGTCGCGATCGGGGTCGAGCCCGCCACGGAGTGGCTGGAGGGATCCGGGCTGTCGCTCGACCACGGGGTCGTGTGCGACGCGACGCTCACGGCCGCACCGGGGGTCGTCGCGGTCGGAGACGTCGCGCGCTTCCCGCACGCGCTCGCTCGTGGTCCCGTGAGGCTCGAGCACTGGACGAACGCGGCCGAGCACGGCGCGCACGCGGCGCGGACGCTGCTCGCAGCTCCGGGAGACGCCCCCGCGTACGAGGGCGTCCCGTACTTCTGGTCGGACCAGTTCGACGCGAAGCTCCAGGCGATCGGCATTCCCGGGCCGGACGACGACGTGGTGGTCGTCGACGGATCGATCGCGTCCGGCCGCTTCGTGGCGTGCCACGGGCGCGAGGGCTCGCTCGTCGCGGTCACCGGGGTCGGGATGCCGCGCCGGATCGTCTCCTACCGGGCGCTCCTCGAGCGTGCGTCCTCGCTCGAGGATGCGGTCGCGCTCGCGGAGTCGCTCAGAACCGGATAGCGCTCATCGCGGGGACGACCGCCTCGGCCCGCGCGCGAGCGTCGAGCCACCGGGACCGGTCGAGGCGGCGGCGCGGCTCCACGGTGCCTCGCGGCGACGTGGTCGAGACCGCCTCCTCGAGCGAGGCCCACGCGCCGGTCGCGACGCCCGCGAGGTACGCGGCGCCGAGCGTCGTCGCCTCCGCGACCGGAGCGAGCTCGAGCGGGCGGCGGATCGCGTCGGAGAGGACCTGCACGAACGTCGCGTTCTCGCTCATGCCCCCGTCGACCCGGAGCCGCTCGATCGAGTGGCCCGAGTCCGACTCCGCCGCTTCGCACAGGTCGGCCGCTCGGTGGGCGACGCCCTCGAGCACGGCCCGGACGACCTCGGCGCGAGTCGTCGACGCGCTGAGCCCGACGAGAGTGCCTCTCGCCCCGAAGTCCCACAGCGGGGTCCCGATGCCCGCGAGAGCGGGGACGAACGTGACGCCGCCCGCGTCCCGGACGGAGCCCGCGAGGCCGTCGGTCTCGGCGGCGTCGCGCACGATCCCGAGGCCGTCGCGCAGCCAGTCGACACAGGAGCCGGCCGCGAGCATGATCGCCTCGATGCCCCAGTGCACGACGCCGTGCTCACGGCGCGCGACGATCGGGAAGGTGCCCGCATCCCCCTTCACGGCGAACGCGGGGCGCTCGCGCCCCGTCGCGCAGTCGAGCATGGCGCCGGTGCCGAACGTCGCCTTCGCCTGGCCGGGGGCGAGGCATCCCTGGCCGACCAGCGATCCCTGCTGGTCGCCGACGATCCCCGCGATCGGAGGGGCTCCCGGGAGCGCGAGCGCGTGCCCGACGACCCCGCTCGAGTCGACGATCGCGGGAAGCGAGCGCTCGGGGATCGCGAGGACCGCGAGGACCTCCGGGTCCCACGCGGAGCCGTCGAGCCGGACGAGCCCGGTGACTCCCGCGTTCGTCGCGTCCGTCACGTGCAGGTCGCCTCGCGACAACGTCCACGCGACCCAGGAGTCGACCGTGCCGAAGCAGAGGTCGCGCTCCCTCCTCGGGTCGTGCGCGTCCAGCAGGTACGCGAGCTTCGTCGCGGACTGGTTGGGGGCGAGCCGGAGCCCGTCGGACTGGAGCGAGAGGCAGCGGCCGACGGTGCGGAGGTCCTGCCATCCGATCCCCGGAGCGACGGGCTCACCCGAGGCGCGGTCCCAGAGGATCGTAGAGGCGCGCTGCGCGGTGATCCCGACCGCGTCGACCGGACCGACCGCCTCGACGGCGCCCGCGGCCGCGTCGAGCACGGCGCGCGCGATCGCTGCGGCGTCGAGCTCCACGACGCCCGGGGCGGGCGAGCGCGCCCCGACCGCGACGCGCTCGACGCATGCGAAGCTCGCGTCGTCGCGCACGACGGAAGCCCGGACGCTGCTCGTCCCGACGTCGACCACGAGGACGCTCACGGCCGACAGCGTGCCACAGGCGGTGCCGACCTGGCGGACATAATTAGAAGAGTACTAATCTTGGAGCAAGTTGACGTTGTAAGCGACCGGATGGCGGCTCCGCCGAGGGGTCGCCGACGAGAGGAGCACCGTGGCACAGCTGAAGGACTCGAAGACCGAGGCGAACCTGAAGGAGGCGTTCGCGGGCGAGAGCCAGGCGAACCGCCGCTACCTCTACTTCGCCCAGAAGGCCGACGTGGAGGGCTACCCGGACGTCGCCGCCCTCTTCCGGTCCGTCGCGGAGGGCGAGACCGGGCACGCGTTCGGGCACTTCGACTTCCTCCGCGAGGTCGGGGACCCGGTGACGGGAGAGCCCGTCGGGCCGACGGCGGACAACCTCCGGTCCGCGATCGCGGGCGAGACCTACGAGTACACCGAGATGTACCCGGGGTTCGCGAAGACCGCGCGCGACGAGGGGTTCGAGGAGATCGCCGAGTGGATGGAGACGCTCGCCCGGGCCGAGAAGAGCCACGCGGGTCGCTTCCAGCAGGGTCTCTCCTCGGTCGGAGCCTGACCGCGGGCGAGCCGCCGTCTGCTCGCGGGCGTGGCGCGCCGGCACCGTGCCGACGCGTCACGCCGCGCGCCTCGGTGGCGCGCGGCCCCTC
>JAJZBW010000245.1 GCA_021798745.1 Actinomycetes bacterium
TCGGGGCCGAGCCGACGGGCCCGCGCCGGCGCGGCGGGCGGGACGCGGCGCCCTCCCTCACGGGCGGGGACTTCGTCCGAAACGTGAAGCAGCTCGTCGACCTGCTCCGGCAGATCGGGACGGTGGACTCCGAGGGGAGCGCGGGGAGGGTCGCGCGGGGCGTCGCCGAGGAGCTCGTCCGCGGGGTCGTCGCGGCCTCCACAGGCGCGCCGGAGGTCTCGGCGGCGGCCTCGGACGCGGACACCGAGGTGGCGGACGATCCACGACGTCGCTGAGCTCTTCCCGTAGTCTCTTCGGGGCATGCTGGGTTACGTGACGGAGCCATTCGACGAGCACGAGCGCGACGTCCTCCGCCGCTACGTGACGAACCTCGACGGACCGGTCTTCGCGCTCGTCAACCTGCCGGAGGTCGTGAAGGGCGCGCTGTTCGCCCGCTACTCGCGCTCGGCGAAGAGCCTCCGGCGGCTCTTCCTCGACGAGTTCGTCGCCGACCTCGACGTCCGCGGCGACGCGTCGGTCGACGCGACGGTCGGGCTGCGTCGGGCCGAGGAGCTCTACGCACGTGTGTTCGGGGACTACGGCGACGACTCGGTCGCGCAGCTCGGCGGCGTCCACCTCGCGTGCGAGCAGGCGTCGAACCTGCTCACGAAGGTGCTCGAGCGTGGCCGGGTCATGTCCTACCTGGAGCAGTCGACGCGCTACATCCCCTACGACAGCAGGCTCGCGACGGGCCACTACCGCTACCACCGGGACCCCGCGGTCCTCGAGTCCGCCCTCGGGGCGCGCTACGTCGGCGAGATGGACCGGATGTTCGACACCTACGCGGACCTCCTTCCGAGGCTCGAGTCCCACCTGCGCCGTGCGTACCCGCAGCCGGGCGAGGTCTCCGACCTCGCCTACCGCCAGTCGCTGCGGGCCAAGGCGCTCGACTCGCTCCGCGGCCTCCTGCCCGCCGGGTCGCTCTCGAACGTCGGCATCTACGGCTCGGGCCAGGCGTTCGAGCAGCTCGTCCTCCGCATGCGGGCGCACCGCCTGCCGGAGGCCCGGCGGTACGCGGAGCAGATGCTCGAGGAGCTCAGGAAGGTGATCCCCTCGTTCCTCACGAGGCTGGACCGGCCGGACCGAGGGGGTGCCTGGGTCGAGTACCTGTCCCGCCGGGAGGAGGAGATGGGCGATCTCGTCGCCCGGCTCTGGCCGGCGGGCGAGCGGGGCGCGGCGCAGGGGTCGGCCGACGTGGAGCCTGCGCTCGTCGAGCTCGTCGACTTCGACCCGCACGGCGAGGAGAAGGTCGTCGCCGCCATGTGCTATCCGTACACGGACGAGGCGGAGTCCACCGTCGCGGAGAGGGTGCGCCGTCTCGGTGCCGAGGAGCGGGCGGCGATCGTGCGGGCGTACGTGGGCGAGCGCGCCAACCGTCGCCATCGCCCGGGGCGCGCCCTCGAGCGGACCTCGTACCGGTTCGACGTCGTGTCGGACTACGGAGCGTTCCGCGACCTGCAGCGACACCGCATGCTCACGGTCGAGTGGCAGCCTCTCGGGACGTCGCTCGGTTGGGAGGTCCCCGACGCGGTCGCGGACGCCGGTCTCGAGGGCGTGTTCGCGGAGTCGATCGAGCGCTCCGGCGAGCTCCACGCGGCCATGCGGGACGCGTTCCCCGACCAGGCAGGGTACGCGATCGCTCTTGCGTACAACGTCCGGTACGTGCTCCAGATGTCCGCGCGGGAGGCGATGCACGTTCTCGAGCTCCGGAGCGGCCCGCAGGGTCACCCGTCCTACCGGCGGGTCGTGCAGGAGATGCACCGGCTCATCGGCGAGCGCGCGGGGCACCGTGCGATCGCGGGGGCGATGACCTTCGTCGACCACTCCGCGGACGGCCTCGGTCGTCTCGCCTCCGAGGAACGGTCGGCCGCGCGTCGCCGGCCCCGCCCCGGATCACCCCTTGACGCGACGGGCTCGCATGGACATGAATAGGTCTACCCCGCGTTCGGGTCGCCCTTTCGTGGAGCTTCCGTCAGTCGCTCCGGGTGGTCTCGGTGGGGCAGTTGCGCACGGCGTGGTCCGGGGGGCCGAGTAGCAAACGTCCGGGTGCACGGGCGGCGGGGCACGACCCCGTCGGCGTGCCGTCGGGCGGCCCCAAAGGCTCCCTGGACCCGTGTGAGGTGGGTCGTGCCCGGTTCCGCCGGTAAGTTCGCGCCGAGCGCGCCCGGGGCTCAGGCCGTGGCTCGTACGCGGCACGCTTGCCGTATAGTGACCGCGCCTGTGGACCGCCGGCGCGTGATGGCCGAAGGGCGGTGCGCGTCCGGCGCGCGAGCACCCGGCGAACGGTCCAGACGACGAAGGACGTGCATGCCAAGCGAGATGGGTGAAGACGTCGACGTCGACGAGGAGCTCGACGCCCTCGGCGACGACGGTGACCTCGACGAGGCGGACCTCGACGAGGACGCGCTCGGGGACGACGACATCGACGAGGACGCGCTCGGGGACGACGACCTCGACGACGCGCTCGGCGACGACGAGCTCGAGACGCCCGACGCGGAGATCCCGGTCGCACTGCCCCCGACGACCGAGGCGGAGGAGACGGGCTCCGACGACGACGACGACGAGGAAGAGGACGACGACGTCGAGGCCAGCCTCGACGTGATCCTGAAGGAGAGGCTCGTCGTCGAGGACGACGAGGAGGAGGACGAGGAGGAGGAGGCGACGGACGCGGAGGACCGCGGGGACGGGACCCAGCGGGTGCTCCCGAAGCAGCCCGGCGAGTTCGTCTGCCAGTCCTGCTTCCTCGTGAAGAGCGAGCTCCAGCTCGCGGACCGGGTGCGGATGCTCTGCCGCGACTGCGTGTGAGCAGCATGACCGGCCGCTCGTGGACCCGTCGGGGCACGCTCGCGCCCACCGCGGCGGGGAGCTCGTCAGATGGCTGACGAGCGACCTCTCGTCGATCAGGTTCTCGACCTCGTCGTGTACGCGCCGCTCGGCGCGGCGCTCACCGTCGCGGAGCACCTTCCGGACCTCGTCGCGAAGGGTCGAGCCCGCGTGGAGACGAGGGTCTCCGTCGCGCGCATGGTCGGCCGGCTCGGCGTGGCCGAGATGCGGCGACGCCTCGAGGACGACCTCGCGGAGGCCGACGACACCGGTCCGGACACGTCGGGCGGCCGGCCTTCGGGCGGAGCCGCCGGGCCACGACGGCACGAGCCCGTGCCTTCGGCCGGCGACACGGCGCGCTCCGCAGCTCCCGACGCGCGTGAGCTCGCGATCCCGGGCTACGACTCGCTCGCGGCGTCCCAGGTCGTGCGTCGGCTCACCGCCCTGTCCGCCGACGAGCTGGACGCGGTCGCGCGCTACGAGGAGGGGAACCGGCAGCGGCGCACGATCCTCGGGAGGATCGCGCAGCTCCGGGGGGACGGCGGTGCCCGGGCCTGACGCCAGCGCGACCGCAGCACCGCACGTCGCTCGGGTGCGGCCGGACGACCTCGCCGCAGTCGGCGCGCTCCTCGACGGGGCCCGCGAGGAGATCGCCGTCGCGCGGCGCGGCGAGCTCATGCTCCGTGACGGCTCGGGTCCCCCGGGCGATCGCGAGCTGGCAGAGCTCGCCTCCGACGCCCGGGGGCGCGTGCTCGTGGCGTGGCTCGCGGGGGTCGCGGTCGGCGTCGGAGC
>JAJZBW010000026.1 GCA_021798745.1 Actinomycetes bacterium
TCTCAGAGGTTGACACGCGCCGACCCGAGCGACCGTGGCATCATCAGCCGCGTCGCCGGCCAGCTCGGCATCGGCAAGGAGACGCTGCGGATCTGGGTGAAGCAGGCCGAGGTCGACGGGGGCAGTCGTGCGGGTACGACGACCGCTGAGCACCAGGAGCTCGTCGAGCTGCGCAAGGAGAACCGCGAGCTGCGCCGCGCGAACGACATCCTCCAGGCAGCAGCCAGTCTCTTCGGGGCGGAGCGCGACCGCCGACAGAAGAGGTAGTCGCCTTCGTCGACGCCCACCGGGACGAGACGACCGGTGGGCGTCGATGGGGGGTCGAGCCGATCTGTGCCGTGCTGCAGGTCGCCCCCTCCACCTACTACGACGCGAGGTCCCGACCGCCGCCTGCCCGGACCATCCGAGACGCCGAGCTCACCCCGAAGCTCGAGCAGCTCTTCACGCACAACCACAGCGTCTACGGCCGCCGCAAGCTCTGGAAGGCCGCGCGCCGCGAGGGGATCGACGCGGGGCGCGACCAGGTCGCCCGGCTGATGGCCGCCGCCGGCCTTCGCGGCGCGAGCCGCGCGAAGAGGCGGTTCACCACCAAGGCCGACCCATCCCACGTCCGCGCGCCCGACCTCGTGAGCAGGGACTTTCACGCGGCCGGACCGGACGAGCTCTGGGTCTGCGACTTCACGTACTGCTCGACGTGGTCCGGCGTCGTCTACGTCGCGTTCGTCACCGACGTCTACTCACGCCGCATCGTCGGCTGGAAGGCCGCGCGCCAGATGACCACCCCGCTCGTCACCGACGCGCTGAACATGGCCGCGTGGACACGGCGCGCCACCGACCTCGCCGGTCTCGTGTGCCACAGCGACGCGGGGAGCCAATACACCTCTATTGCCTACACCGAAAGGCTCTCCGACATCGGCGCTGCCCCCTCGATCGGCACGGTCGGCGACAGTTATGACAATGCCCTTGCAGAAACCGTGAACGGCCTCTACAAGACCGAGCTCCATCGCAACCCGGCAGCCCTCGCGAACAACGGTGGGCCATGGCGCGGTCTCGACGACCTCGAGGTCGCGACGTGCGCGTGGGTGTCGTGGTTCAATTCCGAGCGCCTCCACTCCGAGCTATCGGACCGGACACCGGCGGAGGTCGAAGCCGACCACTACGCTCGCCTCGCTCGGGCCCCAGCGGCCTGAGCGATCCAAACGCACGAGCCTCCGGGAAACCCAGGCCGGTTCAACTCGCCAAGACGATGAGCACCTTGCCTGAGCAGTTGCGTCGATCGTTGACATGGGATCGCGGCAAGGAATTGTCCGCTCATGCCTTCTGCAGGCCGAGCTGTTCGAGGCAAAGCCGCACGTCGTCGAGGTTCGAATACGAGTGCCTACGGCCCACGACAACGGAGCAGTGCCAGATGGCGATGATCCGTGAAGATCCTCCTCTGTCGCAGGCCTGTGCCACTCGTCCGAGCTCCTGGGTCGCGCTCCGACGAGGAGGCAGCACAGCGCTCGAGGACCCGACAACCGTCGGAGACCTGAGATCTGTCGCGACGGCGCCATACGCCGCCGAGGGTATCTTCATGCGACCTGCGAGGGGGCCTGCTCCGGGTCGCGGCTCACATCGGGGAGCGCCACACCGACCAGGATGCCGACGGCGTGATCGCGCGGCAGAGAAGCGGCTCGCCGGGGCGCACGCACGTCGGCGATGCCTTCGTCCTCACGTCGATTGGCCGGTGCGTTCCTGCCCGGGCGCTCGTACTCGCCGTCTCCGCCTGGTCCGATGGGATGACGGCCTCGACGTGCCGGCCTCGCGCATTCCTATGGGCGACCCGTCTGGGCTCATCGACGAGGTGGCGACCGTCTCGCACCGAGGGCGGTGAGGGCTGTCGCCGTGGTAGAGCGCTCTACGACAGGTTGGACGCCACGGGGCACGTCGGACTCGCTTCCGGACGAATCCTTACGTGGTGGACGCCACCGGACGAGGCCGGACGGAATCCGCGACCTTGCCAAGGTGGGGGTTGCCGATCACCCCGACCGCTCGGCGCGCCATTCCGGTGCGTCGGCGCCCCATCGTTCGGCGACCGTCCTCCAGTCCTTCGGCCCGCCGTCGAGCTCGACGGCGGGAGCCGGGTAGCGCAGCAGCCCTGCGTCGCCGCGTCGTTCGAGAAGCACACCGTTCACCGCTCGAGGAACGTCGGTGCGCTCGCAGGGATGGGCGAGCACCCAGTGCGCAGTGCGGGCGAGGTGCGCCTGGACGAGGTAGCTCGCACCGTCGCGCACCTGGAGGGCAACAGCACGAAGGACGGCCGCGGCGAGCAGGTAGCCGGTCGCGTGGTCGAGCGCCTGTGCCGGGAGCTTGCCGGGCGTCACGCCGTCGTTGGACTCGACCATGGCGATGCCGGTGGCAGCCTGGACGATGCTGTCGAAGCCGCGCTGGCCCCCGAATGGCCCCTCGAGACCCCAGGCGCTCAAGGTCGCGACGACAAGGCCGGGTCGTCGCCGCACGAGGTCGTCCGGGGCGAGGCCGAGACGGTCGAGGGAACCGGGTCGGTAGCCGAGTGCGACGACGTCCGCGTCGGCGAGGAGACCTTCGAACCGCTCGCGCCCGGATGCCTCGCCGAGATCGAGCAAGGTGGAGCGCTTGCCCATCCCCGTGTCGAGGTGCTGCCAGGCGATCTCCTCGAGGCGTGGCGAGTCAACCCGCAGAACCTCGGCACCGAGCAGGGCGAGGGTCCTCGTCGCGACGGGTCCGGCGATCACCCGCGTGAGATCGAGCACCCGCAGCCCGGCCGCGGGAAGGAGCGGAGCGCTCGGCATGGCGCCAAGACGGCGGCGTGGCGCCTCCCCAAGGCACTGCCAGGCGACGAGGGGGAGGCGGTCGATCGCCGCCGCCTGGGGGTGCTGGCGCCAGGCCGCCACGCTGCGGACGGCCACACAGAGCCCGCCGGCGCCGAGCACGCGACCCTCGGCCTCGCTTGCCGAGCTACGACGAAGCCTCGCCGAGAGCGCCTCCGGGCCGGCCGTCTCGGGCAGCGCCAATGCAGCAAGCAGGCGCGCGCGGTGGTGGGGGTAGTTGGCGTGGGTGCGCACCCAGCCGTCGCCCGTCCGCCAGAACCCGGACAGCGGCGCGAAGGCCTCGGCCGGGCGGCCGTCGAGTCGGAAGTGCCGGTCGCTCTGGAACGACGCGCGTACCTTCGCCCCGTCGACCCGGCAGGCGGGACGACGGGAACCTCGCGCTGACGCGAGCCCGGCAGCGGCGCTCGAGGCCGCAGCGACGGCACCGAGGGCCAGCTCGCCCACCGCCAGCGACGACGCCAGGACCCCCTCGCCGTTCACTACGTCGACCTCCGGCACCGCCTCGCCGGCGAGCTCCCAGAAGGCGGCGAGGAGGCGGTTCACGCCGCCACGCTAGGCCCTACCCGCGCCGTGTCGACGAGCACGTCCCCGGTGCTCGTGCTCGCCACGGCCGTTCGCGCCGCGAAGGCCGTGGGCGGTGGCGGGCGTCACGAGGAGACCGACGCCGACGCCGGCAGCCGGTGGACGACGAGGCGACGAACGACCCGACGGCCTGCCGCTTCGCGGTCGTCTGTATCGACGCCGTCGGCCACGGTGAGCGCCGGCCCGTCGCCGCGGGCGAGGGCCTGCCGAGGGGTTCGCACTCCCGGGTGATGCCGCAGATGGTTGCGGACCGGCAGGCAGTCGTCGGGCACCTCTCATCGGTCGAACCGCCGCTCGCGTACGTCGGGTTCTCGATGGGCGCCCTCTTCGGGCTGGCGACGGTCGCTGCCATGGCGAGCATCACGGCGACGCGCTCGTCGTCGGTGGGCTTCCCGGCGGGGGCTGGACCGACGACGCAGAGCTGCTTCCGCTCCTCACCACCGCCGCGAGCAAGATTCGGCATACGCACGACCTGACGCTGCACGAGGAGGACGACGAGCTGTTCCCCGAAGCGGAGCACGTGCCCTTCTCGCCCGGCGGCCACGACGAGTGGGGACCCGAGGAGATCGACCCATCCGTCCGCTTGACCCAGGAGCACACGAGCGCTCGAGCCCCCGGCGTGTGGGCGAACATATGCTCGATATGCGAGGCTGAGCCGGCCGATGGCGCGCTCAATCCTCGTCGTCGAACCGGACGACGAGCACGATGCAAGCTGGCGCTTCGGCCGCGTCGCGCGGCCAGATGCTCCGCTCGCAGGAAAGATCGGCCGGCTCGAGCGACTTCGGACACGGCGACTGCCGAGCTGACGACGCCGGCGACCGAGGCTCCGCCGGCCGGTCGAGCGCACAATCGCATGGTCGTCCAACTTCTGCCAGCTGCGCCGCAACGCCGACCGCACGCCCCGTCGTCGCGGGGCCCAGTTGTCCTTGGCCGTAGCCTTCTTGCGCCGCAAAGCTGATCGCCTGGCGAAGGCGCTGGTCGCATACGGTGTCGCCAACCGCTGACGCTCTTGCGCGCATCGAACCCGAGTGCGTAGTGACTCGTCGTCCGGCTGCCAGGACTGCTGCCGTTGCTGCGCATCGCCACCCCACAGGCTCAGCCGTCCGACGAGCCCCCGACAGGGTGAGCTATTGACGTAGTACACTTATCCCGTGTGGAGTTCCACCGATCGGCGAGACGCCACGGCCTGCTGGACGAAGACATCGAGCACGCCCTCGTGCACGCCGTTTCCTGGATCGAGCTGGACGACGATCCGGCTCGGTACTTGCTCGCCGGACCCGGCCGGGCGGGCCGGCTCCTCGAGCTCGTCGTTGTCGATGTCGCAGGAGAGGGGCTGGTGATCCACGCCATGCCACTTCGGAGCTCGAGCGCCCAGGAGCTGTTCGGAGGCGAGCAATGACGGAGGATCGCATCTACGGTCGTACGAGGCATGGCGAGCCGATCACCGACGAGACGATCGAGCGCTTCGCCGAGGAGGCCGAGCGTGGCTACGAGCCGGGTCAGCTGAAAGGGCGTCGTCGAGGGCCCGGCCGGCCACCGCTGGGTGACGCGGCGAAGTCGGTGGAGTCCGTTCGGCTGGACCCGGCTTTGCGCGAGAAGATCGTACGGCGAGCGGCACGCGACGGGGTCACCGTCTCAGAGGTCATCCGAGAGGCGCTGCGCGAGTACTTGAAGAGCGCGTAGTCCCAGCTCGTGGACTGACCGAGGTGGGTCTTCGCGCAGGCTTCGCTGGGGACGAGCCTATGCAGCGTGGACCCGTTCGTCACACGATGCGTGAGTAGGCCCGGCAGCCGTGCGCGTCCGCCGGGACCTGGTCGTCCACGACACCGTGGCCGCCCCCGACGTGCCGGGAGACGCCGCCGTGCAGACCATCCTCGGACCGGTCGCGGCCCGACCAGGATCGGACCCGCAAGGTCTGTGCCGACATCGTCGACGCGCAGCGACGGGGGCGCGACACGCTCGTCTTCACCGACCGGACCAGCCGTATCGAGGCGCTCCGAACCGAGTTGTCCACGCGTCACGGTCTCGAGCCGACCGTGCTGAAGGGAGGGATGGGCAACAAGGCATGAGCTTCCCGTGACCTCAGAAAGGATTGAGGCGGCCGACTCTGCGCCAACCGTGGCGGGAGGGCTCACCGCCGGTAGCTCGGCTGAGGCTCAGACCGTGACAATTCGCACGAGGTCATGGAGCCCGTCAAAGTCTTCGGGGTTGCGCGTATAGAGCGGGAGATCCTCGGCGCATGCAGTCGCTGCGATCAGGAGATCCAGCGCCCGAGAGCCGCGCGCTTTGCGTCCCCTTCCTATCTCTGCTGCGTAGATCCGCCCGTAGGCACGAGCAGCTTCTCCGTCGAAGGGGAGGGGATCGAAGACGGCTTCTGCGCGTTGTAGCCGGTCCTGGCGACGTGCCCGTTCTCCGGCCTCCTCGGCCGCATGGGGACCCGCGGCGAGCTCGGCCATGGTGATTGCGCTCACTGCCAGCTCGATCGGAAGCTGGTGCGTGTCGAGCTGCTCGAGGTCGATGACGACGGAAGTATCGATGATCCCTCGTTGGTCGCGTCGCGGATCAGGCACGTGGCTCGAGATCCTGGGACGCGACGCGGTCGAGGTCGGAGCGAAGGCGCGTCAGGTCGACACTCGGCGCACCACGGAACATCGCGATGACGGCATCGGCGTTCACGAACCGGTGCCGCCGAAGCGGAGTCAGCTCACCGACGGGTACGCCGTTTCGGGTGACGACGAAGCTTTCGCCCTGGTCCAATCCCCTCATGATGTCGCCGCTGTCGTTCCGAAGCTGCCGTTGGGTGATGTCTCTGGCCATGGCTAAAGTGTAGCACGGCGTGCTACGAACGGGTGGCCGACGGTCGTGGGGTCCGTCAAGCGATGCGACCGCCGCTACCCCACGAGTCGAGATCGATGGTGGGGCCGGCAACGGTCGGAGCGCGGTTCGTATCGTTGGAACCAGGGACCACGACGTTCGTCACCGCGCGAGACGCCCCGCGGGGAGCAGCCTCCTCGGCGTCACCGGTTGCCTTCGCGGGTGGGTGCCCACTCTTGTGTACCCGACCGCGGCGCCGCGGCCGTGACCTCCCGCAGCTCGTCCAGCGACTCCGAGAGCAGTCGCCGGAACGCCGCGGGGTCCTCCTGCTCGACCCATCGGCCGAACGCGACGTGGAAGACGGTCAGACCCGCCTGGGCCGCCAGGATCGCAGCGTTCGAGGCCACCCCGCGCGCGAGCAGCGTGCGCTCGAGCTCGCTCGCCAGGCCCTGCAGCTTGACGAGCTCGCGCTCCCGCAGCTCCGGGTTGGCGGCGATGATCTGGGCCCGCAGCCGGGCGAGCTCGAGCCGCTCCTCGAAGAGCTCCGCGAGCGGCTCGAACCCGGCGGTCACGCTCGCGAGCGGCCCTGCGGCGGCCGGCGCGTCTGCGACCGCCGCGAGCCAGACCGTCACGAGCTGCTCGGCGCCGCTGAACAGCACCTCGCGCTTGTCGGCGAAGTAGCGGAAGAAGGTGCGCCTGGTGAGACCGGCGCGCTCGGCGATCGCCGCGACCGTGGTGGCCTCGTAGCCCCGCTCGGCGAACAGCTCGATGGCCGACTGCATCAGGCGGCCGTGCGCATCGGGCTTCCAGCGCGTCATGGACGCCGAGCGTAGTGCTTGACACTTGGTGACATCACGGTGCTAGGGTGATGTCATCTAGTGACATAGGTATCTCGGATCGGAGCTCTGACATGCGTGTTCTCGTCACCGGCGCGTCTGGCCACGTCGCCGCTGCGGTCATTCCCGAGCTGTTGAGCTCGGGCCACGAGGTGGTCGGGCTGGCGCGCTCGGACGTCGCCGCGGAGGTGGTCGCGCGGCGCGGCGCCGAGGTCCGCCGCGGCTCGCTCGACGACCTCGAGGGCCTCGGCCGCGCCGCTTGCGAGGCCGACGGGGTGATCCACCTGGCCTTCAAGCACGAGGCCATGATCAGCGGCGACTTCGCGAGCGCGGTCGAGGCCGACGTGCAGGCGCTCCGGGCGCTCGGGGAGCCCCTGAAGGGCACGGGCAAGCCGCTGGTGAGCACGGGCGGCACCCTGATGCTCGCGAGGGCCGGCATCGCCGACCGGCCGGGCACCGAGGACGACGCCCCGCCCGGCGGGCCGCGCGTCGACGCGGAGAGCTACGTGGTCGCGCTGGCCGGGCACGGGGTCCGCTCCTCGGTGGTCCGGCTGGCGCCGCTGGTCCACTCGGACCTGGACAAGCACGGCTTCACGAGCGCCATGATCCAGCTCGCCCGCGAGAACGGCGCCGCCGCCTACGTCGGCGACGGCTCCAACCGCTGGCCGGCGGCCAACACCTACGACATCGGCCTGCTCTACCGCCTTGCGCTCGAGCGGGCACCGGCCGGATCGCGCCTCCACGGCGTCGAGGGGCCGAGCATGACCCGCAAGCTGATCGCCGAGACGATCGCCGGCACGCTCGGCCTCGAGGCGAGGAGCATCAGGGAGGAGGAGGCACCCCGGTACCTCGGATTCCTGGCCGGATTCGCGAGCCTCGACAACCCGGTCTCGAACGAGCGGACGCGCGAGCTGCTCGGCTGGGAGCCGACCCACACCGACTGGGTCGAGGACGTGCGGCACGGGCACTACGTCGCGTAGCCACCGGCGCGTCCTCCGGCTGACGCGTCCGAAGCCGGGAGCCTCGGCTCGTCCGAGCGCGAGCTCCGTGACCGCGTCTCGGAGCCGGCGCGCGACGATTCGGTGGTGGAGCACACGCGGGTCGACCGGTGGCTGTGGGCCGTCCGGGTGTTCCCGACGCGCACGTCCGCGACCGAGGCATGCCGCGGAGGGCACGTCGAGGTGAACCGGTCGTCGGCCAAGGCCTCCGCGCGCGTCGCGCGCGGCGATCGGGTCGTCGTCCGCTTCGGGGGGCGCGTCCGGGACATCGAGGTCGTCGAGGTGCTCGCGCGCCGGGTCTCGGCGGCGGTCGCGGCGACATGCGTCGCCGAGCACGGCACGGCGCGAGGCCGCACTGAGGAGACCGCCCCGGTCGCGCGCGATCGTTCGACGGGAAGACCGACGAAGCGCGACCGGCGGGCGCTCGACCGGCTCCGCGGGCGCTGAGCGCAGGCGCGGCCCTCCGGTGCGGGCGCCGCGTGGGACGCGGCGTCCACGACGCGGTGGCGGGCCCGAAGTTGCGCTCGCCGGGACGCAATGTGGGGCATGTGAGAAGCGCGCGCGGTATCCTCGCGTCACCGTTCGGGTGGAACTCGGCGACCAGTGGGGGTCGAGGTGGACGTCACGGCCGGGCCAGCGCACTCCGTCGCACCGCTGCCGAGGGACGACGCGCCGCCACCGGCGGCGGGAGCACGTCCGGTCATCTCGATCGTCCCGGTTCGCGGGCTTCCGATCGTCGCCGTCGTGATCGCGGGGCTCGTCACGGCCATCGCGGGGAACTGGCTCTGGGCGCTCGACTTCTTCCACGTCGTGGGCGGGGGCCTGTGGACGGCCATCGACCTGTTCGTCGGGCTCGTCGTCGGGCCGATCATGGGCCGGATGTCGATCCCCGCACGCACGGAGCTCTCGGCCCGGCTGATGCCGAAGATGGTGCTCATCATGCCGACCCTCGTGACGATGACCCTCGGGGCCGGGTTCCAGCTCGCCCGCCACCTCGGGTACCTCTCCACGGGGTTCTCCCACCACGGTTGGGTCGTGGCGTCCTTCGTCGTCGTCGGGGTCATGGCGGTGATCGCCCTCGGGGTCCTCGAGCCCGCGAACCTCGCGGTGCTGTTCGAGATGCGCAAGACGCAGCCGAACGGCGCCGTCATCGCGAGGCTCATGAAGCGGTTCATCTACACGGCGGGGATCACCGGCGTCATGCAGATCGCGACCCTCGTGATCATGACGAGGTTGGCGACGTGAGTGGCGAGGGCGCCGCGCCGCTCATCGGGGCGACGGAGCCGCGGGCGCAGAGGCTCCCGCCCGTCACGGAGCTCGCGGTCGCGACCCTCGTGCTCGTGGTGACGGGGGGGATCTACATGGCGGCCCACATCCCGGGGCGCGTACCTCTCGCGCCCGCGATCGGGCTCGCGGCGGCCGCCGCAGCCGTGCTCGTCGTGAACGTCGCCCTGCTGTCTCGCGTCAGGGAGTTCGCGTGGGAGGCGTTCCGGCGGGTCGGGGCGTGGACGCTGCTCGCGTACGTCGTGATCGCGGGCATGCTCGAGTACGTGTTCGTGTACGACCACACGCCGGGTCGGGTCCTCGCGCTCCTCAGCGCGATGCTCGTGGTGTTCGCGTTCAACGTTCCGCTCGTCGTGGCGTTCACGGTCGCGCGCTACCAGGAGCCTGCGAGGGCCGAGGCGATCGAGCGCTAGGAGGCGCGCCCAGGACCCCGGCGCGCCGCGGACGGGCGGTCCTCTCCCGATCGCGGCGCCCCGTTAGGATCGGGCGCTTGGCGACGACGGGGCGGAGGCGCGCGCGGAGATGCGCCCGGTGGGGGTGAGCCCGGGCACCGGTGTCGCCGTGCCCGGTCGGGACGGCCCGTCGGAGAGGCCGCGATGGCATCTCGGCGCGACGTGGGTGGCCGTCGGGTTCGCCGGGGCGGCGCTCATGGCCCTCGCCGGTCCGCGGCTCGTCGGCTCCGAGCCTGCGTGGTGGTACTCGGTGCGCGTCCCTCCGGGTCGCGCCGGGAACATGGTCGCCTTCTACGTCGGGATGGCGGCGCTAGGGGTGGGGTGGTTCGGGCTCGGGCGCCGGCTCGCGAGCGAGCCGGGAGCACGACCGAGGGAGGTCGCCGTGGTGGCGGCGCTCTGGTGCGTGCCGCTCGTGGTCGGACCGGCGCTGTTCAGCGGGGACATGTACAGCTACCTCGCACAGGGGACGATCCTTCATCTCGGGCACGATCCCTACCGCGAGGCGCCGACGGTGCTCGCGCGTCTCGGGCACGCACGCGTGCTGGACGCGGTCTCTCCGTTCTGGCGCTCGACGACCGCTCCGTACGGGCCCCTGTTCATCGGGATCGTGAGCGGGATCGTGTCGGTCACGGGCTCGAACCTCGTCGCCGGGGTCGTCGGGGCACGGCTCGTCGAGGTCGCCGGGGTCGCGCTCCTCGCGGTGTTCGCGCCGCGGCTCGCCCGCGTGTCCGGTGCGGATCCCGCTCGAGCCGTGTGGATCGCGGCCGCGAGCCCCCTCGTGCTCGCGCAGCTCGTCGCGGCAGGGCACAACGACGCCCTCATGGCGGGTCTCGTGGTCGCGGGAGTGACGCTCGCCCTCGAGGGTCGGACGCTTCCCGGTGTCGCGCTCTGCGCGCTCGGCGCGACGGTGAAGGTCCCCGCCGCCGTGGCGATCGTGTTCCTCGCAGTCGCCGCGGCGCGCCTGCTCACGGCTCGCGCGGCGCGCCTGCGCCTCCTCGGTTCGGTCGTGGCGCTCACAGGAGCGGTCGCGGCGGTCGTGAGCGCCGCGACGGGGACCGGAGCCCAGTGGATGAGCGCGGCCGTGCTCGCGACCCCCGCGAAGGTCCACCTCGCGATCACGCCGGTGACCGCGCTCGCGTGGTCGGCCGCGAAGGCGCTCGGCGCGGTCGGCGTCTCCCTCGACTACCGGGTGCTCGACCGCGCGCTCGGCGACGTCGCACTCGTGGCGATCGTGGCGTTCGCAGGTCGGCTCCTCCTCCGGACCCGCGCCGACCGTGTCGTGGCCGACCTGGGGGCCGCGCTGTGCGTCGCGGCCCTGCTCGGCCCCGCGACCTGGCCGTGGTACTTCTGCTGGGGGATCGTCCTGCTCGCCGCGTGGCCGGGTGCCCAGCGGTCGCGCCTGGTCGCGTTCGGGGTCGCCGCGTCGGTGCTGCTCGTGAAGCCGGACGGGATCCTCGCCGTGCCGCTCTCGTGGTCACCCGTCGCGCTCGCGTGCTACCTCGTCGCGGGAGTGCTCGCGGCACGGTGGTGGCGCCACCGCGCACAGGAGGCGCGTCGGGCCGCGCCGCCCGTGCGCGCCGGGGCCGCGACCGCGGGCCCCTGAGGGTGATGCGTGCGCTCGAGGAGAAGCCGTGATCCCGTCGCGAGATCGGGGCGCTCCCGCGCCGCTCCGCGCACCCCGCGACGAGGCGCCCGAGGAGCCGGCGCGACGCGCGCGGGTGCTCGACGCGCTCGTCGTCTGCCTGCCCGGAGCGCTCGCCGGGTCGCTCGCGCTCGTGGATCTCGGCGCGAGGAGCATCTGGATCGACGAGGCGGCGAGCGTCACGATCGCGTCCGAGCACGGAGCCGCTCTCGGCGCGGCGATGGCGCGCGACGGGGGGAACATGCTCGTGTACTACGCGCTCCTCCACGTTCTCGTCGGAGCGTTCGGGCGAGGGGTGCTCGTGCTCCGCGCCCCGTCGGCGGTCGCGACGGCCGCGACGGTCGCGCTCGTGTCCGCCCTCGCGAACCGCCTGTACGGCCGTCGCGTCGCGCTCGGAGCAGGCGTGCTCGGGGCGGTGAGCCTCCCTCTCGTCTACTGGGGGCAGCAGGCGCGTGCGTACGCGCTCCTCGTCGCGCTCGTGTCCGGCTCGTACCTCGCTTTCGTCGTCGTCCTCGATCGCGCCCCGGGCGCGACGATCCCGCGTGCCGCGCTCGTCGCGTACGTCGTGACCTCGACGCTCGCGCTCTACATGAGCTTTGTGGCGGCGCTCGCCCTCGCGGCGCAGCTCGTCGTGGTCGCATCCCGGCGCGAGCGGGTCCGCGCCGTCGTCGGGTCGCTCGTCGTCGTCGCCGTCCTGTCCGTCCCACTGCTGGTGCTCGCGCGAGCGCGTGGAAGCGGGCAGCTCTTCTGGGTGCCGCGACCGAGCGCGTCGCAGCTCGGGAGCATCGTCGCGACGCTCACGTCGGCGGCGTTCACCCCGAACTTCCCCCGGACCGCGACGAGCTCGCTCCTCGAGTGGGGAAGCGTCGCGCTCCTCGCGCTCCTCGTGGTCGCGCCCGTGCTCTCGCGGGGAGCGAGTCGCCGGGGAGGTCGGCTCCCTCCGGAGACGGGCCCCGCCCGGGTGACGCTTCGCCGTCGCGTGCTTCTCTCGTGGGTCCTCGTGCCTGTCGTGCTCGCCGTCCTCGAGTCGGTCGTGGGGCAGCCGATCGCGGACCCGAGGAACCTGCTCGTGTCGATCCCGCCCGTCGCGGTCGCGCTCGCGGCCGTCGCGCTCGGGGGCGAGATCCGTGGAGGGACGAGCCGCCGGTCCGTGACCGTCGGATGGCTCGTCGTCGCGGCGCTCGTCGGCCTGCGGGCGCTTCAGCTCGAGCCGAGCTACGGGGTGTCGCCGGAGAACTGGCGCGCCGCGGTCCGCTTCGTGCTCGCGGGATCCCGCCCCGGGGACTGCGTCGCGTTCTATCCGGAGGACGGGCGCATGGCGTTCTCGTACTACCTCCCCGGACCGAGCGCACGGGCCGCCGTGCCGCGGGCGGTGCTGCCCGCGGTTCCGTGGAGCGACGGGGCCCCGTTCGTCGAGAGGTACGAGACGCTCACGTCGGCGCAGGTCGCGAGCGTGGCGTCGGGCTGTGCGAGGCTGTACCTCGTCGCGAGCCACGAGGGCCAGGTGGGCGGACCCCCGGTGTCCGTCGCCCATCTGCTCCGCTACGAGTCGCTCGAGTCGGAGCTCGCCGCGCGCTACGCGCGCCGGGCGGTCTACCGGTTCGGGTACGCGGCCGTGGTCACGGTCACGCTGTACTCGCGCTGAGGGCGCGCCTCACGGGCGGAGCGCGATACCGACGTAGGTGATCGCGCTCATGACGACGAGGAGCACCGTGCTCGCGGCGGCCAGCCATCGGAACGAGCGACCGCGCGCGCGGTGCGCGAGCACGAGGACCACGGGGAACGCGGTGAGGAGCATCCGGGGGTTTGGGGGGGTGTACTTGGACGTCACCGACAGGAACGCGATCCCGAGCGACCAGGCGATCGCGGCGGGAGGGACGAGGCGCGGCCGGAGGAAGAGCAGGACGATGCCGACGAGGAGCACCACCGCCCCGCCGAGCCCCGCGATGAGGTTCAGGTTCACGAGGTGGTAGTCGAAATGGGAGAGCGATATCTCGCCTGCGAGCGTGCGGGCCTGGTTGACGAGGGCGAGCGGGTCCGTGCGCTCTCCCCATCCGTAGCGCTGGGCGTCGAAGGTCGCGAAGGGTGTTCCCGTCCAGACCCAGAGGAAGGCTCCGAACGCGACGATCCCTGCCGGAGCGAGGAGAGGGGCGAGAAGGGCCCGCCGCGCCGAGGCGTCGCGCCATCCGGCTGCGCGCAGCTCGAGGAGGGCGGCGAGCGTCACGGCCGGGATGATCGCGAGCGCGTCCGGCCCGACAGCGGTCGCGCAGCCCGCGAGGAGCCCGGCGAGGAGCCACCTCCGGCTGGTGACCGCGAGAAGGGAGCCCGCGACGAGCGGGATCAGCAGGCCCTCGGAGTAGTCGAGCGAGAACACGACGGACCCCGGGAACACGCAGAACAGCAGGACGGCGCGGCGGGCGCTCTCGGGTCCCCACCACTGGGTGGCGAGGCGTTCGAGGAGGAGGGTCGCGACGAGCCCCCCGACGCCCGCGACGACGAGGCCGGAGACCGCGTCCGACACGAACAACACGTGTGACACGAGCCACATGACCATCGGGTACAGGGGAAAGAACCCGAGCGTGGTCTGCACGTGGAGGACCTGGGTGGGGTACCCGCGGCTCGCGAGCATCGTGTACCAGAAGCCGTCCCAGTTCGTGAGCTCCGATCCGAACGGACGGTGCTGGAGGGGGCTGTCCGCGAGCGCGACCGCGAGGAGCAGGAGCCGGGACGCCACGTACGCCCCGATCGCCCATCGGTGCTCGAGGACGAACGACGCCGCTCGCTGCGACGAGAGCCGCGTTCGAGGACGTGCGAGCGAGGGGCGCGCGGGCACCACGGCGAGCCCGCCGTCGGGCGACGGCGCCGGTGCGAGACCATGACGGCCGCGCGCGGGTGCCGTCCCCATGGCGGCGGAGTCTACGTGCTCCCCGGCGAGGGCTCGTCCTCCAGAGCGAGCTCGGGGTCCGGGAGGCGGACCTCGATCTCGACTCCCCTCGGGCTCGCGTCCCGGACGGCGAGCGACCCGTGCAGGCTCTCGGCACGCTCGCGCATGGTGCGGAGCCCGAGGTGCCCGGGGGCGTCGGCGAGGGCGTCGGACGCGATCCCGACCCCGTCGTCCGCGATCGTCGCGACGAGCGTCTCACCCTCGTGGGCGAGCGCGACCGTCACGTGCGCGGCGCACGCGTGGCGGCGAGCGTTCACGAGGGCTTCCTGGACGATCCGGTACGCGGTGGTCCGCACCTCTGCCCCGACGGGTCGGACGAGCGCGTCCACGATGGTCGTCTCGGTCCCGGTGTCCTCGAAGACGCGCTGTGCGAGAGCGGGGAGCGCGGCCACGAGCCCGTGCGCGACGAGGTCCGGCGGATAGAGCTCGAACACGAGCGAGCGGAGCGAGCGCGTCGCCTGACGCACCCGGTGCTCGACCCGCTCGACGCGGCGCGCGAACGAGTCGTCCTCGACGCGCCTGCGGAGCACGCCGAGCTCCATGTTCGCCGCGGCGAGGAGCTGGATCGTGTCGTCGTGGAGGGCCTCCGCGAGGCGCCGCCGCTCGGCGTCCTCGGCGTACGCGACGCGCCTCAGGAGGTGGACCCTGTCTCGCCGGGCACGCACCTCGTCCGTCACGTCGGTCATCCGAAGGGCGAGGACGTCGTGCGCGACGAGGTACGTCACGAGCTCGACGGAGCGCACGACCCCGCCAGGACCCACCAGGTCGTGGACGCCGAGCGACGACGCGGGACCGGGCGACCCGGCACCCCCGGGCCAGGCGAGCAGGGAGAGCGCGCCGCACGTCTCCGCGAGCTCGGCGCTCGTGCGGCCGACGGAGGAGCTCGTGAGCCCGCTGATCTCGCGTGCGACCGCGTTCGTGGCGACGAGGGCGAGGCTCCCGTCCGTCGGGTCGTGCGACCAGAGCGAGAGTCCGACCGGCGAGGACTCCGAGACGGTGGCGTAGAGGATCGCGAGGCGGTCGGCCTCCCGCTGGGAGGCGAGGTCGCGAAGGAGCGAGATGTGCCCGACGACCGCCCCGGAGCGGCCGCGGACCGGGGCGATCGACACCGCGAGCTCGACGACCCGGCCGGAGGGCGTGCGTCCGAGGAGCTCGACTCCCTCGACCCGGCCGCCGCCCGCGACGGTGGCGAGCGCCTGCTCGACCTCCCCTCGCCGCGCGGGCTCGAACAGCTCGATCTCGTCGCTCCCGATCACCTGCACGGGGTCGACGTCGAACATGCGGGCGGCAGCTGCGTTCACGTGGAGGACCGTTCGGTCCGCCCGGGCCCCGACGACGGCCACGTCGGTCGAGCCGAGGAACGACGCGAGGTAGCGCCTCGTGAGGTCGTCCGCCGCGCGCCCGATGGCCTCACGGGCCCCGACGAGGTAGGAGCCGTCCGGGGAGTCCGTCGGGACGAGCACGAACTCGACGACCCGAGCGTCGTCCCCGGTGTGGAACGGGAGGATCATCGTCGCGACCCCGTCGAGAGCGTCCCCGGTCGCGAGGTCGAGCCAACCCGACGAGTCGGTGCGAGCCGGGTACCCGTCGCCTGCATCCGGGCGCAGTCCCGGGTGGAGGCGCGTGACGTCGTCGTGGACAGGGCCGACGGTCGGGGCCCACGTGCCGTCCGCGTCGCGCACCGAGCCGGAGGCGTCACACGTCGCGAGCGCATAGCCGAGCGCGTGGAGGAGCCGTCGGATCCCCACGACCGATAGCACGCCCGACCCGTCCTGACCTGCCGTGAGCGGACCTCCCCCGTCGTCGCGCGGTGCTCCCCCGTCGACGGCCGAGTCTACGCCGGGGGGTGCGATCGCACTAGGTCGGTGGGTGGCGCGATCGCGTCTCGCCACGCGAGCGTCCTCGGGCGGACCATGGGAGCGGGGAAGCGCGCGGTCGCGCTCGGGAGGGACGCGGGCAGGCGTGGGAGAGCACGCACCATCGGCGTGGCGGGTCCTCGTCGTCGACGACGACGCTCGGTTCGCCGCCGCGCTCGCGGACGCGATCTCGTCCGAGCACGGCCTCGACGTGGTCGGCGTGGCGGACGGCGTCGAGTCGGGCAGCGAGGCCGTGCGCGCCGGGGTCGACGTCGTCCTGCTCGACGTCCGGATGCCCGGAGGCGGCGGAGCAGAGCTGGCGCGACGAGTGTCGCGCTCGAGGGACGCTCCCGCGGTCGTCGCGATGTCCGGGAGCTGGGACTCGACCTCCGCAGCCGAGATGGCGGACGCGGGGGCGGTCGCGACGGTGGACAAGTCCGACGCCCTGGACGAGCTGTGCGCGGTCGTGCGGGGAGCGTGCGAGCGCCGCGCCGAGGGCGCCGCTCGGGCGGCGGATGGCCGGGTGGGGGACGGCTCCTCAGACGAGCCCTGAGTCGCGCGCCTTCGCGACGGCCTCGAGCTTCGAGTGCGCGCCGAGCTTCGTGAGGATGCTCTGGACATGGTTCCGGACCGTGTTCACGCTTATGGTGAGCTCCGTCGCGACCGCCGCGTTAGGGACGCCACGCGAGAGGAGCCGCAGGACGTCGCGCTCGCGCTCGGTCAGCGCCCCGGGAGCGACGTGCGAGCGGTCGTGCTCGCGCAGGCGGGGGAGCAGCCGCGCGAGCAGCGCGGGGGGAACGACCGCGTCGCCGCGGGCCGCCGATCGCACGGCGTCGACGACGGACTCGAGCGGGGACGTCTTGAGCACGTAGCCCGCGCACCCCGCCTCGAGCGCGCGGAGCGCCGTCGACTCGTCGGTCGCGGCGGTGAGCATGACGAGTCGCGTCCCGGGGAGCAGGGCGTGGAGCGACCGGACGAGCTCGACGCCGTCGTCGTCGCCGATCCGGTAGTCGACGAGGGCGACGGCCGGGCGGTGCCGGGAGGCGAGCCCGCGGGCGCTCGCAGAGTCGGTCGCGACCGCGACGACGTCGATGCCGGGCTCCGAGGCGAGCGCGTGGCGCAGGGCGCCGGCGAAGGTCGCGTGGTCGTCCACGATCATCACCGTCACGACGTCCTCGGGGAGCGCGCCCACTCGGGCTCATGGTAGGCGCCGGGGGGAGCGTGGCGCCGGTACCGGCCCCTACGGGGCGAGGACGAGGCCGCGCGGCCCGGCGAAGGCCTCGACGCGGGACGTTCCGGCGACGACGAGGAGCCCGTCGCCCGCGGCGGGAGCCGCGTAGTGCTCGACGGGGACGACGGGGAGGTCGACGACGACCCGTCCCGTTCGGGCCGCGGTCCCGAGGAGGTGGCCGGGGTTCCCGAGCGTCCACACGACTCCCGCGGCGACCGTCGGGGAGGCGCCGTCGACTGGTGCGGCGGTCCACCCCGGGCGGAGCGCGGACGTCCCGACCAGGACCGCCTCGAGCGACCCGTCGACGCAGGGGAGGTAGGCGAAGGGCGCGAGATAGGCGTCGCCCCCGATCGCGAAGCACGTGGAGAGGCGCGCGACCTCGCCGCCGATCCCGCCGAGGCGGGACGAGTCGAGGAGGTACGCGACGCCTCCCTTCCCGACCTGCACGACGCGGCCGTCGGACAGGAGCATGGGGCCGGTCGAGCCGAGGTCCGCGTCCGAGGAGTTGAGGCTCGCCCAGTCCACCGGGGCGAAGTACCCGACCGGACGGAGGCCCGGGTCGAGCTCGATCACGCTGTCCCCGTGGTCGTAGGTGGTCGAGGACGAGCCGTTTCCCGTCGCGACGAGCACGTCTCCCGTCGGACCGACCGCGACCCCGGACGGGCCCCAGATCGCTCCCTCGCGGGCGGTCGGGACGCGGTAGGAGAGGGTCGGGCCGACCCCGCTCTCGGGGACGGCGAGGAGCCAGCCGTGGTAGGTGGAGCAGTCGCCGTAGTTCCCGCCGAAACCGACGAGGACCCTGCCCGCGTCGAGCGCGAGAGCGGCACGTTGGAGCTGCGCCGACGCGGTCCACCCCGGCTGGTCAAGGTCGCGCTCCCAGCGGAGCGCTCCCGTGCGGGCGTCGAGCGCGACGAGGACGTGGTGGACCGCTCCGGATCGGGAGGTCTCCGCCGAGACGAGCAGGGTTCCGTTCGCCGGGTCGAGCACCATCGTCGAGGTCACACCGACCACGGGCGAGATGTCGCCGCACGGCAGGAGGGACGCGGGCGCGGGGACGCCGATCGAGCGCCGCCAGGCGACGGCGCCCGTCGCAGCACGCAGCGCGTACACGCTGTCGGACTCGGTCGCGACGTACACGAGCCCGGAGAGGACGAGGGGCTCGCCGTACACGGGGCCGTCGAGGCGAGCGGACGTCCAGCGCCGGCGGAGCGGGAGGAGCGGGGGGCTGGCCGGTTGGGCGGAGGTCCGCGAGGGGCTCCCCCCGTAGGTCGTCCACTCTCCGGCGGCCGAGGACGTCGCGGAACGAGCGGGGACGGGACGGGCCACGGCGCCCGAGGTGCGCGCCGCGGCGAGTGGGGCGAGCACGAGCGCCGCGGCCCCGAGCGCCGTGGCCCGGGACGTCCGCCCCCGTCGCCGCACGGAGCGGTTCACGAGGTCGGAGGCAGCTCCGCCGCGTGCGCCTGCGCGCCGGGCAGCCTGAAGAAGTTGTCGCGGTAGTACGCGAGCTCGGCGACGCTCTCTCTGATGTCGTCGAGCGCGCGGTGCGTCCCGGCCTTCTTCGGCGCTCGACCGTAGAGCGACGGGTGCCAGCGCTTGCACAGCTCCTTCACGGTGGACACGTCGATCGAGCGGTAGTGGAGGTGCTCGTCCACGTCCGGAAGGTAGTGGCGGAGGAAGCGGCGGTCCACGCCGATCGAGTTCCCGCAGAGCGGGACGCGGCGGGGCTCGGGGACGTGCGCCCGGATGAACCCGAGCGTCGCCTCGCTCGCCTGCTCGATGGTCGTCGAGGAGGCCCCGATGGCGTCGAGCAGGCCGCTCGTCGTGTGCATGTTCCGGACGACCGCGTCCATCTCGGCGAGCTGCTCGGGCGACGCGGCGACGACGATGTCGGGCCCCTCGGCGACGATCCGGAGGTCGTCGTCGGTCACGAGGGTGGCGACCTCGACGACGACGTGCCTGTCCGGCTCGAGCCCGGTCATCTCGAGGTCCATCCAGACGAGCATCCGGCGATGCTACTCGTGGTCGTGCCCCGGCCACGACCTGCTCGGACGGGTCCGCTCGGGTACGGTGCTCGACCGTGGCCGACCCCGACGACCCCGAGGTCCCCGACGACCCCGAGGTCCCGGTCGTGCTCGTCGGGGGGAGGGGCTCGCTGCCCCGGTACGCTCGGCGGGGCGACGCGGGGGCCGACCTCGTCGCGCGCGTCGGTGCGGTGCTCGCCGCGCGGGGCGGAAGGGCCCTCGTCCCGACGGGGGTCGCCCTCGCACTTCCCGACGGCTACGCGGGCCTGGTCCTGCCGCGCAGTGGTCTTGCGGCGAGGCACGGTGTGACCTGCCTGAACGCGCCCGGTCTCGTCGACTCGGGCTTCCGCGGCGAGCTCCAGGTCCTCCTCGTGAACACCGACCCCGAGAACGACTACGAGGTGGCGCCGGGGGACAGGATCGCCCAGCTGCTCGTCGTCCGCAGCGCGAGCGCGCGCTTCCTCGAGGCCGCCACGCTCCCCCCGAGCGAGCGCGGCGAGGGAGGGTTCGGCCACACCGGGCGGTGAGGG
>JAJZBW010000027.1:0-10055 GCA_021798745.1 Actinomycetes bacterium
GACGTCGAGAGCCGCGCCGACGAGCTGGTGGGCGAGGTCCACGAGCGCTCGGGAGGCGGCGAGCTCCTCGCCGACGGCCGGGACCTCGGGATCGCGCGGGTTGCGTCGCGAGCGCCCCCATCCGCTCATCTGACGGGACCCCGCGTGGAGCCACGCGTCGGCGCGTGTGCGCGCGCCCTCCTCGCTGAACGCGATCTCGACTGTCCAGACCTTCGGCTCTTCCACGTCACGCACCTCCGTCACCGGGAATGGTCAGGACCGGTCGTCGCCACCCGCGGGGTGGCGGCCGTCGAGCACGGCGCGCGGCCCGAGAGTGGCCGCCGCGACGATGCCCGCGACCACGAGAGCGACCCCTGCGGTCACGAGCGCGACCTCGAGCCCCGCGCGGAAGGCGCCGTAGGCGGCCTCGATGACCTGGTCCTCTATCGACCCTCCGCCCTTCACCCCTGTCGGGACCGTCCCGGTCTCGATCGCCTGCACCACTATCGACACGAAGTTCGCCGGGATGTGGAGCTCGTCGAGCCTGCGGGTCAGGTCGGCGGTGAGGTGGGAGTTCACGAGCGCTCCGAGCACGGCGACCCCGAACACGGACCCCAGCTCGCGGCTCGTGTTCGTCGCGGAGGCGGCCATCCCCGAGCGGCGGGCGGGGACGACGCCCATGGCGACAGAGGTGACGGGGACGACGGTCGTGCCGAACCCGAACCCCGCGAGCGCGAGCGTCCCCATGAGCCAGCCGGACGGCGAGGAGGTGCCGAGGAGGGCGTCGGACAGCAGGATCCCCGCTGCGGCGAGCACGCAGCCCTCGGCCATCGGCATCCGCGGACCGACGTGGGCGACCCTCCGGCCGGCGATCGACGCCGCGAGGATCATCGCGACCGTCATCGGGACGAACTCGACCGCGATCCGGTACGCGGAGTACCCGACGACGGCCTCGAGGTAGAGGGCGGTGAAGAAGAAGATGGAGAAGATCCCGAAGAACGCGACGAACCCGACGAATATCGCGCCGCTGAACGCCGGCTCGCGAAAATAGGCGAGGTCGAGCATGGGGGACGAGCTCGCCCGCTCGACGCGGGTGAACACGACGAGCCCGACGACCCCGATCGCGAACAGGGCGACCACGACCGACGAGCGGTAGCCCTGGGTCTCCCCGAGGATCACCGCGAACGCGAGCGCCGCGAGCCCAGTCGCTCCCGCGACGAACCCCGGCAGGTCGAGGCGGGCACCGATCGGGTCCGCGCTCTCGGGAAGGCGCGCCGCTCCGAGGGCGAGGAGCACGGCGGCGGCGAGGTTGAACCAGAAGATCGCCCGCCAGCTCCCGAGGCCGACGAGGGTCCCCCCGAGCACCGGCCCGAGCGCGAGCGCGAGCCCGGACACGGCGGTCCAGGCACCGAGGGCACGCGCGCGCTCCGAGTCCTTCGGGTAGAGGTGTCGGATCATCGAGAGCGTCCCGGGCTCCGACGCTGCCGCGCCGGCACCCATGACGGCACGTGACGCGATGAGCACCGCCGGGTCGGGCGAGAGTGCTCCGAGGAGCGACCCGAGGGCGAACACGACAAGTCCTGCGACCATGACGCGGCGTCGCCCGATACGGTCGGCGAGCGAGCCGGCGACGAGCATGAGGCTCGCGAACGCGAGCGCGTAGCCGTTCACGACCCACTGGAGCTGGGTGACCCCCGCGTGGAGCTCGTGCTGGATGCTCGCGAGTGCCACGCTCACGATCGTCGTGTCGAGGAACGTGAGGAACAGGACCGCACAGAGGGTCGCGAGCGCGAGACGGTTCCCGAGGCCGGTGCCGCCCCGCTCGCTCACGGCGGCGCGGAGGGCCCGGTGCAGGCCGAGCCGTGCGGGCGGTGCCCGGCCGCCCGGGAGACGCCCGGCGTCGTCAGGACCTCGGGCACGCCGCGGACTTCACCTGCTCGAGCGCGAGGAGCGCGCAGAAGCTCCCGACCCCGACCTTCCAGGTCCCCTTCTGGAGCACCGCGGCGCCGGTCTGGTTCGCGAGCGCGGGCTTGCCCGCGACGAGGAGCGTGTAGCGGACCTTCGCGGCCGACGAGGACGTGACGGTCACCTTGATGACCCTCGCCGAGACGCTCCTCGCGAGCGGGGACTTGGCCTGGCCGCGGATGATCGCCGCGAATCGGGGCCCGTCCTGGAGGAGCGCGATCTTGCGGGCTGCCGGCGTCGAGCCCGCGAAGAAGGCCTTCCAGTCGGCCGTGATCCTCGCGGTGGCGCTCGTCGCGGCGGGGCGCGACGCCGAGGCGGGCAGGGCGCTCGCGAGGGTGCACGCGACGACGACGGGTGCCGCGAGCGCACGCAGGAGGGTGAGCCGACGGGACCGTGGGCGTGCGATTGCGCACGCGGCGGTCGACGTCGTGTCCCGACTTTCCACGATCGACTTCCCGGCCATCGTTCCTCCCCTCAGGGAGCCGTGGCGCGCCCGACACCGACCGCGCCACGCCTCCTCGCGCTCTCACCTGTCGTACCTGCTCCTAGCCTCACGCCACGACGGGCGGATCGCAAGGGGCGAAGGGCTCGCGCCTCGGCGATCAGGCGGCGACCCGGATCACGGCGGCGCCGTTGAACCGGTCGTGTGCGAGGTCGGAGAGGGCCCGGTCCGCCTCCTCGAACGCGTAGACCGTGGTGGTCGGACGGATCGACGCGCGGACAGCGGCCTCGAGGAAGTCGCGACCGTCGGCGCGGGTGTTCGCGGTCACGCTCCGCACGGAGCGCTCCTGGAACAGATGGGCCTGGTAGTCGAGCGGCGGGACGTCGCTCAGGTGGATCCCCGCCACCGCGAGCGTCCCGCCCCGGTCGAGCGCGGCGAGCGCGACGGGGACGAGGTCGCCGACGGGCGCGAACAGGATCGCGGAGTCGAGCGGCTCGGGCGGCTCGTCGTACGCGCCGCGCACCGAGGTCGCGCCGAGCCGCTCGGCGAGCACCTTGTCGGGCTCCGAGCGCGTGAGCACGTGGACGGTCGCGCCCTCGGCGATCGCCACCTGGGCCGTGAGGTGGGCCGAGCCCCCGAATCCGTAGAGCCCGAGCCGCCCTCCTCTCGGGAGCTCGGCTCGACGCAGCGCGCGGTAGCCGATGATCCCCGCGCAGAGGAGCGGGGCGGCCGCGTCGTCGTCGAACGGGTCGGGGATCCGGTAGACGAAGTCCTCGCGGGCGACGAGGTACTCCGCGTACCCGCCGTCGAGGTCCCATCCGGTGAAGCGGGGGTCGACGCAGAGGTTCTCCCGGCCGCTCGTGCAGAACCGGCAGGTCCCGCACGTCGAGGCGAGCCAGGCGACGCCGACCCGCTCGCCCGGCTCGAGCCGCGCGCACCCCGGGCCACGGGCCTCGACGCGTCCGACGACCTCGTGCCCGGGGACCGTGCCGGAGCGGTGCACGGGCAGGTCCCCTTCGCAAAGGTGCAGGTCCGTGCGGCAGACACCGCACACGGACACCTTCACGAGGACCTCTCCCTCTCCCGGGGCCGGGACGGCACGCTCGACGAGCTCGATCGGGCCGGAGTCGATCGGGCCGGGAGTCGTGACGGCCCAGGCACGCATCGAGCGCGCGGCCGGGGCCTCGTCAGCGGTCACGGTGCGCGCGATGCGCGTCGAGCGTGTCGAGCACGAGGGCGGTGAGCTGCCCGAGCGTCGCAGGGGAGTGGGACGGGTCGTCGAGGAGGCGGAGCTCGAGCGGCACGAGCTCGCTGCGCTGGAGCGCGAGCAGCTCGGGCGCGCTCGGGGCGCAGGAGAGGAGGGATGCCGCGAGGTACCCGAGCGCCGCGCTGAACCCCGCCGCCCGGTCCGGGCTGCACTGAGCGGCGACTCCGCGCAGCTCGGGGGGCGTCGCGTGCGCGAGGAGGTTCACCGCGACCCAGGCGGGCGCACCGCGCTGGGCGTCGAACGCGTCGCGCGCGCGACCGGTGAGCAGGCGCTCGGCCTCGGAGACGACGTCGCTCGTCGGGGCGACGGGCACCTGCCTCTTCCGGTGCCAGTGCCTCATCGCCGACCTCCTCTCTCGACCGTGTCGCCGACCATGCTCCCCCACTACGGCACGTTCGCACGAGGGCCAAAGGTCCCGATCGCCGCGACTTTCTCGACGCGGGGCGGAGGTGGGGGCGAAGGACTCTGTGGGCAGCGGCGCGGGAGCGCTTGACTGGTCGTATGCCCCGTGGGCGGCCGGGGCGGCGTGCGGGCGTGCCCCCGGAGGGCGCGGCGAGGAGGTGTCTGGTGGGATACGTGACGGGCGCGCAGCGGTTCGACGTGGTGAGCGTCGGAGACGTCGCGTCGGACGTCTTCATACGGCTCGCGGACGACGCGCTCGACGAGCGCGTCGACGAGCGCGGGAGGTTCCTCGAGATCCCCTCGGGGGCGAAGATCCCCTTCGAGCGCGGGCCGACCGTGGCGGCGGGCGGGAGCGCCGCGAACGCCGCCGTCGCGATGGCTCGGCTCGGGCTGCGGGTGTCGCTCGCCGCGTTCCTCGCGCACGACGACATCGGGTTCAGCCTGCTCGGGGCGCTCCACGCCGAGGGCGTCGACACGCGGCTCGTCCACCTCGACGACCCGGCGCACACGAACCGGGACTTCGTGCTCTCCTACCGCGGCGAGCGGACGATCTTCGTGAGCCGCGAGGAGTTCGACTACCACTGGCCGCACCTTCGCCCGAGCGAGGTGCCGGCGTGGCTCTACGTCACCTCGCTCGGTCGGGGCGCCCGGCGCTACGAGGACCAGATCGCCGAATGGCTCGGGGAGAACGCGTCCGTGAGGCTCGCGCTGCAGCCCGGCACGTTCCAGCTCGAGGCCGGCGCGGCGCGGCTCGCGCGCCTCTACGAGCGGGCCGAGCTCCTCGTGTGCTCCTCGGGCGACGCGACCGCGATCTGCGGCGCGCCCGCGTCGGATCCCGCCGCGCAGCTCTCGGGCCTGCTCGCGCTCGGCCCGTCGACGGTGGTGGTCGTGGACGACTCGGGCGGTGCGGTCGCCTCGGACGGCTCCACGCGGCTGCGCGTGCCCCCGTTCCCCGACTCGAGCGCCCCGCTCGACAAGACCGGGGCGACCGACGCGTTCGCGGCGACTCTCTGCGCGGCCCTCGTCGCGGCGACGGGCCTCGCAAAGGCCCTCCGGCGGGCCTCGCTCAACTTCATGAGCGTGTCCCACGAGGTCGGCTCCCAGGCGGGCCTGCTCGCCGGGCCCGTCGTCGACGAGCAGCTCGACGAGGTCGGTGAGGACTTCCACGCGACCACCTGGTGAGAGCGGGCGCCCCGTCCGGGAGGGCCCGCACGCTCGTGCGGGACGGCTCGAGCTGCGGCGGGACGCCCGGTCGCCGTGCCGACGAGCAGCCGTGTCGTGGTCGTCGTCCCCGCGCCGCTCGACCCGAGGAACCCGAGGACCTCGCCGTGCTCGAGCGCGAGGTCGAGGCCGTCGAGCGCGCGTGTCGCCCCGAAGTCCGTCGAGAGCGCGTGCGTCGCGACGGCAGGCGTCACGGGGCGAGCGCGGGCAGGCCGCCCGACGGAGGAGTCACGCCCGGGTCGTGAGCGAGCGCCGGTCGTGCTGCTCGGCGCGGACGGCGAACACCGCGGCCTCCGTGCGACGGCTGAGGCCGAGCTTGTCGAGGACGCTCGACACGTAGTTCTTGACGGTCTTCTCCGCGAGCGTCAGCTCGCTCGCGATCTCGCGGTTCGTCATGCCGCGCGCGATCAGCGCGAGGATGCGGCGCTCCTGGCGGGAGAGCCTGTCGAGCCGCTCGCTGTCGCCCTCCTGGTCGAGGTGCTCGTGGGCGCGGGCGACGAGGGCCGGGTCGAGGAGGGACTCGCCTGCTGCGGCCCGGCGGATCGACGCGAGGAGGTCGTTGCCGCGGACTTGCTTCAGCAGGTACCCGGAGGCGCCCGCGAGGACCGCGGCGACGAGCGCCTCGTCGTCCGCGAAGGACGTGAGCACGAGGCACGCGACCCCGGGCATCGTCGAGCGGATCTCGCGGCACACCGCGATCCCGTCGCCGTCGGGGAGCCGGATGTCGACGACCGCGACGTCGGGCGCGCAGAGCGGGAGCACCGCCTCCGCCTCTGCGACGCTCGACGCCTCGCCGACGACCTCGAGGTCGGCCTCGGACTCGACGAGGTCCTTGAGGCCCCGACGGACCACCTCGTGGTCGTCGAGGATGAACACGCGCACCGTGGCGTGATCAGCCCGTTCGGCGCGTTCGGGCGTGCGCTCCATCTCCGCCTCCTTCCCGCACGGCTCGTCGTGAGGCGAGCGGTGGGTCGTGCCGGCGCGTGTCGCCGGGCACCGTGCGTCAGCTCCTGAGGACGCGCATGAGCGCGTCCGGCCCCCGCGGGACGGGGGCGATGCGGATCTTCCAGTCGACGGCGACCGCGCCGGAAGGGCTCGCTACGACGGGGTTGAGGTCGAGCTCGGAGATCTCGGGCACCTCGGACGCGAGCCGCGACACCCGCGACACGACGTCGACGAGCGCCGGGAGGTCGACGGGCGCGGAGCCCCGGTAGCCGGTGAGGAGGGGCGCGGTCCGGATCGAGGTCACGAGACGCTGCGCGGCGGATCGCGACAGGGGCGGGACGGCGAAGGCGCGGTCGTTCAACAGGTCCGTCGCGACCCCGCCGAGGCCGAAGAGCAGCAGGGGGCCGAAGTGCGGCTCGCTCGTGACCCCGACGATCGTCTCGACGCCGGGGCTCGCCATCGTCTCGACGACGGCGGGGTGCATCGCGTCCGCGAGCCGCCCGAGCATGGTCGAGTACGCGCGCTCGAGCGCCTCGTCGTCCGCGAGGTCGAGCGCGACCCCGCCCGCGTCGCTCTTGTGCACGAGCGACCCCGAGCCCGCCTTCAGCGCGACCGGGTACCCGAGCCGACGCGCCGCGTCGAGAGCCGCCTCGAGCGAGTCGACGGTCGCCGCTCCGACGGTCGGGATCCCGAGTGACCCGAGGAGCTCCGCCGCGGTGCCGGCGTCGAGCCAGCCGCCGTCGCCCGACCGCTCGAGCTCGGCCGTGACGATGGAGCGCGCCGCGGCGAGGTCGAACCCGGGAAGCTCCTCGGGATCCTCCTCGGGCGTCGCCCGCCACGCCGCGTACGCGGCGATCTTCGCGACCGCCCCCGCGGCGCGCTCGGGAGAGGGGAGCAGCACGACGGTTCCCGGCTCTCCCACGGACGGAGGCGGCGTGCCGTCCGCTCCGAGGACGCACGCGACGACGGGCGTGAGCGACCGCGCCGCGACGCGCTCGAGCGCGCGGCGGGCGTCGGCGGCGGGGAGGGCGTTGAGGGCGGTCACGACGACGATCGCCGCGTCGACGCCGTCGTCGGACACGACGGTCGACAGGACTCGCTCGAGCGTCTCCGCGGTCCCG
Organism: Actinomycetes bacterium; assembly: GCA_021798745.1. GTDB lineage: Bacteria > Actinomycetota > Acidimicrobiia > Acidimicrobiales > Bog-793 > JAJZBW01. The sequence goes on from JAJZBW010000027.1 coordinate 7,343, forward strand.
TCCGCCGTGATGTCGACGGGGTTGCCGACCGCGCTCGCGGGGGGCACGAGGGGAGCGAGCTCGGACTGGGCGCTCGCGGAGAGCTCCGGGACCTCGAGGCCCTCGGCGACGCACGCGTCGGCCGCGAGGATGAGGGGCCCGCCGGAGTTGCCGACGAGAGCGACGCGGCCCCCGCGCGGGAGGGGGTTCGTCGCGAGGACCCCGACGACGTCGATGAGCTCCTCGAGCCGCGACACCTCGATGACCCCGGACGCAGCGAGGAGCGCGCCGACCGCGACCTCGGGGGTCGCAGCGGCCGCGGTGTGGGACATCGCTCCCCGTGCCCCGGCGGCGCTCCGCCCCCCCTTCAGCACGACGACGGGCTTGGTGCGCGCGACGCGACGGGCGATCCTCGCGAACTTGCGCGGGTTGCCGAACGACTCGAGGTACATCGCGACGACCCGGGTCGCGTCGTCGCGCTCCCAGTAGCAGAGCAGGTCGTTCCCGCTCACGTCGATCTTGTTGCCGACGGACACGAAGCTCGAGATCCCGAGCCCCGCGCGACGCGCTTCGTCGAGGAGCACGACGCCGACGGCTCCCGACTGCGAGGCGATCGCTATCGGTCCCGGGGAGGCCGTTCCGGGGGCGAACGTCGCGTCGCACCGGACGTCCGGTGCGGTGTTGAGCACCCCGAGGCAGTTCGGCCCGACGACGCGGATCCCGTGCGAGCGGGCGATCGCGAGGAGCTCCGTCTGGGCCGCGCGTCCCTCGTCGCCGAGCTCGGCGAACCCCGCGCTCACGATGACGAGGGCGCGCACCCCTGCGGCGGCCGCGTCGCGGGCGACGTCCGCGACCTGGCGGGCCTGAACCGCGACGACCGCGAGGTCGACCGGTCCGGGCACCGCGGTGAGCGACGGGTACGCGAGCACGCCGCACACCGAGCGGGCGTGGGGGTTGACGGGGAACACCGTCCCGGCGAAGTCGCCCGCGAGAAGCCCGCGCACGATCGCGTGGCCGACGCCCCCGGGAGCTCGCCCGGCGCCGACGACCGCGACGGAGCCCGGGCGGAGCACGGACGCCATGCTCGCCGCCTGCGAGGCACGCTCGCGCTCATCGCGGCGGTCGAGGTACGCGGGGGTGTCCGCGAGCGCGATCGTGACGTCGATGGCGTCCTCGCCGGTCGCGGTCGTGACCGCGAGCCCGCTCTCGAGGAAGACGCGGAGCATCGCGGGGTTGTCCGGGAGGACCTCGGCGGTGAACGTCGTGACGCGGTGCTGGGCCGCGTATCCCACGAGGGCCTCGAGGAGCAGGGTCCCGACGCCTCGACGCTGGTAGGCGTCCGAGACGACGAACGCGACCTCTGCGGTGTCACGGGCCTCCCGGTCGTAGCGCCCGACTCCGACGAGGTCTCCCCCGGAGAACGCCCCGAACGCCATCCGGTCCTGGTAGTCGAGGCTGACGAGGTGCGCGGCCTCGGGAGCGGAGAACTCGGGGTGGGCGCCGAAGTAGCGGTAGTAGACGGTCCGGTCGGAAAGTTCGCGGTGGAAGGCGATGAGAGGCGCCGCGTCCTCCGGACGGAGCGGCCGCACGTGGACGGGCCCGCCGTCGATGAGGAGCCCGTCGACCTGCCAGGACGCCGGGTACCGGCCGGGACGCTCGCTCCGCGCGACCGCGCCCGTGTCTGTCGCCATGTCGTCTCCTTCGCATCCCGGGCGTGGGCCGCGCCGGAGCGCCCCGAGGGTGTCCACGCGAGCAGTGTCGCTGTGCACCGGTGCTCGTAGTAGAGTCCAAAGGCCTGTCGGCGCCCGCGCGGACGGCGCAGTACGGACCTTCGGCACTGGTCCCTGCCCCGCCGCGCCGGGAAGATCGGACCATGGCCACCCAGGCGTGCGCCCCCGAGACGACCCCCGTTCTCGACACCGTCGCGGCCACGCGGTACGTGCTCGGCCGCCGGACCGCATCGGCAGGGTACAGCTTCTACAGGACCCCCGAGTGGGGCGTCGACGAGCCGAGCGCGCCGGACACGCTCGCCGCGGTCGAGTCGCTCCGGATCCTCCGGACGGAGCCACCCGGGGCCGAGGCCACCGTCGCGTGGCTCCGCGGCCTCCAGGAGGACGACGGGAGCTACCCGACGCTCACGATCGCGTGGGCAGCGATACGGGCGCTCGTCCTGCTCGGGGCGAGCCCGGCCCGGCCGGTCGGGGAGTACCTCGAAAGGGTGTCGCGCCCGGTTCTCGCGCGGAGGTCTTCCGCGGACTGGACGTCCGCGCTCCGGGACGCGGCGCGGGTCATGGAGCTCGCCGGCCTCGGGTACGCGCCGCTCGGCGCGTCGGGCTCGTGGTCGTGCGCGGAGCTCCTCGGCGCGGCGCGCGACCCTCGCGGGGGATGGGCGTCGCCCGGCGCCGACGTCGTGTCGACGGCCCACGCGCTCCGGATCGCGGCGCTCGCCGGTTTCGACGTGCTCGAGGAGAGCGGGAGCGGCCGCCTCCTCGGTCGTTGCGAGGATCCACGTGTCGGGGTCCGACTGTCGCCTCGGTCGGGCGCGACGTCGGCCGGGGCGCTCCTCGCGGGGCTCGAGATCGGACGGGCCGGGCGACGGGCGCCGCGCTTTCCCGGGGCGGTCGCGGCGAGCCTCGTGCTCATGCAGCGCCCCGACGGGGGGATCGGATCGCGGCACCGGGCGATCTCGACGCTCGCGGACACCTGGGACGGTCTGCGCGTCATGGAGCTTAGA
>JAJZBW010000027.1:10065-19834 GCA_021798745.1 Actinomycetes bacterium
TTCCGATCATGGAGCTTCTCGACGAGGTGCAGGAGGAGAGATGGACGGTATGAAGTACGTGCTCACGTTCGACGAGTTCGGGATCGGAGACGTTGCGGTCGTCGGCGGCAAGAACGCCTCGCTCGGGGAGATGTACCGGTCGCTGGCCGCCGAGGGCGTGCGCGTCCCGAACGGCTTCGCGACGACCGCCGACGCCTACCGGTACATGCTCGACGCCGCGGGCGTGTGGGAGGAGCTGAGCGAGACGCTCGCGGAGGTCGACCCGAACGACGTACGCTCGCTCGCCCGCGGCGGGAGGCGCGCACGCGAGCTCGTGTACGGGGCGGGGCTCCCGAAGGACCTCGCAGCAGAGATCCTCGCCGGGTACAGGACGCTGCAGGAGCAGTACGGCGACGACGTGAGCCTCGCGGTCCGGAGCTCGGCGACCGCGGAGGACCTCCCGACCGCGAGCTTCGCGGGTCAGCAGGAGACGTACCTCAACGTGAAGGGCGACGAGAGCCTGCTCGACGCGTGCCGGCGGTGCTACGCGAGCCTGTTCACGGACCGGGCGATCCACTACCGGGTCGACCAGGGGTTCGACCACATGAAGGTCGCGCTCTCGATCGGGATCATGAAGATGGTGCGCTCGGACCTCGCGTCCTCCGGGGTCATGTTCTCGCTCGACACCGAGTCCGGGTTCCGCGACGTCGTGCTCGTGTCGGCCAACTACGGGCTCGGCGAGAACGTCGTGCAGGGGGCGGTCGACCCGGACGAGTTCTACGTCCACAAGCCGACGCTCCTCTCGGGCCACCGCGCCGTCCTCCGGCGGGTCATCGGCGACAAGGCCGTGAAGATGGTGTTCGTGGAGGGGGAGACGACGCGCACGACGCGCAACGTCCCGACCCCGAAGGCGGACCGCGAGCGCTTTTGCATCACGGACGCCGACGTGATCGAGCTGGCCGAGTACGCGTGCACGATCGAGGGCCACTACGGCCGTCCGATGGACATGGAGTGGGCGAAGGACGGGGTCGACGGCCTCCTGTACCTCGTGCAGGCGAGGCCCGAGACCGTCGCGTCGCAGCGGAGGGCGACGGTCGTCGAGGGCTACGTGCTCGACGGGTCGGGTCCGCTCGTCGTGAGCGGTCGTGCGGTCGGCGAGAAGATCGCGTCCGGGAGCGCGAGGGTGATCGAGAACCTCTCGCACCTGTCGGAGTTCCGCGCCGGCGAGGTGCTCGTCGCGGACACGACGACGCCCGACTGGGAGCCCGTGATGAAGGTGGCCGCCGCGATCGTGACGAACCGCGGCGGGCGGACCTGTCACGCGGCGATCATCTCCCGCGAGCTCGGCATCCCGGCGGTCGTCGGGACCGGCTCGGCCACGACGACCATCGCGACGGGCGACCTCGTGACCGTGTCGTGCGGCGAGGGGGAGACGGGACGCGTCTACTCGGGCGAGATCGGGTTCCACGTCGATCGCACCGAGATCGGGGACCTCGAGCGCCCGAGGACGAAGCTCATGGTGAACCTCGGCAACCCGGAGCTCGCGTTCAAGACGTCGTTCCTCCCGAACGACGGCGTCGGGCTGGCCCGGATGGAGTTCATCATCAGCGAGTCGATCCGCGCGCACCCGCTCGCGCTCTGCCACCCGGACCGGGTGAGCGACCCGGCCGTGCGCGCCGAGATCGCCCGGATGACGCGCGGGTACGCCGACGGGGAGACGTACTTCGTCGAGCGCCTCTCCGAGGGGATCGGGACGATCGCGGCGGCGTTCTGGCCGAAGCCGGTCGTCGTCCGCATGTCGGACTTCAAGTCGAACGAGTACGCGAGCCTGGTCGGGGGCGCGGACTTCGAGCCGCACGAGGAGAACCCCATGATCGGGTTCCGTGGCGCCTCCCGCTACGCCCACCCGGCGTACGAGGAGGGGTTCGCGCTCGAGTGCCGGGCGATGCGACGGGTGCGCGAGGAGATGGGCTTCGACAACGTCGTGCTCATGATCCCGTTCGTCCGGCGCCTCGAGGAGGCCGACCTCGTGCTCGCCCGAATGGCCGACCTCGGCCTCCGGCGTGGCGAGGACGGGCTCGAGATCTACGCGATGTGCGAGATCCCGAACAACGTCGTGCTCATCGACGGCTTCGCACAGCGCTTCGACGGGATGTCGATCGGCTCGAACGACCTCACCCAGCTCACGCTCGGAGTCGACCGTGACAGCGACGTCGTCGCATTCGACTACGACGAACGGGACGAGGGCGTGAAGACGATGATCCGCCTCGCGGTCGAGGGTTGCCGGCGCAACGGGATCCACTCCGGCCTGTGCGGCCAGGCACCGTCGGACTACCCCGAGATGGCCCGCTACCTCGTCGAGCTCGGGATCGACTCGATGAGCCTGAACCCCGACACCGTCGTGGCGACGACCCGGGCCGTCCTCGATCTCGAGCGGGAGCTCGGACGGTCGTGACGACGGGGGCCTCCCCGGTGGGGCGCTCCGGGGGACCGCGGCGACGCGGCCCGGGGCGCCCCCATCGGTGGTCGACGCGCAGCACGGGAAGGAGGACGCCGTGAAGACCAACGGAGAGCTGCTCGCGGACGTCGAAGAGGAGCTCGAGTGGGAGCCCGAGATCGACGCCGAGCACATAGCGGTCGTCGTCAACGACGGGGCGGTCACGCTGTTCGGGCACGTGCCGTCCCTGTTCGACCGGTCCCGCGCGGTCGAGGCCACGCACCGGGTCGCCGGCGTCGTGGCGGTCGCGGACGAGATCGAGGTTCGCCTCCCCGACGACCACGAGCGTGACGACAGCGACCTCGCGCAGACGATCGCCCACCTGTTCAACTGGACGTCGACGCTCCCGAGGGACGCGATAGAGGCCACGGTGGCCGGGGGGGAGGTGACCTTGACCGGGACCGTCGCGCACGAGTTCGTCGCCCACGAGGCGGTTCGGCTCGTCGAGCGGCTCGTCGGCGTCCGAGGCGTGACGAACCTCATCGCGACGTCGGCTCCGGCGGACGTCGCGCACGTCGAGAAGGCCGTCGCCGACGCGCTCGCGCGAGACGCCGCGATGGCGGCGCGTCACATCCGTGTCGACGTGGACGGGACGACGGCCGTGCTCACGGGCGACGTGCGGACCGCGTCGGAGGCGCGGGTGGCCGCGCACGCGGCGGCGCGGTGCCCGGGGATCGTCGCGGTCGACGACCGCCTCGTCGTCGGCCCGTAGGAGAGGCCCTCCGGCACGGAGCGCGGGAGCCCGGGCGCTTGCCGTCCGGGCCTCGCGTGTGGCTCGATGGGGCGGTGGCGGGCGCCGTGCCGCGCCACGGCCCGCCAAGGGGAGGAACGATGCCTGAGTCCCAGGGGTACTTCGAGGAGCTGTCGCGCGACGAGTGCCTCGCGATCCTCGTCTCCCACCGCTTCGGGCGGCTCGCAGTCGTCGAGGACGGCCAGCCGGACGTGTTCCCCGTGAACTACGCGCTCGACGGCGACCGGGTCGTGTTCGTGACGCGTCCGGGCACCAAGCTCGAGCACGCGAGCCTCGACCGTGTCGCGTTCGAGGTCGACGAGTTCGCGAGCGAGGGCGACAGCGCGGCGAGCGTCGTCGTGAAGGGGACGGCTTTCGAGATCACCGGCGCGCTCGACGAGGCGTCGGTCAGGGAGCGAGCGCTCGTCGTGCCGACCTGGGTCGTCCCCGACGAGGTGCACTGGGTGCGGATCGTCCCGCGGGAGGTCACAGGACGGCGCGTCCACCACGCCTGAGGCCGGCCTCCCGATGTGACCATCGGCCCTACGCACCGCCCGGCCCGTTTGGCGAGGCTGGACGGAGACGCTCGTGACGGGCGCACGCTGTCGAGCGGAGGACGGGTGATGTTCCAGGTTCGGTTCCACGGGAGAGGCGGGCAGGGGGTGGTGACGGCGGCCGAGATGCTCTCGGTCGCAGCGTTCCTCGACGGCCGGTTCGCGCAGGCCTTCCCGAGCTTCGGCTCGGAGCGGACCGGCGCTCCGGTCGTGTCGTACTGTCGCATAGCGGACCAGGAGATCCGTACCCGCGCGCCCGTCGAGGCCCCGGACGCTCTCGTCGTCCAGGACGCGACGCTGCTCCACCAGGTCGACCTGTTCTCCGGGGTCGGCCCCGAGGGGTTCGTGCTCGTGAACACCTCGCACACCTTCGAGGAGCTCGGGATCGCGGAGTTCGTGTCGAGGTTCCGTCCCGAGCACCTCCTCACGGTGCCCGCGACGGACATCGCGCTCCGGATCCTCGGGCGGCCGCTCCCGAACGCGGTGCTGCTCGGCGGGTTCGCGGCCATGACGGGTGCGGTGAGCGTCGACTCGGTCGTGGCTGCGATCGGCGAGCGGTTCTCGGGGTCCGTCGCCGAGAGGAACGCGCAGGGCGCGCGCGAGGCGGCGCGCTTCGTCGAGGAGGAGAGGAGCGAGCGTGCTTCGTCAGATTGAAGGGTCCCGCGCCGTCGCGGAGGCCGTCGCGCTGTGCCGGCCCGAGGTCGTGTGCGCGTACCCGATCTCTCCGCAGACGCACATCATCGAGGCGGTGGGCGTGCTCATCAAGTCGGGCCGCCTCGCTCCCTGCAAGTTCGTGAACGTCGAGTCCGAGTTCGCCGCGATGTCGGTCTCCATCGGCGCGTCCGCGATGGGGGCTCGCGCGTACACGGCGACGGCGAGCCAGGGGCTGCTCTTCATGACCGAGGCCGTGTACAACGCGGCCGGGCTCGGGCTTCCCGTCGTGATGACCGTCGCGAACCGCGCGATAGGGGCCCCGATCAACATCTGGAACGACCACAGCGACGCGATGTCGGTGCGGGACTCCGGCTGGGTCCAGCTGTTCGCGGAGACCAACCAGGAGGCCGTCGACCTCCACGTTCAAGCGTTCCGGATAGCAGAGGAGCTGTCGCTTCCCGTGATGGTCTGCATGGACGGGTTCGTGCTCACGCACGCGTTCGAGCGCGTCGAGCTGCCCGAGCAGCAGGACGTCGACGCGTTCCTCCCCCCCTTCGAGCCTCGCCAGGTGCTCGACCCCGACGACCCGGTGAGCATCGGGGCGATGGTCGGGCCCGAGGCGTTCACCGAGGTGCGCTACCTCGCGCACGCCCGCCAGATCCAGGCGCTCGCCCGGATCCCCGAGATCGCGGAGGAGTTCGAGGAGCGGTTCGGTCGCGCCGCGGGCGGGCTCGTGACCACCTACCGAACGGAGGGGGCGGACACGGTCGTCGTGGCGCTCGGGTCCGTGCTCGGGACCCTGAAGGACGCCGCGGACGCGATGTGGGGCTCCGGGTCTCCGGTCGGGGTCGTCGGGATCACGACGTTCCGTCCGTTCCCGGCCGAGGCCGTCGCGAGGGCGGTGAGCGCCGCCCGGAACGTCGTCGTCGTGGAGAAGGCGTTCTCGATCGGAGCCCACGGGATCCTGGCGGGCGACGTGACGCTCGCCGTGTCCGGTCTCGACGTGCGCGTCGACGGGGTCGTCGCCGGGCTCGGAGGTCGCCCCATAACGGAGGCCTCGTGCCACCAGCTCCTCGAGGAGGCCGTCGCCGGGACGCTCCCGCCCCTCAGCTTCCTCGACCTCGACACGGACCTCGTCGCGCGAGAGCTGGGCCGGATGGTCGCGCAGCGCCGGTCGGGGCCGACGGCGGAGAACCTCCTGCGCGACCTTCGCACGATCGGGCGCGGAGCGGACACCGCTCGCGCGGCGGCGCAGGGAGGGTCGAGGTGACGGGCGACCGGGTGAGGTTCTACCAGGTAGGGAGCTTCGCGGCGGGGAACCGTCTGCTCGACCAGGAGCTCCGCACGGAGCAGTCGCGACGGGGCAGGTCGAACTCGATAACCTCGGGACACCGCGCGTGCCAGGGGTGCGGCGAGGCTCTCGGTGCGCGCTACGCGCTGGACGCGGCCATGCGGGCGACGAAGGGGCGGCTCGTCGCGGCGAACGCGACCGGCTGTCTCGAGGTGTTCTCCACCCCGTACCCGGAGACCTCGTGGCAGATCCCGTGGCTCCACTCGCTGTTCGGCAACGCCCCGGCCGTCGCGACGGGGATGGCGGCGGCGCTCGAGGTCAAGGGACGCACCGACGTCCGGGTCGTCGCGCAGGCAGGCGACGGGGGGACCGTCGACATCGGGTTCGGCGCGCTGTCGGGGATGTTCGAGCGCAACGACGACGTGCTGTTCATCTGCTACGACAACGAGGCGTACATGAACACGGGCGTGCAGCGCTCGGGTGCGACGCCGCCCGCGGCGCGGACCGCGACGACCGAGGCGGTCGGAGCGGAGCCAGGGAACAGCTTCAGCCAGGGAAAGGACCTCCCTCGGATCGCGGTCGCCCACGGGATCCCCTACGTCGCCACGGCGACGGTCGCGGAGCTCCACGACCTCGAGCGGAAGGTCGAGAAGGCGATGTCTCTGCGCGGGTCGCGCTACCTCCACGTGCTCGTCCCGTGCCCGCTCGGGTGGGGGAGCGCGTCGTCCGACACGATCCGGCTTGCGCGCCTCGCGGTCGAGAGCGGGCTGTTCCCGTTGTTCGAGGCCGAGCACGGAGAGGTCGTCGACGTGACGCCCATCCGCCGGAGGGTCCCGGTGGAGGAGTACCTGCGTCCCCAGGGTCGCTACCGGCACCTGTTCGGCGACCCCGGTCGGCCGGACCTCGTGGGCGAGATCCAGAAGGTCGCGGACCGCAACGTCGAGCGGTTCGGGCTCGTGGCGCCGGTCGACGTGCAGGAGGTGCGGTGATGGACAAGCCGTTCGCGGTGACGCTGGACGTCGGGTCGAGCCTCGCGAACCGGACGGGCTCGTGGCGGGTCGAGAGACCCGTCTACGTGGACCGGCTGCCCCCCTGCAACGACGCGTGCCCGGCGGGGGAGAACGTCCAGGGATGGCTCTACCACGCGGAGGAGGGCTCCTACGAGGCGGCGTGGCGCGAGCTCGTGACGCAGAACCCGCTCCCCGCGGTGTCCGGGCGCATCTGCTACCACCCGTGCGAGACCGCGTGCAACCGCGCGCACGTCGACGAGGCCGTCGGGATCCACGGGGTCGAGCGCTTTCTCGGGGACCTCGCGAGGACGAACGGATGGCGCGTGACGCCCGACGCCCCGGCGTCGGGCAAGCGGGTGCTCGTGGTCGGCTCCGGCCCGTCCGGCCTGTCCGCGTCCTACCACCTCGCGCTCGCGGGCCATTCGGTGACCCTCGCGGAGTCGTCGCCCGAGCTCGGCGGGATGATGGGGTACGGGATCCCGAAGTACCGCCTTCCCCGGGACGTGCTCGACGCGGAGATCGAGTCGATCCTCTCGCTCGGCATCGAGGTGCAGACGGGGCGCAGGATCGAGGACGTCGAAGCCGTGAAGCGGGACGGGGGGTTCGACGCGGTGTACCTCGCGCTCGGCGCGCAGCTCGCCCGTCGCGCGTACATCCCGGCGGCCGACAGCGCCCACATCCTCGACGCGCTCTCGTTCCTCGCGAGCGCGGAGGGGGGCGCTGACGCGGCTCCCCGGATCGGCCGGCGCGTGATCGTGTACGGCGGCGGGAACACGGCGATGGACAGCGCCCGCACGGCGAGGCGGCTCGGCGCGACCGAGGCGGTCGTCGTCTACCGAAGGACCCGCGAGCAGATGCCCGCGCACGAGTCCGAGCTCGAGGAGGCGCTCGCCGAGGGGATCGAGATGACCTGGCTGTCGACGCTCGCGAGCATCGAGGACGGCGCGGTCGTCATCGAGAAGATGGTCCTCGACGAGTCGGGCTTCCCACAGCCGACCGGGGAGTACGAGACGCTGGGCGCCGACACGGTCGTCCTGGCGCTCGGCCAGGAGGCCGACCTCTCGGCGGTCGAGAGCCTCGGCGGCGTCGCGACCCGCGACGGGATGCTCGAGGTCGGAGCGGACATGTCGACCGGGGTCCCGGGGGTGTTCGCCGGCGGGGACATGGTCCCCGCGGACCGGACGGCCACCGTCGCGATCGGCCACGGGAAGAAGGCGGCGCGGGCGATCGGCGCATGGCTCCGCGGCGGGTCGCTCGCGCACGCGACGCGGCACGAGCTCGCGTCCTTCGACAAGCTGAACACCTGGTACTACGACGACGCGCCGCGCACCGTCCAGGGCGAGCTCGAGTTCGTGCGCCGTCAGAACGGCTTCGAGGAGGTCGTGGCGGGGCTCGACGTCGACAGCGCGCTGTTCGAGGCCCGCCGCTGCCTGTCGTGCGGGAACTGCTTCGAGTGCGACAACTGCTTCGGGGTCTGCCCGGACAACGCGGTCGTCAAGCTCGGGCCGGGAGAGCGCTACGCGTTCGACTACGACTACTGCAAGGGCTGCGGGATCTGCGTGTCCGAGTGCCCGTGCGGGGCCATCGTGATGGTCCCCGAGACGATCTGACCGGGGCGCCGTCGCCGGGGCGCGCTCGGCCCCGGGGTCGTGGCCACGCCTCAGCCCAGGGAGCGCACGGCCGCGACCTGAGCGGCGGGCTCGCTCCGCCGGACCCGGTAGGACGCCGGGGCGGCGCCGAGGAGCGCCTCGATGTCGTCCGCGCCGAGGAGCCCCTCCTGGGTGCCGATCTCCCGGACGACGCTCATCGCGTTCACCGGGGCGCGTCGCAGTGCCTCGGGGAGCGGGTGCCCGAGCGCGAGGTAGGCGAGGGTCGTCGCGGCGAAGGCGTCGCCGGCACCCGTGCGGTCGACCACGGCCCCCGCGTCCGGGTAGATGGGCACCTCGTAGCGCCCGTGAGCGTCCGAGCCGAACGCGCCGCGCTCCGCGTCGGTCACGACCGCGACTCGGGGCCCGAGGGCGTGGAGGGCGTCGAGAAGGGAGTGCACGTCGTCCGACGGGTTGCCCCCGGCGATCGTCGCGGCCTCCTCCCGGTTGCACACGACGAGGTCGCTGCGACGGTAGATGCGCGAGAGGCGCGCCGCGCCGCGCGCGATCTGGTAGGTGCCGGGCTGGAACGCGAGCGATACCGACGGGTGCTCCTCCAGCCAGTCGACGATCTGGTCCTCGTAGCACGCGGCGTCGCTCCCGACCGACGACAGGTACAGCCAGCCGGGCGTCTCCTCCGGACGAAGGTGAGGCCAGTGGTAGGAGAAGCGCTCGTGCTTGACGAGTATCGTCCGCTCGCCTCCGAGCCGGAGCACGAAGTGGCGATTCGTCGGCGCGTGCCGGTCGAGCCGGACGAGCGAGGTGTCCACGCCCTCGCGGTGCAGCGCGGCGACGACGTCTCGCCCGAGCTGGTCCGCGCCCACGTAGGTAGCGAGGGCGACGTGGAGGCCGATCCGTGCGCACGCGACCGCGGCGTTCGCGGCGTTTCCTCCCGCCTCGATCGTGACGGACGACTCGTAGGGGACCTTCGCGCCGAACACGACCGCGAGGAGCCGCTCGCGGCCCTCGCCGACGACGCGGGTCCCCGCGGGGTCGAGCGTCACGTATGTGTCGGACGCGGTGTCGCCCACGAACAGGACGTCGGGAGCGTCGTGCCCGGCCGGGCCCTCGGGGTGGCGGCCTGCACCGCCGGGCTGCGCCGGATGGCGCGCGCGCGGCGGGTTCGCGCTCACGTCGCGTGCGCCCGCGCCCTCAGAAGGTCATCCCGCGGGCGATCTTCCGGATGTGGCGGAGGATCGCTATGTGCTTGCGGGTGTCGAGCTCCATGGTCTCGACGAGAAGCGCCCACAGAGTCGTGTCGGCGACGGGGTCGAGGGAGCGGCGCAGGTGCTTCAGGCTCTTCAGGTCCTCCCTCTCCAGCTCGAGGAGCCGCTCGGTCCGCTCGACGAGGTCCGACGGGTTCTTCCGGACGACGGCGACGTCCGGTATCCCGTCGGTCGGGGCGCGG
>JAJZBW010000246.1 GCA_021798745.1 Actinomycetes bacterium
TCCTTCTTCACGGTGGTGGTCCCCTTGTCGTTCGAGTGACTTGGCGGTCGCCCGAACACCTACCAGATGGCAGGCGTCAGGCGGGGGACCGCCACCTCAACTTCCACGATGATCGGGACAACCTCGGCCACCAGTGGGCCCGTCATCTGGCCACCAGTGGGGACTTTCTCATGGCCACGGACAACGCCTCTACTCGGGCTCGCTGAGCCCCGGGGGCGGCCCCTACCGGTTCACCGCCCCGATCAAGCCCGCGCAGGCGCGCGACCTCGTCGCCGCGTTCAACGGCGGGTTCATGATGCCCGCGGCCGGCGGCGGCTACTACACGGAGCGTCGGACCGTCGTGCCGCTCCGCCTCGGAGCCGCGTCGCTCGTGATCTACAAGAACGGGAGCGTCGCGGTCGGCGCCTGGGGCAGCCAGGTCGCGATGAGCCGGTCGGTCTCCTCCGTTCGCCAGAACCTCACCCTCCTCGTCGCACGCGGCAGGCCGACGCCGCTCGCGGGAGCGGCGAACTGGCTCGCGTGGGGAGCGACGTGTGGGCGGTACACGTGCACGGGCCCCGGCATCGAGAACCAGTGGCGCTCGGGCGTGGGCGTCACGGCGGACGGTGCGCTCGTCTACGTGACCGGCCCGGGCCTCGCCCCTCTCCAGCTCGCCGAGATCCTCGCCCGCGCCGGCGTCGTGACGGGGATGCCGCTCGACATCAACCCGGACTGGACCGTGTTCGTCACGTACAACCCGTCGAGCCCGACCGGGCTCGCGGCCCCCTCCAACGGGACGAAGCTCGTCGCCTCGACCGTCCAGGGCCCGTGGACCTTCTTCGAGTCCTGGTGGGCGCGTGACTTCGTGACGATGTCCGCCCGTTAGGGCCGCCCGGAACGCCCGCGCTCCTCGAGGCGCTCCTCGCCCCGGAGCGCCGACCCCTCCCGGCGCTCGCCAGGTCAGCTCGCCCGGTCCTCTCGCCAGGTCAGCTCGACGGGGCGGGTCGCTAGGGCAGGGAGACGGACGGGGACGGCCAGAGGTCCTCCGGCTCGCGCCCTCGCGTCTCGGGCACGAGGTAGAAGAGGAGCGAGACAGCCGCCACAGGGAGGAACGTGACCGCAGCCGCCCCCGCGAACCGGTTCCCGACGTCCGCGACGGCGCCGAACGCGACGAGGCCCACCACCGCGCCGGCGACGCTCGCCGCGACCCACCACCCCGCAGCCGAAGCACGAACCTCGGTCGGGAAGAGCTCCGTCAGGAGCGCACCCGCGGCGGGCGCGAGGAGGGACGCTGCGAGCACCCCGAGCACGTATCCGACTACGAGGGCGGGCCGTGACCCCGAGTACGTGACCGCCGCGAGCACCGAGAGCAGCGCCGTGCCGGCGACTGCCGTGGGCCTGCGCCCGACGCGGTCCGCGAGCCATCGGCCCGCGAGCAGGCCCGCGAGCCCGGACACGCCCGCTCCGACCACCATGATCGCCGTCTCGTAGCCCGGCTGGCGCACGACGTCCTGCGCGTAGAGGTACACGAAGCTGTTCGCCGGGCCGCTCACGACCGAGATCGCGAAGGCGAGCACGCAGAGCACCGCGACCCGGCGCCGGTGGGAGGCACCGACCGCCCCGAGCACCGGAACGGCGCGCCTGCGCTCGACGGCCGCGGCCGCGAACCGGTCCGGCTCCTCCACGAACCGCCCGAGCACGGGCACGAGCGCGAGCGGGACGAGCGCGAGCGCGAACATCCCCCGGAACCCGAGCGCTCCCGACGCGAGGCTGTGGACGAACGCGACCACCCCGGCCCCCACCCCGTAGCCGCCCGCGGTCAGCGCGACCGCCGATGCCCGCGTCCTCGCGCTCGTCTGCTCCCCCGCTGCCACCTGTGCGAGCGCGTTCGTCGCGCTGAGGAGCGGCCGGCCCGCCGCGAATATCGCCACGAACCACCAGTACCCGGGGCTCGCCGCGGACGCCGCCGTGAGCGCGAGCCCGGCCGCGAGCGTCCCGACGAGCAGCCTCCTTCGGCCGAGGCGGTCCGCGAGCCCGATGAGCGGCAGGCTCCCGAGGGAGGCGAGACGGACCACGGCGAGCCCGATCCCGAGCTCGGTCCCCGAGAGCCCGACCTGGTCGGCGATCGAGGCGCCGTGGACGAGCCGCCCGTAGTGGCGCGCGACGTCGCCGAGCGCCGCGACGAGCCCGAACTGGCCGAACCCCGCTGCGAAGGCTGCGGACGCGACCGCCACGACCGTCCGGTCCGCCCACCCGTGGAGCCGCAGCTCTCGGGCCGGCGCACCTTCCCCGACGCCCGTAGCGACGTGGGGGGCGTCCGGGGTCACGCGGACGTGCTCGGGTCGTGGCTCACGGCACCGATCGTGTCATCTCGTCCCGCCCCCCGTCGCGCCGTGACGCGCCCCTCCGTTCGGCCGCGCCCGACGCGCGGTCCCGACCGTCGCTCCCGCCCCTGCGTGCCGAGCGGAACGGCAGGTCCAAGAGGGCGAACAGCAGGGCGGCGACACCCGCCGCGCTCACCACGTACCACGGCCACGGCCCGAGCACCCGGAGCAGCGTCCACTCCCCGGGCGGTCGCCGAAGGAACATGTAGTTCGCCCCGGATAACGCGTCCACGAGCCCGACGAGCGCGCTGTACGCGGCCGTGATCCCGAACGTCCTCGCCGCCGCCCCCCGGCGGGGGGTGATCCTGCGCCCGACCACGAGCAGGAGCGCCGCCGCGACGACCCCGAGGTGCCCGACCACGTACTGCGCGAACACGAGGCTCGGGAACCTCGCGGAGAGGTCCGGCGTCGCGAGCCCCTGGACCGTCCCGGCGCACCCCCAGAAGTACGTGACCTCGACGAGCGTGGGACGGGGCCAGAAGCAGGCGACGGCCGCGACGACGACCGCCGCGTTGCAGAGCGCGAGCGGAAGCGACGTCCGCGGCGAGAAGCTCCCCCGGACCGCCTCGTGGACGAGGTAGCTCGCGGCGTCCGCCGCGAGCGCTGCTCCGACGGCCCACGACACGAGGACCGTCCACCGCCCCGGTCGCCGCCGCGCCGCGACGCAGAGCGCCACGACGGACGCCCCTCCCACCCCGACCGAGACGAGGTAGGCCACGGCTCAGCGCTGCGGGGTGTCGCGCGCGAACAGGTGCACCCCGACGAACGCCCACACCACGAGCAGCGCGACCCGCCCGACCGGGTGCCCCCAGAGCGAGCGCGCCGCCCCCGACGCGCTCGCCCACAGGCCCCCGTGCGAGCGGCACACGAGCTCCCATCCGACTCCTGCCGCGAGGATCCCGCACCACACGGCGGTCACCGCCATCGCCCACCGCTCCTGCGCAGCGCCGGCCTGCCCGCCAGCTCCGGCGCGAGCACGAGCGAGAGCCACCCGCAGAGCAGCAGGAACCGGACCGGCCTCCACACGAGCGCCCGGTCGACGACCGTGCTCAGCGTCGGGACGGCCGGGGACCGCCCACCGAGGACGAGAGCGGCCGCCTCGAGGCCGGCCGCCGCCGCCGCCAGGACGATCCACGGGAGCGCCGCGACCGGGACGCCTCCGGACCGGGCGGGAGCGTCGCCGCACGACG
>JAJZBW010000028.1 GCA_021798745.1 Actinomycetes bacterium
GACCGGAGCGACGAGCTCCTCGCCCCGTCGGACGGCTCCGGTGAGCCGGCCCGTGCACGCACCGGCGTGCGGGGCCGTACCTTCCGGGTGTCCGCGGGGTCCTTCTGGCAGGCGCACGCGGCCGCGCCCGAGGCGCTCGCGGCCGCGGTGCTCGGAGGTCTCGTGCCCCGCCGGGGCGACCGCGTGCTCGAGCTGTTCGCGGGCGTCGGGGTCTTCTCCGCGCTCCTCGCCGAGTCCGTCGGCCCGCGCGGGTCCGTCCGGGCGGTCGAGCGCGACCCGCGGGCGTGCGCGGACGCGCGCCACAACGTCCGCCGGCTCCCCCAGGTAGAGGTCGTCGAGGCGAGCGTCTCTCCCGAGGCCCTCGGGGACGAGCCGTACGACCTCGTCGTGCTCGACCCTCCTCGCGAGGGGGCGGGCACGGACCTCGTCGCGGCTCTCGTCACGCGCCGACCCGCGCCGCGTCGGATCGCCTACGTCTCGTGCGACCCCGCGTCCTTCGCGCGCGACCTCGCCGTCGCCCTCGGCGCCGGCTGGTCGCTGGCCTCGCTCCGCGCGTTCGACCAGTTCCCGATGACCGAGCACGTCGAGCTCGTCGCCGTGCTCGAGCCGGGTCCGCGGACGTGAGCCGGCGCGACGAGGCCGAGGCGCTCGACGCCCGGGACCCGGTCGCGTCGGCGCGTGCCCTGTTCGCGCTTCCCGAAGGGGTCCTCTACCTCGACGGGAACTCCCTCGGCCCGCCCGCGGCCGGCGCGGCGAGCCGGGTCGAGGCCGCCGTGCGGGCCGAGTGGGGTGAGGGGCTCGTATCGAGCTGGAACGCGGCCGGATGGTGGGAGGAGCCCATTCGGCTCGGCGACCGGATCGCACGGCTCGTCGGTGCCGCGCCGGGCCAGGTCGCCGTGTGCGACTCGACCTCGGTCAACCTCTACAAGGTGCTCGCGTCGGCACTCCGTCTCGCCGCGGGCCGTCGTGTCGTCGTCGCCGAGCGCGAGTGCTTCCCGACCGACCGGTACATGCTCGAGGGGCTCTCGTCGGTGCCCGGCGCGCTTCACGTCCGGCTCGTCGGCCACGCGCCCGGAGACCTCGTGGACGGATGCGACGAGTCCGTCGGCGCCGTGCTCGTCAACCACGTCGACTACCGGACCGCGCGTCGCGTCGACCTCGGAGCGGTCGTCGCCCGGGCGCACGACGTCGGCGCGCTCGTCGTCGCAGACGTCGCGCACAGCGCCGGCGCGATCGAGGTCGCCCTCGACGACTGGGGGGTGGACTTCGCGGTCGGGTGCACGTACAAGTACCTGAACGGCGGCCCCGGCTCCCCCGCGTTCGTCTACGTCGCGAGCCGCCACCTCACGGCCGCGACCCAGCCGCTCTCGGGCTGGCACGGCCACGAGCGCCCGTTCGCGTTCACGGACCGCTACGCACCCGCGCCGGGCATCCGCCGCTTCCTGTGCGGCTCGCCGCCCATCGTCGCGTACGCCGCGCTCGACGCCGCGCTCGACGTGTGGGACTCGGTCGATCTCCGCGCGGTGGTCGCGAAGGGACAGGACCTCGTCGACCTCCTGCTCGACCTACTCGACGAGCGGTGCCCGGAGCTCACGGTCGCCTCCCCGCGTGCACGCCCCGAGCGGGGAAGCCACGTCGCGCTCCGCCACGAGGGCGCCTACGACGTCGTGCGCGCCCTCGCGGCGCGCGGGGTCCTCGCCGACTTCCGCGAGCCGGACGTCGTGCGCGTCGGGCTCGCGCCGCTCTACCTCCGGTTCGTAGACGTCGTGGACGCCGTCTCTGTCCTGCGGGACGTCCTGGACGACAGGCCGTGGGAGCGCGCCCCGACGGGAGATCGCGCGACTGTCACCTGAGGAGGCCGGCCGCGCCGCTCACCCACCGACCAGGGTCTTGACCGCGGCCCCGAGGGCGACGAGCCCGGCCTTCGCGTCCGCGAAGAACATCGAGGTCTTCGGGTCCGTGTAGAGCTCGTTCTCGATCCCCGCGTACCCGTGGCCCATCGAGCGCTTGATCACGATCACGCTCTTCGCCTGGTCCACGTCGAGGATCGGCATCCCGGACACGGCCGTGCCCGGACGACGCGCCGCCGGGTTGATCACGTCGTTCGCGCCGATCACGAGCGCGACGTCGGTGCGGGGGAACTCGGGGTTGATCTCGTCCATGGGCTTCAGCTGGGTGTACGGCACGTCCGCCTCGGCGAGCAGGACGTTCATGTGCCCGGGCATCCGTCCCGCCACAGGGTGGATCGCGTAGGAGACCTCGATGCCCCGCTCCTCGAGGAGCTGCGCAAGGTCCCGGACCGCGTGCTGGGCCTGCGCGGCGGCGAGGCCGTAACCGGGGACGATCACGACCTTGCTCGCGTACGCGAGCTGGATCGCGGCGTCGTCGGCGGACACCTGGCGGACGGGGGCGGAGCCGCCGCCCGTGTCCGTTCCCGGCGAGTCCCCGCCGCCGAACCCGCCGCTCATGATCGCGACGATCGAGCGGTTCATCGCGTCGGCCATGAGCTTCGTGAGGATCCCTCCCGACGCCCCGACGAGCGCTCCGGCGATGATGAGCACGGAGTTGTCGATCACGAACCCCGCGACCGCGACGGCGGTGCCCGTGAGCGCGTTGAGGAGGGAGATCACGACGGGCATGTCCGCCCCGCCGATCCGGAGCACCATCGCGACGCCGAACGCGAGCGCCGCGGCGAGCGTGAGCACGAGCATCGCGACGCTGTGCGGCCGCGCCGCGAGCAGGACGGCGCCGACGACCGTCGCCAACGCGAGCACGCTGTTCGTGAGACGCCCGCCCGGAACGATGATCGGCCTGCCCGCGATCGTCCCCTGGAGCTTGCCGCTCGCGACGACCGACCCGGAGAAGGTCACCGCACCGATCGCGACGTCGATCGCGGTGCTCACCGCGACGCGCCCGCCGAGGTTCGCAGACGAGGACGCGGCGACGAACCCCGCGAGCGCCACGAGCGCCGCGGCCCCACCGCCCATCGCGTTGAACAGGCTCACGAGCTGGGGGATCGCGGTCATCTTCACCTTCTGGGCGAAGGCCAGACCGACGGCAGAGCCGAGGATCGCCCCGACGAGCATGACCGTCCACCCCGTCGCGGAGATCGCGGTGTCGTGGGCGACGAGGGCGATCGTCGCCGCGACCGCGACGACCATCCCCGTCGCCGAGACCCTGCTCCCCTTGTTCGCCGTGGGCGGCGCGTTCATGAGGTGGAGGCCGACGACGAAGCACGCCGCGGCCGCGACGTACAGGAGCCTGACCGTCGCGTCGAATCCGCTCATGCCTCGGCCGCCCCGCTCGAGACCGGCTCGGTCCCCGGCGCCTTCGGAGCCGGCCGGCGCTTGAACATCTTGAGCATCCTCCCCGTGACCGCGTAGCCACCGACGACGTTCATCCCCGCGAACAACGCGGCGACGAACGCGAGCACGTACCCCGCCGTGTTGTGCGCGCTGGCCGCGACGAGCGCGGCTCCGACGAGCACGATCCCGTGGATCGAGTTCGCCGCGGACATGAGCGGCGTGTGGAGCGTCTCGGGGACCTTGCTGATCACCTCGAACCCGACGAGCAGGCTGAGCACGGCGATCGTGAGGTCCGTGAGGAGTCCGGTGCTCATCGTGCGTCCTCCTTGTTCGCTGCACCGCCGGCCGTCGCACCGTCGAGGAGCGCTGCCGTCGCGCGGTGGACGACCGCCCCGCCGTGCGCGACGAGCACGCCCGCTTGGATCTCCTCCTCCGGGTCGACCACGACCGCCCCGTCGCGCACGAGATGGAGCAGGAGCGCGGAGATGTTGTGCGAGTACGCCGCCGACGCCCCCGCGGCCATCGTCGACGCGAGGTTCCCGGCCCCGAGGATCGTCACCCCGCCGTCGGTCACGACCCGTTCCCCGGGGCGGGAGAGCTCCACGTTTCCCCCGAGCTCGCTCGCCGCCATGTCCACGATCACCGACCCCGGGCGCATCGCGGCGACCGCGGCCGCCGTCACGAGAAGGGGCGGCCGGCGTCCCGGGACCTGCGCGGTCGTGATCACGACGTCGTGCGCGGCGATGTGGGAGTTGAGCTCCTCCTGCTGGGCCTGCTGCTCCTCGGCCGTGAGGCTCCGCGCGTAGCCGCCCTCTCCTTCTCCTGCCGCGACGCTCTTCAGCTCGAGGTACCTCGCTCCGAGCGAGAGGATCTGCTCTCGCGCCTCGGGGCGGACGTCGTAGCCCCGCACGACGGCCCCGAGCCGCTTCGCCGTCCCGATGGCCTGGAGGCCCGCGACGCCCGCACCGAGCACGAGCACCTCCGTCGGGCGAGAGGTCCCCGCCGCGGTGATGAGCATCGGGAAGTACCTGCCGTGCTCGTGGGCCGCGACGATGGCCGCCTTGTAGCCCGCGATGCTCGCCTGGGAGCTCAGCGCGTCCATCGGCTGGGCGCGGCTGAGCGTCCGCGGCAGCCCGTCGAGGCTGTACGCGGTGACTCCCCGCGCCGCGAGCTCCTCGGATAGCGCGGGGTCGACGAGGGGGCGGAGCATCCCGACCACGACCTGACCGGAGCGCAGCGCGCCCACGGTCGACGGGCCCGGAGCGCCGACGAACAGCACGACGTCCGCGACGGCGACGAGCTCGTCGCGGCCGACGAGCCGCGCCCCTGCCCGCTCGTAGGCGTCGTCGGGAAAGTAGGCGCCGGATCCTGCGCCGCGCTCCACGACGACCTCGCACCCGGCCGCCGCGAGCTTCCCCACCCCGTCGGGGACGACCGCGACCCGGGCCTCGTCCGCGGCGTCCTCCCGCACGACCCCGACCACGAGCGGACGCGCCGCGCCGTTCGTCTCGACCGATGTCAATGCCATCCCCCTCTGCCGCCCGTACCGCGCCCGTGCGTGCGGGCCGGCCCATGCGAGGAACCACGTCGGCCCGCGCGGCGCCCATTGTGCCGTGCTCCGAGCGCGCCCGGCGGCGTGCGGTCACCGCGGGCACCGTCCGCGGCACCGCGCGCGACAGCCGACGATCGCTCACCACGTGAGGAGTCGAAGGGCAGGCGGCGCAGGACCGGTTCCATCCGGCTGCCATCCTCGCGCCGCCGCCGACACGGCCACCAACTCGGACTCTCCGGAGCGCGCCGATGGCAAGGAGAGCGCGACGGCTACGCTCCCCGCGATGCTCACGCCCGTGCCGCCGTGCGCCGAGCGCCGGGTGCGCCCCGCGCCCGGCACCACCTCGGCTCGCGGGACGGCTCGGTGAGCAGCCCGCGCGCGTCGGAGCAGGAGGCGAGCCGCGAGCCGCGCACCGACCGACGGCTCCTCGTCCGGTACCGCGTGCTCGCGTTCACGACCGCGACGCTTCTGATCGTGCTCGTGTTCGTCGGGGTCCCGCTGCAGCTCGCCGCGCACGACAACTCGGTCGTGAACGTCGTCGGGACGGCCCACGGGTTCTTGTACCTCGTCTACCTGTACGTCGCGTTGGACCTCTCCCGCGCCCTGCGCGTCCCGCTCCTCGCCACGGTGGCCGTCCTGCTCGCGGGAACGGTCCCGTTCTGCGCGTTCGTCGCCGAGCGCGTGCTCACCCGCCGCTTCGAGGCAGCCGTCGCTGCGGCCACCGCCTCGGGTCAGGGGCGAGAGCGGGGCGCCCCCTAGCCGCGCGTCCTCCCGACGCCGCCGGCTTCCCGGGGTCCGCGGGCAGGGGGCGCCCGCGCGTGGCAGGCTTGACGCGTCGGGTTCAGGACTCCGTGGGGGGAGGATGGGCATGGCACGCTTCGCCAGAGCGCTCGTCGCCGGGGCGACGCGCCGGAGGGGACTTCCCCGGCGCGCCCGCTCGTCGCCGTCCACACGGCGCGACCCGAGCGCGCGGTCGCGCCGGTCCACTGGGTGGGCCAGTGACTAGCGTCCGCGTCCTCGTCGGGACGCGCAAGGGGGCGTTCGTGCTCAGCTCCGACGGGCGGCGGACGTGCTGGGACGTCGCAGGGCCGATCTTCCCGGGCTGGGAGATCTACCACGTGACGGGGTCGCCCGCGAACCCCGACAGGTTGTACGCGTCGCAGACCTCCAGCTGGTTCGGCCAGGTCGTCCAGCGCTCCGACGACGGCGGACGGAGCTGGGAGCCCGTCGGCAACGATTTCACGTACGTCGGAGAGCCCGGCACGCACCAGTGGTACGACGGGACCCCGCACCCGTGGGAGTTCGCTCGCGTCTGGCACCTCGCGCCGTCCGCGACCGACCCGGACACCGTGCTCGCGGGCGTCGAGGACGCCGCGCTGTTCGTGACGCGTGACGGGGGCCTCACCTGGGACGAGCTCGCCGGACTGCGCGGCCACGGCTCCGGCCCGTCCTGGCAGCCGGGAGCCGGGGGCATGTGCCTCCACAGCGTGCTCGTCGACCCCCGGGACGCGCGGCGGATGCTCGTCGCGATCTCCGCGGCCGGGGTGTTCCGGACCGAGGACGCCGGGGAGACCTGGGAGCCGGCGAACCAGGGCCTCCGGTCGGGAGAGATCCCCGGGCCAGAGGCCGAGGTCGGGCACTGCGTCCACCACCTCGCCGCGCACCCCTCCCGGCCGGACACGATCTTCATGCAGAAGCACTGGGACGTCATGCGGAGCGACGACGCGGGCGGGAGCTGGACGGAGGTGAGCGGCGACCTCCCGACGGACTTCGGGTTCGTCGTCGACGTCCACGCCCACGAGCCCGACACCGTGTTCGTCGTCCCGATCACGAGCGACTCGCACCACTTCCCGCCCGACGGTCGCCTGCGCGTCTACCGGAGCCGGACCGGCGGGGGCGAGTGGGAGCCGCTCGACAGGGGCCTTCCCCAGTCGCACTGCTACGTGAACGTGCTTCGCGACGCGATGGCCGTCGACTCCCTCGACAGCTGCGGCGTCTACTTCGGGACGACCGGCGGGCAGGTGTACGCGTCCGCGGACTCGGGCGACAGCTGGGACGCCATCGTCCGCGACCTCCCCGCTGTGCTCTCCGTCGAGGTGCAGACGCTCGCGTGAGCCCGGCCCCGCACCCCGGCGCGCCCGGGTCGCCCGCGGCCCGACCGGCCGTGCGCGTCGTCCTGCCGGCGCACCTGCGCGTGCTCGCCCGGACCGAAGGGGAGCTCTCGCTCGAGGTGCGCGGGGAGGTGACCCAGGCGAGCGTCGTCGACGAGCTCGAGCGGCTCCACCCCCAGCTCCGCGGCACGATCCGCGACCCGGCGACTTCCCGTCGCCGTCCGTTCGTCCGGTTCTTCGCGTGCGGGGAGGACCTCTCCCACGAGTCCCCCGACGCGCCGCTGCCTCCCGCCGTCGCCTCGGGCGCCGAGCCTCTCCTCGTCGTCGGGGCGATGGCGGGAGGCTGACCGGGAGTCCCCCGACGCGCACCGATCTCCGGCCCGCTCAGGGCACGAGCACGACCTTTCCGTACGCGTGCCCGCTCGAGAGCATCCGATGCGCGTCCGACGCCTGCTCGAGGGGAAACGCTCGCGCGACGCGCACGCGGAGCGCCCCCGCGACGACGAGCCGGAGCAGGTCGACACGGGCCGCCTCGCGCAGCGCGCTCCCCGGGTCGGCCCCCGGCCCCGAGCCGAGCACCGACAGTCCGAGCTCGGCCCCGCGAGCGAACGCCGCGATCGTCGCGACGCGACGGCGGTCCGCGACGAGCTCGACCGAGACGTCGACGGCCTCGTCGGTGCCGACCGTGTCGACGGCCGCGTCCACGCCGCCGGGGGCGAGCGCGCGGACGCGCTCCGCGAGGCCCTCCCCGTACGGGACGGGAAGGACCCCGAGCCTGCGCAGGTCGTCGTGGCGAGCCGGCGACGCCATCCCGACGACGCGTGCGCCGCGGGCGATCGCGACCTGCGCGACCACGCTCCCGACACCGCCCGACGCCCCGTGCACGAGCACCGTGTCGCCGACCCCCACGTCCACGGCCGTCAGCGCGTGCACCGCGGTCGTTCCGGCGAGCATGAGGCCCGCCGACTCCTCGAAGGTCAGCGCCCCGGGCTTCGCGAGGACCGACGAGCCCGGCGCGACGACCCGCTCCGCGTAGGCCCCCCGCGCCGGGAACACGACGACCTCGTCACCGACAGCGACGGGCCCCGTCGGGCCGGCCGCACCGGCGCCAACGGCGACCACGACGCCGGCGGCCTCCGAGCCCAGACGGATCGGCAGGCGCGCGGGGTCCGCCCCGAGCGCCCCGCTGTAGAGCTTCAGGTCGAACGGGTTCGTCGCCGCGGCGCGGACCTCGACGGACACCTCTCCCCGCCCGGGCGCGGGCGCGGGAACGTCCACGACGGCGAGCACCTCCGGGCCGCCGTAGGCCGTCGCCACGACCGCGCGCGTCACGGCTTCCCCCCGGGCGCGCGGCCGGCGCGCGTTCCCCCGGTGCGCCCCACCCTGTTGCGGCTCGGCCGGTCCGCTCCGCGTAGGCTCCGAGGATGCCCGCCACGCTGACCGTCCTCCACGCGGGGTACGCGAACGACGACGGGGTCGCCTCGACCGTCGTCCACGTATCCGACGGCCGCTCCCAGGTCGT
This sequence comes from Actinomycetes bacterium, assembly GCA_021798745.1. Classification (GTDB taxonomy): domain Bacteria; phylum Actinomycetota; class Acidimicrobiia; order Acidimicrobiales; family Bog-793; genus JAJZBW01. The sequence goes on from JAJZBW010000028.1 coordinate 8,491, forward strand.
CGTCGACCCCGGGATGGTGCGCGACCGAGCGCTCATACTCGACCCGCTCGCCGCGCTCGGCGTCGCGCCCGAGGACGTCACCGACGTCGTGCTCAGCCACCACCATCCCGACCATACCTGGCACCTCGCGCTCTTCCCACAGGCGCGCGCCCACGACGTGTGGGCCGTCTACGAGCGCGACCGCTGGGAGGACGCCCCCGCCGAGGGTCGGCGTGTGAGCGAGCACGTGTCGCTCATAGAGACTCCCGGCCACACCGCCCAGGACGTCACGACGCTCGTGGTCACCGCGGACGGCCTCGTCGCGTGCACGCACCTCTGGTGGGACGCGACGGGCCCCGTCGAGGACCCCCTGTGCACCGACGCGAGCGCCCTCCACGCCGGCCGCGCCCGCGTGCTCGGGCTCGGGGTCGCGCGCGTCGTGCCCGGTCACGGGCCCGCCTTCGTCCCGGACGCCGCGACCCCCCGCTGAACGCGCGGGCGCGGCCACGGGTAGGCGGAGAGCGCGGACAGCGCGGCGACGCCCCCGGACTCGAGGTCGTAGAGGCTCGCCCCGAGCGCTCCCCCGCGGCGTGCGACGTCGAGGAACCGCCACACTGCGGCGCCGGTCGGCAGACCGTGCCGCCCGCCCTCGGAGGCCATGTTGTAGTCCTGCCCGATCGGGACGACCGGGCGGAGCCGCCGGAGCGCACGGATCGCCTCGAGGGTCGCTCGCCCCGGCTCGGTGCACGACCAGTAGACCATCGGGGCGAACGCGTCCACGAACGGCGCCTCCGCGGCGTACGGGTAGTTCGCCAGCCAGTACCGGAGGGGACGCGGCACGACCGCGACGAGCGGACGGCTCCCGATCGCGGCGCGCACGAGCGACAGGTAGTACGCGACCCGACGCGAGTTGAGATACGTGCCCTCCGCGGCCGTCTCGATGTCCGCCGCGAACCCGTCGGCGCCGTCCACGATGGCCGCACGCGCCCGCGCGGCGTCGGCCGCGGGGTTCGACATCGACGCGAAGTCCCACGCGATCACGGCGATCCCCGCGCGGTGCGCGGCGGGGACGAGGGCGCGCAGCAGAGGTCCTCCGTAGAAGCCGTCTGCGCTGCTCCCGGTCCGTAGCCACAGCTGGTGGAGCCCCGCACGCCTCGCCGTCGCGACGACGCTCGACACGTCGAGGTGCCCGCCCTTAAAGACCGTGAGCCACATCCCCTTGCCCGAGATCGGCGCGAGGTCGACGGTTCGGCTCGGCGGCGCCTGCACGACGGGGATGGCGCGCTGCGGCACGACCGGAGGAGCGAGTGGCGGGGCCGGCGGCGAGGGGGGAAGGGGCGGCGGAGGGCACGGCTCGGGCTGCACCGCGGGAGCGGGGATCGGGAACGGAAGGCGGCGCGCGCCCACGGAGCGCCCCCCGGGGACCGCGAGACCCGCGACGACCACGACCGCGAGCACAGCGGTCCTTCGCGCGCCCGGTCGTCGCCGCGAGCCCGCCCCGAGCGCCATCGGGCCATTCTGGACGCGGCGGTCCACGTCTCGCCGGTCACCCGCTCTCTACAGTGAAGGCGTGACGGTCCTGCTCGCCCCGCTGCGCAGCCGCTCGTTCCGGTGGCTCGAGGGGACGGCCGTGTTCGCCAACTCCGGGGTGTGGATGGTCACGCTCGTCGGGGGCTTCGTCATGGAGCGGCTCACGACCTCGCCGGTCCTCGTGACGCTCGCCGCGTCGATCATCCCGCTCGCCGGGATCTTCTCGGTCGTGTTCTCGGGCGCCGCCGCGGACTCCCGAGACCGTCGGCTCGTGCTCCTCGTGGCAAAGCTCCTCCTCACCGCCGCGACGGCGTTCCTCGCGCTCGTCGCGGCGGCCCACGCGCTCACGCCGGCGACGCTCCTGCTCGGGCTCGCCGGGATGGGGATCGCGAGCGGAACGTCGTCGCCCTCGTGGTGGACGACCGTGGCGGGGCTCGTCCCCGCCGAGGTCGCACCCGTCGCGCTCAGCGTCGACAGCTTCCAGTGGAACATCGGCCAGGTCGTCGGTCCCCTCGCCGGCGGCGCGGTGCTCCGGGAGGCCGGGAGCGCGACCTTCTTCGCGGTCTGCTGCGTCCTCATGGTCCCCCTCGTCGTCTTCCTCGTCGTGTGGCGCGGCCGGAGCGACCTCCGCCTGTCGACGCCCGGCGGCGACGTCGCCGAGAGCCTCCTCGGAGCGATCTCGTCGGGCTGGCGGTACTTCGCGAACACCCCGGGGCTCCGAGCGGTCGCGGCCCGCACCGCGCTCTACGCGGCGCCCGCGGCAGCCCTCGGCGCCCTCCTCCCGCTGTTCGCCGCGCGCTTCCTCCACACCTCCGCTCTCGGGTACGGCACGTTCCTCGCGCTCTCCGGGGCCGGCGCCCTCGTCGCGGCGCTCACGGTCCCGAGGCTCCAAGGTCATCTCCACCTCGACGCGATCGCGGCCGCCGCGACGCTCGCGAACGGGCTCGCGGTCGGTTCGCTCGTCCTGTGGCCGAACCGCGTCGTCGCCATGCCCGCGCTGTTCGTCGCGGGTGGCTCGTGGGTGTGGGCGACGATGGCGTTCGTGATCGCCGCGCGCCAGGTCACCCCGGAGTGGGTCCAGACACGCGCGCTCTCCCTGTACTACGTCGTCCTCCAGGGCCCGTTCGTCGTCGGGAGCCTCGGCTTCGGCGTCCTCGACTCGTTCCTCCCCCTTCGCACGACCCTTCTCGTCGATGCCCTCGCGTTCCTCCCCGGGATGCTCCTCATACCCCGGTTCGGTCTCCCCGTCGTCGACCGCGCCTCGCTCGAGATCGTCGGGAGCCCGTCTCTCGTCGTGAACCGGCAGATCGCCGCGAGCGACGGTCCCGTGCTCATCCTCGTCGAGTACCAGGTCGCCGAGGACGACGTCGACGACTTCCTCGCCGCGATGGCGGCGCTGCGCATCGTCCGGCGCCACCTCGGCGGGACTCGCTGGGGCGTCTTCGAGGACGTGACCGAGCACGGCCGCTTCATGGAGACCTTCCTCGTGGCCTCCTGGAGCGGCTACCTGCTACAACGCGCCCACTACACAAAGGCCGACACCGCGGTCGAGGCGCGGGCCTTCGCGTTCCACACGGGTGCCGGCGTGCCGCGGGTGACCCGGATGGTCCATCCCGAGACCGTCGAGGCCGCCCAGGCGCGCTCGGAGTGGAGGCGGGACCTGCTCCGGCTGCTCACCGAGCGGACCTGAGCGCACCAGCGCCGGCCAAGGCGCGGCGAGCTGTCCGCCCTTCCGTTGCATCGCTCATGGCGTGCGCGCGCCCGCGCCAGCCGCCTTCGGATGTCGCCGCTGCCTTCTGTCGGACACGATGTCTGTCATCTCAGACGAGTGGCGGTCATGCCGTATGACGTCTATGTCACATGTCTCCGCTCGACACGTCGGCGCCGGGCGCTATGATGCTCCGGTGCCGCCGGACGCTCCTGTCAGTCGCTGGGACAAGAAGAAGCAGGCCACGCGCGAGGCCCTCGTCGCGGCCGCGTCCGAGCTCTTCCGAGAGAAGGGGTTCGCTGAGACGACCGTCCAGGAGATCACGGACGCCGCAGACGTCTCGGAGAGGACGTTCTTCCGCTACTTCGAGTCGAAGGAGGACCTGCTCCTCCCGGACCTCATAGAGCTCTTCCGGGCCGCGGAGAGCGAGCTCGCGCGCCGGCCGCCCGGGGAGCCGCCGCTCGAGGCCCTCCACGAGGCGGTCCGAGCGCCGATCCTCGGTCGCGTGGGGCGCGGCCTCGTCCGCGCGTCGCGCGACCTGAGCCCTGCGTCGGCTCCGTCGCTCGGCCGGATCGTCCGGATGTTCGTCGAGTGGGAGGAGCGGCTGACCACCCTGCTCGTGCAGCGCTTCGCCGCGAACGGCGCGGACGCCGCGAGCGAGGACGTTCGTCTTTGCGCGGCGGTCGCCGCGCGCGTCGGAGTGGGCGCGCTTCGCAGCGGGCTACGGGCCTTCCGGGCGGCGCCCGCGAGGGGCAGGAGGAGCGCCTCGGCGCTCGCGGGCCACGTCTCCGACGCGTTCGAGATCGCCCGGGCCGGCTGTCCCGCACCACCTGTGCGACGTCCGCGCGCGCCTGGGGCGCGGGGGGCGCGCGGCACGCGCGCTCGTTGACCTCGTGACGCTCGTGTGCAACAATCTCGTCGTGGCTGCCGGGCCACCGCCGGAGGCACGGCCCCGGTCCCGTCGAACGAGGAGAGCCGCCGTGGGATCCCAAGCGGTCCGCCGTCCCGTCCGGTCGCGTCGCCGGCCCGCCGCCCGGTCGGCCGTCGGCGGCCTCGTCCTCGGAGCCCTCCTGCTCCTCCCGGGGGCGACGTCTGTCGCCGCGCCCACTCCCCCTCCGCTCGCCGGTCTCGAGAAGTCCCTGCAGGCCGCCGAGCACCAGACGTTCTCCGTGACGTACGCGACCCACGGGGCAGGCCCCTCGCAGTCGATCACCTTCGAGCAGCGTCCCCCGGACCTCCGCTTCGGGACGACCCACGGCTACGTGCTCGACCTCGCGGGCACGGCCTACTTCTGCTCGTCCGCGCTCGGCCACTCCGTGTGCGTGAAGTCCGGTGCGGTGGGAACGTCGCTGTTCGCGCTCGCGGCCCTGTTCGACCCCGCGAGCGTCCTTCGTCAGCTCAAGGCCCTCCAGGCACAGACGGCCGCCACGGTCGCGGGCGTCTCGTACCGGGCCTCCGCGAGGACCATCGCCGGGCAGCGGTCGACGTGCCTCGCCGTCACGGTGCGGCGAGTGTCGTACGAGTACTGCGTGACCGACTCGAAGGGGATACTCGCCTACGGGGGGACCCCGACGCGCTACGTGGAGCTCACGGCGTACTCGCCGAGCCCGCCCGCGAGCGACTTCGCACCGTGATGCGCTCGGCCGCGGCTGCGCCCCGGTGCGCGCCGGGGCCCGCCGCCCGTCACGAGAGCCCGACGTCCCGTGCGGAGCGCTCCCAGAGCCGGGCCGCGAGCGCGGGGTCCCGGGCGCTCTCGCGCGCACGCGCCGGGCGACGTCGGAAGTAGTAGCCGCCGGGCTCCCATCCCGACCCCACCGGAGCGGAGGCGAGCCACACGAGCGTGTCCGCGCCGGACCGGGGCGACACGAGCACGAGACGTCCGATCGGCGTCCCGTAGACGAGCGAGACGGCTCCCCCACGTCGTCCGAAGCCCGTCCGCACCGATCCCGGGTGGAACGCGACCGACGTGGCGCCCCGGGCGGCGAGCCGGCGGGCGAGCTCGTTCGAGAACAGGACGTTCTCGAGCTTCGACCTCGAGTAGGCGCGCCACCCGCCGTAGGGGCCGGCAGGCGCGGCCCCGTCGGGGCCCAGCCGGCCGTAGAGGTGCACCCGGCTCGAGGTCGTCACGACCCGGGACCCGGGGCCGAGCCGGTCGTCGAGGAGGTTCGTGAGGAGGAACGGGGCGAGGTGGTTCACCTGCTCGGTGAGCTCGAAGCCGTCCGTCGTCGTCACCCGGCGGCGCGAGAACAGTCCCGCGTTGTTCGCGAGCACGTCGATCGCCGTGTACCGGGCGGCGAGCGACGCGGCGAGCTGCCGGACCTCCTCGAGCCGGGAGAAGTCGCACACGAACGGCGTCGCCCCGCAGCCCTTCGCGACCGCCTCGGTCCGCTCCGGCGAGCGCCCGACGACGGCGACCTCGGCGCCCGCGCGCGCGAGCGAGCGGGCAGCGGCCTCGCCGATCCCCGAGCTCGCCCCCGTGACGACGACGACCCGGCCGTCCAGGGAGACGGTCTCGCCGTCCGCGTCCGTCGCTCTTGCGGGGCCCGTCACCGCTCCTGGGGGCCGCCGCGGCGGCGCGGTGCCCGGCGGGATCCGACGGCGAAGATCCTCCGGTACGGGAGCACCGTCCCGCCCTCTCCGGCCGGGTAGGCGTGGCGGAGCCTCGGGGCGAGGTCCGCCCGGAGCTCCTCCTGGCCGTCCCGGTCAAGACGTGCGAGCGCGGGGCGGAGCGCCGTACCCGAGAGCCACTCGAGCACGGGGTCCTCGCCGGCGAGGAGCGACAGGTACGTGGTCTCCCACACGTCCGCGACGAGCCCGCAGGCGAGCAGCGCCGCGAGGTAGTCGCGCGGCTCCGCCACGGGGGCGTCCTGCTCCGCGAGGTCCCCGAGCCGGCCCGTCCAGCGCTGCGACGCGAGCACCTCGCGAACGATCGTGTGCGACGGCTCCCGGTGGTTCGCCGGCACCTGGAACGCGAGGGCTCCCGCGTCGGAGAGGAACGAGGAGAGCCGGCCCAGCAGGCGCACGTGACCGGGGACCCAGTGCAGCACCGCGTTCGCGACGACGAGGTCCACCGGGGCGTCGGGGGCCCACGACGTGAGGTCGGCGAGCAGGAACTCGAGCCTCCCGGGAACGGCGAGCCGGCCGGCCTCGCGCCACATCGCCTCCGAGGAGTCGATCCCCGTGACGACCGCGTCGGGCCAGCGGTCCGCGAGGCCCCTCGTGAGCGTGCCCGGGCCGCACCCGAGGTCCACGACGCGTGCAGGCGTCGTGCTCACGCGCGCGACGAGGTCGCCGAAGGGCCGGGCCCGCTCGGTCGCGAAGCGCGCGTACTGGCCCGGATCCCACATGCCGCCAGACTACGAGGCTCAGGCGCGCGCCTCGTGCCGGTCGGTCAGGTTCTGTGCTCGGAGCTCGGACACGAGCAGGCGCAGCACGTCGTCGGACAGCTCGGACTCCGTCGACCAGCGCTCCTCGTTGCCCGCCTCCTCCTCGTCTGCCATGGACGTCCAACGGCACGATCTCCCCTCGAGTGGAGCCGCGCGTCGACGCGACCGGCGCGACGTCCCGAGAGCGCCGGGGGGCGCGGCCCGTGGCGGGTCGCTACGGGCGCGCCGCCGAGTCCCTCCCCGCGGAGCTCGCGCGGTCGGGAGCCATCGTCCGACCCTGACCCGCGGTCGGGGCGATCCGGCCGGCGAGCGCGTACACGTCGCTCCCGTCGACCGTCTCGCGCACGAGGAGGAGCTCGACGAGCTCGTCGAGCTCCTCCCGGTGCTCCCCGAGGACCCCGACGGCCCGGTGCTCGGCCTCGCGGACGAGCCTCGCGACCTCCGCGTCGATCGCCGCCTGGGTCTGCTCCGCGAACGGACGCGACGAGAACTCGCTGCCTCCCCCGAGGAACACGGATCCTCCCGACGGATAGCCGACGGGACCGACCGCAGGAGACAGACCGAACTCCCGGACCATCTTCGTCGCGAGCTCCGTCGCCTTCGCGAGGTCGTTCGACGCGCCCGTCGAGCCCTGTCCGAGCACGACCAGCTCCCCCGCCCGACCCCCGAGGAGGACGGAGAGCATGTCGTACAGGTAGTCCTCCCCGAACAGGTGGCGCTCGACGAGCGGGAGCTGCTCGGTCGCCCCGAGCGCCTGGCCTGCCGGGAGGATCGTCACCTTCGCGATCGGGTCCGCCTTCTCGCAGTACGCGGCGACGAGCGCATGGCCTGCCTCGTGCACGGCGACCGCGTGCTTCTCGTCGGGCAGCAGGACGTTCGACCCCTCGCGCCGGCCGAGCACGATGCGGTCGCGCGCCGCGTCGAGGTCCGCAGCGGTCACGACCTCCCGCCCCGCGCGCACCGCGACGATCGCGGCCTCGTTCACGAGGTTCGCGAGGTCCGCGCCCGAGAAGCCCGGGGTCCCCCGCGCGACGACCTCGAGGTCGACGTCGGGGTCGAGGTGCTTCGCGCGCGAATGGACCACGAGGATCGCGAGCCTCTCGGCGAGGTTCGGGAGCGGGATCGTCACCTGGCGGTCGAAGCGACCCGGACGGAGCAGGGCCGGGTCGAGCACCTCGGGACGGTTCGTCGCGGCGAGCACGACCACGCCGGTCATGGGGTCGAACCCGTCCATCTCGGCGAGCAGCTGGTTGAGCGTCTGCTCGCGCTCGTCGTTCGCGACGAGCGCACCGCTTCCCGCGCGACGCTGGCCGATCGCGTCGACCTCGTCCACGAACACGATCGCGGGCGCGCGCTTTCGCGCCTCCGCGAACAGGTCGCGCACTCGTGCCGCTCCGACCCCGACGAACATCTCGACGAAGCTCGACCCGCTCACCGAGAAGAACGGGACCCGCGCCTCGCCCGCGACCGCCCGTGCGAGAAGGGTCTTTCCCGTGCCGGGCGGTCCCACCATGAGCACGCCGCGTGGAGCGGTCGCTCCGGCACGCGCGTAGCGCTCCGGCTTCAGGAGGAAGTCGACGACCTCTCGGACCTCGACCTTCGCCCCTTCGTACCCGGCGACGTCCGCGAACGTCGTGGTCGGGCGCTCCTCGTCGAACACCTTTGCCTTCGAGCGCCCGACGCTGAGCGCACCGGGGAGCGCCCCCGCGCTGCGGCGCGAGAGCCGCCACCAGAAGTACCCGAGCACGAGGAACGGGCTCATGAGGATGAGCACCGACAGGACCTCGGCGCCGAACGTGGCGCCCGAGGTCTGGGTCGAGATCTGCACGCCGTGCGCGTCGAGCTCGTCGAGGAACGCCTGGCCCGCCTGCGAGGGGATCGCCGTCGTGAAGCTCGACCCGTCGGACAGCGTGCCGGTCGCCGCTCCTGTCGTGTCGAGCGTCACCGTCTTCACCCGGCCCGCAGCCACGTCGTGGAGGAACTGCGAGTAGTTGAGCGTGACGGACTTCGCGCCCTGAGTCGTCGGGAGGACGACGTAGAGCGCCACGAAGAGCCCGAGCGCGAGCAGCCAGAGGTAGTGGCGCCACGCGGGTGGCGGCGCGGGCGCGCTCGGGGCGCCCCGGTCTCTCGTGGGCGGAGAGCTCGCGTGCTTCGTCATCGCATGTACGACCACTGTATGTCCGCGCACGAGATGCCTGCGCACGACCGTCGACGGGTGGGACGGCGACGCGCCGGCTCGGCGCTCGACCTCGTCCGGCGCACGCGCCGGGATACCATCGGTGCGTGCGAGCGGCGCTCTACCGGGCGGTCGGTCCGGCCGCCTCGGTCCTGTCCGTCGAGGACGTCGAGACCCCGGTGCCCGGTCCCGGAGAGGTGCGCGTTCGAGTCACCTGCTCGGGGGTGAACCCGACGGACTGGAAGACGCGATCGGGCGCGACCGGCGGGCAGCCCGACGGCTTCCAGGTCCCCCACCAGGACGGCGCGGGAGTCGTCGACGCGCTCGGCGAGGGACTGCGCGAGCCGGCCGTCGGAACGCGCGTGTGGCTGTACCTCGCGGCGTTCGGGAACCGGTTCGGCACGGCCGCCGAGTACTGCGTGGTCCCCGCGTCGCGCGTCGTGCCGCTCCCGGGCACCGCGTCCGACGAGCTCGGCGCGAGCCTCGGGGTGCCGGCGGTCACCGCGGCGCACTGCCTCGGAGGCGACCCCGCAGCGCTGTCGGGTCGCTCCGTGCTCGTGGCCGGCGGGGCAGGCGCGGTCGGCCACTACGCGATCGAGCTCGCGAAGCACGCAGGCGCGCGCGTCGCCGCGACCGCGAGCACGCGCGAGAAGGCGGAGCTCGCCCGCGCCGCCGGCGCGGACCTGGTCGTCGACTACCGGGACCCGCGCGCGGGCGAGCGCGTACGCGAGTGGGCGCCTCGTGTCGACCGGATAGTCGAGCTCGCGCTGGGGGCCAACCTCGACCTCGACCTCTCGGTCAGCGGCCCGGGCACGGTCGTCTCCGTGTACGCGTCCGATCCGGTGGACCCGGTGCTGCCCACCCGCCGGCTCATGACCGCGAACGTGACGCTCTCGTACGTCCTGCTCTACGGAGTTCCTGCTCCGGAGCTCGCCGCCGCGGTGGCGTGGACGCGCGACGCGCTCCGCGTGGGCGCTCTCTCGCTCCTCCCGCTCCACCGCTTCGACCTCGACCACGTCGCCGACGCGCAGGAGGCCGTCGAGCGCGGAGCGCTCGGAAAGGTCCTCGTCCTCCCGTGACGCCGCCCGCGCGCCGTGCGCCCCTCGGGTCCGGAGTCTCCCGCGTCCCCGCACGCCCGCTCCGCGCCCGTGCTCGATCCGTCCCGACCCGGAGCTAGGAGCTAGGAGCTCCACGCGAACTGGGCGCTCCAGTCGACGCTCCCGTCGAAGGAGGGCCAGGAGCCGGGCGCGAAGAGCGGGCCCGCGACGCGCTCGGAGGCACCGCCCGCGACGCGTCGGACCCAGAGGGCGTCGCCCGAGACGTAGAGGAGCTCGCGACCGTCGGCCGACCAGAGGGGAGCCGCGGCACCCGCCGTGCCGGCGAGCGCGTGCGCTGCACCCCCGGCGGCGGCGACCCAGAGCCGGCGCGTCGCGTACCACCTGTCGAGGTCCGACGGGGAGAAGCCCGACGCGGTGCCGGGCGCGGCGACGACGAACGCGAGCGACCGGCCCGTCGGAGACCACGCCGGGTCCATCGTGAGCTCGCCCGCAGGTGAGCGGACCGGGGAGCAGCGCGCCGGCGATCCGCCACAGGTCTCGACGTGCTTGGAGCCCCATGCGTCGCGGCCCGGTCCGTCCACGAACGCCACGGACGGACCGCGCGGCGAGACGGCCACCGCCCCTCGGACGGTCACCCCGAGCCGCTCCGGACGGGCTCCCGGGCGCGACAGCAGCTCGAGGGGAAGCCCGTCTGCTGCGAGCGAGGCGGATCGGTACGGGTCGAGAGTGAACAGGACCCCTCGCCCGCGGGAACGGACGGTCGCGGAGTAGACGAACTCCCCCGTGAACCCGCCCGACGGGCTGTACGAGACGCGTGTCTCGTACCAGGTCGTGCGCGGCCCGGACAGCGTCCGGGCAACCTCGAGCCGCTCGACTCCCGAGGCGGCCCGCGCGAGCCCGGCCGGGAGCGTCGACTCCACGAACGCGTACGCGCTCCCGTCCGGTGCCCAGGCGACGAGGCCCGACGGCACACGACCGACCCGCTCGGGAGCCCCCGACGGACCGACGCGCCACAGGTAGCGCCCCGCGACGAGCCTCCCGTCCGGGAGCCACGACCCGCCTGTCGCGCCCGGGACACGGTGCGGACGGGTCCCGTCGGCCGTCGCGACGAGCTCGGCCGGACGCCCGCCGGGCGCCGGGCGCCCGGCGGGCCGGGTCGAGTACGCGAGCCAGCGGCCACCGGGCGAGTACTCGGGCGAGCTCGCCGTCTCGTCGGACCCCGTGACCGCGACGAGCCGGCCCGTCCTCCCGTCGAGCACGAGGAGTCGCCCGAGCGAGACGAACGCGAGCGTCCCACGGCCCCCGAGCGCCCGAGCGCCGGCGGCCGGTGCGACGAGGGCGTCGGGAAGCCCGACGCGACCGTGAGGCCCGGGCGCGGCGACCGCCGGAGCGACAGGCGCGACGGCGAGCGCTCCAGCGACGACGGCCCCGGCCGCGCGCCGCGCCGCGCG